>CANHCJ010000363.1 GCA_947458025.1 Rhodospirillales bacterium | reverse complement strand
GGATCGGCGATCCGCAGAGACACCCCCTCTCCGCGCGCAAACGGATGCGGGTCCAGGGACCTCAGGTCCCTGGTGGGGTCCAGGGGCAACGCCCCTGGCCTGGATACGGAACGGCAACCCCGGCCTTGCTTCAGCGCGCAAAGAAGAACTGCTCGGTGCGGGCGTTGCCGGGGCTGCGCAGGGGCCAGTCGTTGCCCAGGGTTGTGGGCACGTTGCGGAAGCGGGTGTTGGCCACCACCACGCCCTGGACCATGGGGGTGAGGCCGACGGTTCCGATTTCGAACAGGTTGTCGGCCCAGATGCGGTAGATTTCCTTGGCTGCCTCGATCTGGCCGGCGGGGCCCACGGTGCGGGCCTGGTCGACCAGGGCGATGATGCGCTTGAATTCCGGGGTGGGTTCCACGCCTTCGCGGCCGCCGGAGTTGATGAAGGTGCGGAACTGCGGCCCGATGGTGAGGATGGGGGCGTTGCGCGGGTCCACCTTGGCGTTGCCGGTGAACGGGAAGGCGGAGGTGTCCTGGTTCCACACCTCCGTCATCAGCTCGTTGCTTTCGTTCATCTTGAAGTGCAGCGCGCGTTCGCGGATCTGCACCACGGCCTTGATGCCCACCGCTTCCCAGTCCTTGGAGACCAGCAGGGCCACGTCCGGCCAGGCGCCGAAGGCAGGCACCACGGAGATTTCGATGGTGGCCGGGCGGCCGTTCGGCATCAGCCGGATGCCGGCGCTGTCACGGCGGGTGAGGCCGATGGCGTCCAGCATGCGGTTGGCGACGTCGGGCTTGTACTCGGTGTATTTCTGGGCGTATTCGGCGCCGGGGAAGTAGGGGTGCCAGGGGGCGGGCACGCCCTGGCGCGGCTCGCCGAGGCCGAGGAAGACCGATTCCTTGATCTGGTCGCGGTTGATGGCGTGGGAGAGGGCGATGCGGAAGTCGCGGTTGGCCAGCAGCTTGCCGATCTCGGGGTCGGCCCGGTAGGTCTGGTTGAAGGCGATCACGGCATCGGCGCCGCCGAAGGTCGGCCAGGTGATGACGCGGTAGCGCCCGGTGCGCTCCTGTTCCTTCAGCACCGGGAAGTTGGTCATCTGGATGTGGCGTTCCTGCATGTCGAAGTTGCCGGCGATGGCGGCCAGGTTCAGCGCCTGCACGTCGGCGAAGTAGGTGAAGCGCACCTCGTCGATATAGGGCAGCTGGTTCCCCTGCGGGTCGACGCCGATGTAGTAGGGGTTGCGGCGCAGGGTGAAGATCTGGTCGCTGGCGCGGCTGGTGGGCGCCCAGGCGGCCATGGTCGGGCGTTCCGGGTTTTCCGGCGGGGCGTTGCGGTTGGCGAAGAGTTCCGTCCAGGTGCGGAAGCCGGCGGCCTGGGCGGCGCGGTCGATCTCCTCCCGCGGCGTGTAGGCGGGGTGGAAGCGCTTCAGGTAGTGCGCCGGCAGGAACATGGCGTAGGTGCGGTCCGCGCCGTCCTGGTTGGCGACCGCGGTGAGGAACAGCGTGGCCGGCGCGGCGTAGGTGAAGCGCACGGAGGTCTCGTCCACCTTCTCCACCAGCGCCGGCGTGCCGTCGGCGTTGCGGATCCAGCCCGGCAGGCTCGGCGTGAGGTCCTTGTTGAGCAGGACGTCCTTGTACCAGAACAGGATGTCGTCCGCGGTGAAGGGCGCGCCGTCGGACCACTTCGAGCCCTTGCGCAGGCGGATGGTCCAGCTGCGGAAATCGGCCGAGGGGTCGGCGCCGGCGGCGATCTTGGGCTCGATGCTGGCGCCGTCGGGCGAGAAGCGGAACAGCGCGTCGTAGACCACCCGGACGTAGTTGTTGGCGTCCGCCGGGCCGAGGAAGGCGCGGCGCCAGGTGCCGCCGTAGTCGCCGGCGCGTTCCACCACCGGCACCACCAGCGGGTTTTCGGGCAGGCGCTGCTCCACCGGCGGCAGGCGGCCGGCGCGCACCTGTTCGGCGAGCGAGGGTGCCTCGCGGTAGCGGCCCTGGGCCAGGGTGGGCGTGGCCAGAAGGCCGGTGCCGCCGACCGCGGCCAGCCCCGCAAGCGCAGTCCGCCGCTTGATGTCGCGCATGGTTGCCTCCTGGATCCCGTTGGTTGTCGGACCGGCTGCGTGCCGGGTTGGCGCCATCGTCTTGTCGCGGCGCCGGGAAGTCAATCGTGGGCCTTGGGGCGGGCGCGCACACGGCAGCCCTGCCCGTGGCGGGCCGGGCGCGGGCTTGCGCGCGGGCGGCACGGGTGCATGCTGGCTTGCGTCCCGGCGCATGGCCGCCGGGTTCCGCCGGAGGAGCACGGATGCCGCAGCGCCCCGCCCCGAGCTTCGTGGAGCTCTTCACCCCCAAGCTGGTGACCGTGCTGCGCGAGGGCTACGGGCCCGACCACCTGCGCAGCGACGTGATCGCGGGGCTGACGGTGGCGATCGTGGCGCTGCCGCTTTCCATGGCGATCGCGATCGCCTCCGGCGTTTCGCCCGACCGTGGGCTGTACACGGCGATCATCGGCGGGTTCATCATCTCGGCCCTGGGCGGCAGCCGCTTCCAGATCGGCGGGCCGGCGGGCGCGTTCATCGTGCTGGTGCTGGCCACCGTGACGCTGCACGGGATCGACGGGCTGATCCTGGCCACCTTCCTCTCCGGCCTGATGCTGCTGGCGGTGGGGTTCCTGCGGCTGGGCACCTTCATCAAGTACATCCCCTTCCCGGTCACGGTCGGGTTCACCGCGGGGATCGCGGTGATCATCTTCGCCAGCCAGATCCGCGAGCTGCTGGGCATGTCGCTGGAGCGCGAGCCGGGCGAGCTGGTGGACAAGCTGGAGGCGCTGTGGGCGGTGCGGCACACCATCACACCGCAGGCGGTGGCGGTGTCCTTCGCCACCGTGGCGGTGATCCTGCTCACGCGGCGCTTCCGGCCGCACTGGCCGGGCATGCTGATCGCGGTCGTGCTCGCCTCCGTCGGCACCTGGGCGCTGGGGCTGGAGATTTCCACCATCGGCACGAAGTTCGGCGGCATCCCGAGCGGCCTGCCGGCCCCGGCGCTGCCGGACCTGTCGCCGGCGAAGGTGATGGAGGTGCTGCCGGCGGCGCTCTCCTTTGCGCTGCTGGGCGGGATCGAGAGCCTGCTCTCGGCCGTGGTGGCGGACAACATGAGTGGGCGGCGCCACCGTTCCAACTGCGAGCTGGTGGCCCAAGGGCTGGGCAACATGGCCAGCGCCTGTTTCGGCGGCTTCTGCGTCACAGGCACCATCGCGCGCACCGCCACCAACGTGCGCGCCGGCGCGCGCGGCCCGGTCTCGGGCATGCTGCACGCGGTGTTCCTGCTGCTGTTCATGCTGGTGGCGGCGCCGCTTGCCGCCTACATCCCGCTGGCCGCGCTGGCCGGGGTGCTGGCGCTGGTCTCCTGGAACATGTTCGAGAAGCGCGAGTTCGCGGCGTTGATCCGCGCCAGCTGGGGCGATGCGGTGGTGCTGCTGGCCACCTTCCTGCTGGTGGTGTTCCGCGACCTCACGGAAGGCATCCTGGTGGGGTTCGGGCTGGGCACGCTGCTGTTCCTGCACCGCATGGCCCAGGCGGTGGAGGTGCAGACCGGCCTGCCGCTGGTGGCCGAGGACCAGGCCGACCACATCCCCGGCGAGGCGCGCACGCCCTACGACCCCGCCACCGCGTCCGACCCCGACATCGTGGTGCACCGCATCGCGGGCGCCTTCTTCTTCGGCTCGGCGGCCAACGTGGCGATCGCGCTGGACCACCTGGCAGAGCGCCCGAAGGCATTCGTGCTGGATTTCTCGGCGGTGCCGCTGCTGGATTCCACCGCTGCCAGCACGATCGAGAGCTTCGTGCGCAAGGCGGAGCGGCGCCACGCCCAGGTGCGCATCGCCGGCGCCATCCCGCAGGTGCGCCAGGTGCTGCTGGGCCAGGGCGTGCGCCCGCCGCACGTGCAGTATGACGCGACGGTGGCCGAGGCGATCGCCGCGGCGCGCGCGGCCATCGCCGCGCCGGGCTGAGCGGGCGCCCCTATTCCCGGCGGCGCGCCTGCAGCCAGGCGAGGTGCTCGCGGGCATGGGTGACGGTGAAGGTCTCGCGCCGCCGGTCGCCGCCGAAGCGGCGGATGCGGCGCTCGGTGATCTTCTCCAGCGCGGCCAGGATCTCCTCGGCTGCCTCCAGGTCGCCCAGCGTGCAGGCGTGGTTGAAGGCGGTCAGCACCTTGTCGGCCACGCGCATGCCGCCGGGATATTCCGCCGGCGGCGTGGCGGCCGAGGGCGAGGCCTGCACGGCATCGGGCTTCGGCAGGATGTCCCGCATCGTTCCCCTCCGGGGCTGTGTCGGGCGCATCCTCCGCCGCGCTTCTGAACGAAGCGTGAAGAATTCAGCCCGCCACCGGCACGTTGAAGGCCACGCTCCAGTTGACCAGGGGCAGGCGGCGGCCCGGCCAGCCCGGCGCCGCGGCGGCGGCATCGTGGCCAGCCAGGGGGTCGCATTCATAGGCGTCGTCGGCCAGCGCCGGGTCGCTGTCGTGCAGGCCGCCCAGGCCGCCATGGCGGGTGCGGTCGGCATAGCG
>CANHCJ010000362.1 GCA_947458025.1 Rhodospirillales bacterium | reverse complement strand
GGCCGCACCGGCGCCGGCGGCGCGGCCGGCGCCTCGTCCGGGCTCGCCAGCGCCGCCAGGATCGCCTCGCGCAGCTGCGCCAGCCGCCGCTCGTTCTCCACCTTCAGCCCGAACACGTCCTTCACATAGAACACGTCCACCGCCCGCTGCCCGTACGTACTCACATGCGCCGAGGCGATCTGCAGCCCCTGCTCGCTGATCGCCGAGGTCACGTCGTGCAGCAGCCCGCTGCGGTCGCGCCCGTTCACCTCCACCACCGTGTGCGTGTTGGAGGCGTGGTTGTCGATCACCACCCGCGGCGGCACATGGATCGCCCGCAGCCGCTGCCCCAGCACCGCCTTGTTCGCGCGGCGGATCTCGGCCGCCAGCTTCAGCCGGCCCGACAGCGCCTGCTCGATCAGCACCGAAAGCCGCGCCAGCCGGTGCGGCGCATCGAACACGCCCCCGGCCGCGTCCTGGATCCAGAACGTGTCCAGCGCCATGCCGTTGGTCAGCGTATGGATGCGCGCATCCACGATGGAGGCGCCGGCCACCGCCAGCGCGCCCGCAATCCGGCTGAACAGCCCGGCATGGTCGGCGGCATACACCGTCACCTCCGTCACGGCGCGGGCCGGCAGCGGCTGCGTCTCCACCGTCAGCGGCGCCTGCCGCGCCTCCGCGTCGCGGATCATCCGCGCATGGCGCGCATGCGTCTCGGGGTCGAAGCTCAGCCAGTACCCGGCATAGCCCAGCCCGTGGAAGGTCTCGACCTCGCTGCCCGGCCAGTCGCCCAGCAGCAGCCCCGCCGCCTGCTTGGCGCGCTGCACCCGCACGTCGCGTTCGGCCGTGGCCAGCCCGCCGGCCAGCACCTCGGCCACCCGCGCATACAGCTCGCGCAGCAGCGTCGCCTTCCAGCCGTTCCACACCTTGGGCGACACCGCCCGCATGTCCGCCACCGTCAGGATCAGCAGCAGCCGCAGCCGCTCCGGCGACTGGATCGTCTCCGCCAGGTCCAGGATGGTCTTCGGGTCGTCGATGTCGCGCTTGAACGCCGTCTGGCTCAGCAGCAGATGGTGCAGCACCAGCCAGGAGACCATCTCGGTCTCCTCCGCCGAAAGCCCCAGCGCCGGCCCCACCTGCAAGGCCACCTCCGCCCCCAGCTCGGAATGGTCGCCGCCGCGCCCCTTGGCGATGTCGTGCAGCAGCATCGCCACGTACAGCGCCCGCCGGCTTTGCAGATGGTCCACCAGCCCGCTGGCCACCGGCGCGATCTGCGCCAGCTCGCCGCGCTCCAGCGTGTTCAGGATCCGCACCGCCTCGATCGTGTGCTCGTCCACCGTGAACACGTGATAGGTGTCGAACTGCATCTGGCCCACGATCCGCGCCCAATCCGGCAGCAGCCGGCCCAGCACGCCGGTCTCGTTCATGATCGCCAGCCACTGCGCCCCATCGGCCCGGTTGTGCTCCGCATCGCGCCCGCACAGCAGGTCCAGGAAGATCGCCGCCGCCTCCTTGTTGTCGCGCAGCCCCTGCACCCGCCGCTCGTTGCGGATCAGCTGGCGCAGCGTCAGCGCATGCAGCTTCAGATGCCGGTCGCGCGCCACCTGCAGGCAGCGCAGCATCTGGATCGGCTCCTTGTCGAACTCCCGCCCCGCCACCGGCAGCAACGCCCCGTCGGCCAGCACGAAGCCCTCACGCAGCAGCTTGGCATCCGCCTCCCGCGCCGCCGCCGGCGGGCCCAGCGCCGCGCGCACCAGCGCCGGCTCCAGCACCCGCGTCAGCCGCGTCACCTCGCGCGCCGTCAGGAAGAAGTGGCGCATGAAGCGCTCCACCCCGTCCTGCCGCCCATGGCGCGTGTAGCCCATGCGCGCCCCGATCACCGGCTGCAGGTCGAAGGTCAGCCGATCCTCCGCCCGCCCGGCCACGTAGTGCAGGTGAAACCGCAGCGTCCACAGGAAGTCCCAGCTGCGCCGCATGTGCCGATGCTCGTCGGCGGTCATGATCACGCTGCCCGGCGTGGCCGCCTTGTTCACCAGCACATCGAAGGTCGCGTCCGGGAAGATGTAGCGGTTGATCCAGTACAGCGTCTGCAGGTCGCGCAACCCGCCGCGCCCCTCCTTCACGTTCGGCTCCACCACGAAGGGCGTGTCGCCATAGCGCCGGTGCCGCGCATCGCGCTCGGCCTGCTTGGCGGCAATGAACTTGCCCACCCCGGCCTCCACGCAGGCCGCGCGGAACGCCTCCTGGAACTGCACGAACACCGCCCCGTCGCCCGCGATGTGCCGCGCATCCAGCAGCGAGGTCCGCACCGTCACGTCGCCGCGCGCCTCGCGCAGGCAATCCGCGATCGACCGCGTGGCATGCCCCACCTTCAGGCCGAGATCCCACAGCGCATAGAGCATGAACTCCACCGCCGCCTGCGCATCCTTCGATGCATCGCCCGGCGTCAGGAACAACAGGTCGATGTCGCTGAACGGCGCCAGAACCCCGCGCCCATACCCCCCCGTCGCCGCCAGGCACAACCGCCCGACCTTGCCGCCCTGCGCTGTCACCGCCAGCGCATGCTCGTGCAACGCCACCACCAACGTGTCGGTCAACCGGCACAACGCCCCGGCCACCTCCAACCCCTGGATCCGACCCGCCTCGAAACTGTCCCGAACCATCCCCTGGATGCGCGCCAAATGCCGCCGCAACACCGCCAAGGCCGCCTCGCGATCCAACGGAACCCCATCCACCCCTCGCAGGGACTGACGGAGCTGAACAAGCGCGCTGTCGGCCAGCGCAGGCAACGTGACAGGGTCCAACATCAATCAACGATGTTAGCCCCCCACAGCGCCAGCGCAACAGGCGCATCAGAAGGAAGGCAAGGCCAGGGGCTCTGCCCCTGGACCCCGCTGGGGCCGGCGGCCCCAGACCCCGGACCTTTTCCGCCTTCGGCGGGGAGGGGCCGTCGAGGCGGTGGAGAGACCCGGGCGGCCCCTCCCCGCCGAAGGCGGAACAACTGATGCAGGGTCCAGGGACCGCTGGGTCCCTGGCGGGTCCAGGGCAGAGCCCTGGCCTTGCCTTTCCTACTGGAGCGTCCTGAGCCGGTACAGCGCCTCCAGCGCTTCGCGCGGTGTCAGCGCATCCGGATCGATCGCTGCCAGTGCTTCGCGCAGCGGGTCGGTTTGCGCTTCCGGGGGTGGTGCCTCCGGTTGGGCCGCGGCGAACAGGGGCAGGGCGGCGGCTTCCGTCAGGCGTCCCGCGCGGGTTTCGAGCGCGGCCAGGATCGCGCCCGCGCGCTTCACCACCGGCAGCGGCACCCCGGCCAGCCGGGCCACGTGCACGCCCCAGCTGCGTCCCCCGGCGCCTTCGGCCACTTCGTGCAGGAACACCACGTCCTGCTTCCATTCCTTCACCCGCATCGTATGCGGCGCCAGGCGCGGCAGCTCGGCGGTCAGCTGCGCCAGCTCGTGGAAATGCGTGGCGAAGATCGTCCGGCACCGCACCGTGTTGTGCAGCGCCTCCAGCACCGCCCAGGCGATCGCCAGCCCGTCCAGCGTGGCTGTCCCGCGCCCGATCTCGTCCACCACCACCAGCGACCGCGGCCCCGCCTGGTGCAGGATCGCGGCCGTCTCGGTCATCTCCACCATGAAGGTGGACCGCCCCCGCGCCAGGTCGTCGGAGGCGCCGACCCGCGAGAACAGCCGGTCCACGATCCCGACGCGCGCCGATGCTGCTGGCACCGGCATTCCTGCCTGCGCCAGGATCACGATCAGCGCGTTCTGCCGCAGGAAGGTGGACTTGCCCGCCATGTTCGGCCCGGTCAGCAGCAGCACCCGCCGCTCGCCCGACAGGGTGCAGTCGTTCGGCACGAACACGGCGGAGCCGGCCAGCGCCGCCTGCACCACCGGATGCCGCCCGGCCGCGATCACCAGCGCCTCGTCCTCGCGCAGTTCCGGCCGGCACCAAGTTCCGCCCCCGGCCAGCGCGGCGGCGCCCAGCAGCACGTCCAGCCGCGCCAGCGCCGCCGCGCAGCCGGCGATCGCCTCGGCATGCTTCAGCACCGCGCCCACCAGATGCGCGAAGATCGCCCGCTCCCGCGCCAGCGCCCGCTCCGCCGCCTCGCTGATCTTGCGGTCGAGTTCCGAAAGTTCCGGGCAGCTGAACCGCGCCCCGTTCGCCATCCCCTGCCGCAGCGTCAGCTCCGGGAACGCGCGCAGCTTCTCCACCGCCACCGCCGGCGCCTCCACCACGTAGCCGAGCTGCGCGTGGTGGCGGATCTTCAGGCTCGCCACGCCGTAGCGCTGCGCGAAATCCAGCTGCATCGCCGCGATCACCCGCCGGCTGTCATCCCGCAGCGCCCGCTCCGCATCCAGCTCCGCATCGAAGCCGGGCGCGATCATCCCGTCCTCCACCCGCAGCGGCGCCGGCTCGGCCAGCGCGGCGGCCAGGCGCGGCTGCATCTCCCGCCCCACGTCGCAGCCCGCCACCACCTCGGCCAGCATCGCCGGCAGCGGCCCGTCCAGCACCGAAACCGCCCGACGCGCCGCCCCCAGCCCCAGCCCCACCGCGGCGCGCTCCCGCG
>CANHCJ010000361.1 GCA_947458025.1 Rhodospirillales bacterium | reverse complement strand
GGAGTGCTGCGCGGGTGATCCCGATCCCGACCGGCGTGCGGGTGTGGCTGGCGACGGGCACCACGGACATGCGGCGCGGCATGAACGGCCTGGCGCTGCAGGTGCAGCAGGTTCTGGGGCGCGATCCGCATGCCGGCGATCTCTACGTGTTCCGCGGCAAGCGAGGCGACCTGATCAAGGTGCTCTGGCACGACGGGTTGGGGATGTCGCTGTATGCCAAGCGGCTGGAGCGGGGGAAGTTCATCTGGCCGTCGCCGGCAGACGGGGTGGTTCCGGTCACCGCGGCGCAGTTGGGCTACATGCTCGAGGGCATCGATTGGCGAAACCCGCAGCGCACGTGGCGGCCGGAGATGGCGGGCTGATCGGCAGTACACAACGGCGCCCCGGTGTGGTTGATTCGGGCCATGCCCTCCGGTGCAGCCCCATCCTCCGTTGCGCTCGACGTGTTGCGTGCCGCGCTGGCCACCGAACAGGCGGCGCGGTGCGAGGCCGAAGCCCGTGCCTCTGGCGCCGAGGCGATGGTGGCGCATCTGAAGCTGCTGATCGCCAAGCTGCGGCACGAGCGCTTCGGCGCCTCCTCGGAGCGCAGCCGCACCCTTCTGGCCACGATCCTGGAAGCCAAGTTTGCCCAGCAACTGCCGCTGAACCGCAAGAGCGAGAGCTTCGTCCGCGAGGGGATCGAGCTCGATGTCTCCACTCTGGCCGCCAGGGTCGGCGCCTGCACCGCGACCCTGGCGCCCCTGGTGGCGCTGCTGCGCGCCCATGTGCTGGCGGGCGAGCGGCTCGACACCACCGTGCCGGTGCTGGCGGCAGGCCGCACCACGACGGGCCGATTGTGGGTCTACGTGTGCGACGACCGCCCCTTTGCCGGACCGGCCCCGCCGGCTGCGCTGTTCTACTACTCGCCGGACCGCAAGGCCGAACATCCCAGGCGGCACCTGGCCGGGTGGCAGGGCGTCCTGCAGGCCGACGCCTATGCGGGGTTCAACGAGTTCTACGCCCCAGACCGACAACCGGGCCAGGTGACCGAGGCCGGGTGCTGGGCACATGCACGGCGAAAGTTCTTCGACCTGGCCGAACTCGGTCGCGCGCCGCAGGCTGTAGAGGCGGTGCGCCGGATCGACGTGCTGTTCGCCATCGAGCGCGACCTCACTGGCCTGCTGGCCGAGGAACGTCACGCCCAGCGCCAGGAGCGCAGCGCCCTCCCCCTGGCCGAACTCGAAGCCTGGATGCGCGAGGCCCGCGCCAAGCTGTCACGTCACGCCGCCGTGGCCCGCGCGATGGACTATATGCTGACCCGCTGGCAGAGCTTTGCCCGCTTCCTCGTCGACGGCCGGATCGACCTGTCGAACAACACCGCCGAACGCGCCCTGCGCGGCATCGCCATCGGCCGCAGAGCCTAGCTGTTCGCCGGATCCGACCGGGGCGGCGAGCGCGCTGCCGCGATCTGCTCCCTGATCACCACCGCCAAGCTCAATGATGTCGACCCACGTGCCGGGCTCGCCGATGTCCTGGCGCGGATCAATGATCACCCCGCCGCACGCCTGGGTGACCTCTTGCCTTGAAACTGGAAGGCCGCCCGGACAAAAGCCGCACCTTGATCATGTCACCCGCGGTGCCCGCCGGATGGATACGGTGTTCCGGGCCAAGCGTGCCAACCGGATCAGGATTGTGCTGTGGGATGGCAGCGGGCTGGTGCTGGTCGGCAAGCAGTTGGAGGGCGGGGCATTCCGCTGGCCGCCGGTGGTCGATTGCGCGGTGCGGGTGTCGGCGGTGGAGTTCGCGGCCCTGTTCGACGCCATCGACTGGACGCGGGTGCAGGCGACGAAGCGGATTCCCACGCCGATGGCCACTGCATAGACTCAGCGGCGCGATGCACGCCGCCACGCCAGCCCCGAGCCTGCCGGAGGATCCCGCCGCCCTGCGGACGATGCTGCTGGCCTTGCTGGAACAGCGCGACACGCTGGCCGAGGGCGCGGCCGAGGCGGGCAAGCAATCGCCGACGCTGCGCGCGCAGCAAACCCAGCGTCGCCGCGCCAATCGCGGCCATCTGCCGGCGCACCTGCCGCGCGTCGAGCAGGTGCTACCCCCGGAGCGCGACACCTGCCCGTGCTGCCACGGCGCGCTGGTGGAGATCGGCGCGGACACCGCCGAGCGGCTCGATGTCATCCCTGCCCGGTTCCGCGTGCTGGTGACGAAGCGGCCGAAGCTGGCCTGCCGCACCTGTCCCGTGTGGTGCTGCAGGCGGCAGCGCCCGAGCGGCTGGTGCCCGGCGGGCTGCCACCGGCGACGGCGCGACCTTGGCATTCTGCTGGCGCCATGTGCGGCGCAGGTTCTACGACCTGGCCCGCGGCGGTGTGGCCCCGGTCGCTGCGGAGGCGCTGAAGCGCATCGGCGAGATCTACGCCATCGAGGCCGAGATCCGGGGCCGGCCCGCGGCTGAACGCCAGGCCACACGGGCCGAACGCAGCCGGCCGTTGGTGGAAGCGCTGTTTACGTGGCTCGAGGCGCAGCTCGCCCGCCTGCCGGCCAGCAGCCCGACGGCCGAGGCGACCCGCTACGCGCTGAACCACCGCGACGGCCTGGTGCGATTCCTGGATGATGGCCGCATCGAAGCCGACACCAACACCGTGGAACGCGCCATCCGCCCGATCTGCCTCAGCCGCAAGAACGCGCTGTTCGCCTCCGGCGACGACGGGGGCGCCCGCTGGGCGGCCATCGCCTCGCTGGTCGAGACCTGCAAGATGAACGGCATCGATCCCCAGCGATACTTCACCGACCTCCTGACGCGGCTCGTCAACGGATGGCCTAACAGCCGCATCGACGAACTAATGCCCTGGTGCTGGGCAGGAACTGAGCCGGCGCCGTCAACCGGCAGCCCATAGGGTGACTGGGCTGCGCTTACGCAGCGTCCGGGCGGAGTGCCCCAACGGCCAATGGTTCCTGATGGCTTGCAACGCACAGGAAAAGCTGGAGGCTTAGCGAAGATACCAAAACGAGGAGCGATCACACGGCGCGATTGGTAACAAAACCCCAGCAGCACTGCGAAATCCGGGTGGCATCACTGGCCAGCCGTCGCGACTAATCCGAAAACTCTACCTTTGGATAGCTCCAGTTTTGGAATCGGATCGCTCCCACCCGCCGCCTACTTATAACTGGATGAAGGATAGGGTGCACGTCGGATCCACGTACCGCCACGTTCAGTGTGACCGGATGAGAGCGCAAGCAATCTCTCCAACGCGTCCCCAAGCACGAACACCGGCTCTGCCGAAGCAGAGCCAAATGCATCGTAGCGAGCACCCCAAGCAGGTCAGTGGATGGTGCGCCGCCGCCTAACCAGCGCCACGCCAGCCAAGCCAACGGACACGAGGAGAAGCGAAGCGGGCTCGGGGATTGCCGTGTTATTGTTGCCTGGCGCGCCAGGAACCAACGTGATGAGCCGCTGCGTGCTGTTCTGAGGAACCGGATCCAGGGTCACAATCCGCTTGGTGTTGTCAGCCTTCCAGAAAGTGTTAGAGGGGGTCGAGACATTGTTCAAAAGGGTCGTGCTGAGGTTGAAGATCGAACCTCCATTCCCCGACTGATTCATTGCAAAGGTTGGAACAACCGTCCGCCACACCGCAACTTGAAGGGCGGCGGAGTTGTTGCCGGTAGCCAAGTTAAAGCCTGGATCACTCGCGGCGCCATTCAAGAGTGCGTTCAGGGTATTCGCCATGACACCGGTGGGAAGGCTCCCGGTGTTAAAGGCGCCCTGGCCGGCCAGCGAGTTGTTCAGGTCGATACACCATGCATTGATATTCGGAGCTCCGACGAAATTGATCTGAACGCCGGAGAGGACGATCCTGCCCGCACCGACAGTCTCCGAAACCGGGGTGGTGATAGTCACATTCTGGACGTTGGTGATGCTATAGCCCGTGTATGTCACCGTATCGGCATTGGCAGGGACGGCACTTGCCGTCACGCCCAACGCAATCAAGGCGGCTGCGAAAGTGCGGCTCGTCGAAAATTTCAGCACAACGTCTCTCCAAATGGTTAGCCAGCCAAGTCTGGCGCCGCCCCTAACAACGCCCACAGATCTCGACGAAGGCAATTTTCATGCCAAAAAAAAGTAAGCTTTTGATTCAATTCCTTACATCTTCTGCGCGTCGGAAGTGTCGGAATCCTTACAGGCCCTGGGCCACCCATACCGCGACCCTAAATCAGCGTGAAACGTGCCGTTTCAATGCCTTGCCGGTGAAACATAAAGTGTCACTTTCCTTCGTTCATGTAAAGAATTCCGACACTCTGCCCAATGATGAGACAACGGCCTCAGCAGAGGTCGTGTCCGCCTACCATTGCCATCTCGACCCTGCGCGGGAGTGCCGCCAAAACCGTTTGCACGTGAAGGCACGGCTGCGGCACTAGAGCGTGATCTTCTTACGCTGAAGCGTATCCTGCATGTCTAAGGTAGCTCGCGCACTCGGCGGGTGAGAATGCGCTGAGGAGGGTGCCGATGCGGTGCCAGACGGCGGCAATGGAGCGTTCGTCGGCGCGTCGCAGCAGTGTCTT
>CANHCJ010000360.1 GCA_947458025.1 Rhodospirillales bacterium | reverse complement strand
TCGCCGCCGTCCGCTACTGGCGCCGCAAGAAAATGGCCTGACCGGGCCCATGCAAACCCACGCCCAATTCATTCCTCATACATTTCATTCCACACATCCCACCCTTGCTTCCCGGCCCCCACGCCCGCAAAACCCCGCCATGGAATGGGACTCCCCCGCGATCATCCTCGATGCCCGCCCCTACGGCGAAGCCGATGCCATCGCCACCGTCATGACCGAGGAACACGGCGCCCATCGCGGCCTCGCTCGCGGCGCCCAGTCCCGCACCCGCGCCGCCCTCTGGCAGCCAGGCAACCTCGTCCAGGTCCGCTGGGTCGGCCGCCTTTCGGACCAGCTCGGTTCCTTCACCGCCGAGCTCGTCCACCCCGCCGCCGCCCTGGTGCTGGATGACGCCCTGGCGCTGTCCATGCTCACCGCCAGCTGCGCCGTCGCCGAGGGCGGCCTGCCGGAACGCCACCCCTACCCCGCCGTCTTCGACGGCCTCCTCCACCTCCTCGCCCGCCTCCCCGAACCCCGCCGCCAGATGGCCGAGCTCATCCGCTGGGAACTCGCCCTCCTGCGCGACCTCGGCTACGGCCTGGATCTCGCCACCTGCGCCATCTCCGGCGAATCCGGGCTGGGCAACGCAGGAAAATTGGCCTACGTATCCCCCCGCACCGGCCGCGCCGTCAGCGAGGAAGCGGCAGGCACCTGGAAGGACCGCCTCCTTCCCCTCCCCCCCTTCCTCACCGAAGGCGGAGAGGGATCGCCCACCGAATGGGCGGATGGCCTGCGCCTCGCCGCCCACTTCCTCGCCCGCGACGTGTTCGGCCTGCAACACAAGCCATTGCCCCAGGCAAGAGTCGCGCTCTACGACCGCATCGCCGCCCTGAAGGAACCACCACCCGATGCCCGATGACCTGATCGGAAACGTGCAGGACACCAAGCTGCGCGATGCGCTCTCCCAGCGCTACCTCGCCTATGCCATGTCCACCATCACCAGCCGCTCGCTGCCCGATCTGCGCGATGGCCTGAAGCCCGTGCACCGCCGCCTCGTCTACGCCATGCACCAGCTCCGCCTGGATCCCACCGCCGGCTTCAAGAAATGCGCCCGCATCGTCGGCGACGTCATGGGCAAGTACCACCCCCACGGCGACGCCTCGATCTACGACGCCATGGTCCGCCTCGCCCAGGATTTCGCCGCCCGCTTCCCCCTGGTCGAAGGCCAGGGCAATTTCGGCAACATCGACGGCGATAACCCCGCCGCCATGCGCTACACCGAAGCCCGCCTCACCGAAGTCGCCAAGGCCCTGCTGGCCGGCATCGACGAGGACGCCGTCGATTTCCGGCCGACCTACGACGGCGAGGAAGCCGAGCCCGTCGTCCTGCCCGGCAGCTTCCCCAACCTGCTCGCCAACGGCGCCGCCGGCATCGCCGTCGGCATGGCCACCTCCATCCCGCCCCACAACGCCGGCGAGGTTTGTGCCGCCGCCATCCACCTCATCCGCCACCCCGATGCCACCACGGCGGACCTGCTGGCCCACATGCCCGGCCCCGACTTCCCCACCGGCGGCCTGCTGGTGGAGGAACCCGCCAGCATGCTCCAGGCCTACGAAACCGGCCGCGGCGGCTTCCGCCTGCGCGCCAGGTGGGAGGTGGAGAAGGGCCGCATGGGCACCTGGTCCATCGTCATCACCGAAATCCCCTACCAGGTGCAGAAGTCCCGCCTGATCGAGCAGATCGCCCAGCTCATGGAGGAGAAGAAGCTCCCCCTCCTCGGCGACATCCGCGACGAATCCACCGAACAGGTCCGCCTCGTCCTGGAGCCGAAAACCCGCGGCGTGGAGCCGGAGGCCCTCATGGCCACCATGTTCCGCGCCACCGCGCTGGAATCCCGCTTCCCGCTCAACATGAACGTGCTGACCGCCGATCGCACCCCCCAGGTCCTCGGCCTCCGGCCCCTGCTCACCCAGTGGCTCGCCCACCGCCAGGAAGTCCTCGTCCGCCGCAGCAAACACCGCCTCGCCGCCATCGAGCGCCGCCTGGAAATCCTGGATGGCTTCCTCGCCGTCTACCTGAACCTCGACGAGGTGATCCGCATCATCCGCACCGAGGACGAACCCAAGCCCGTCCTCATCCGCACCTTCACCCTCACCGATACCCAGGCCGAGGCCATCCTCAACATGCGGCTGCGCAGCCTGCGCCGCCTGGAGGAGATGGAGATCCGCAAGGAACACAAGAACCTCACGAAGGAGCGCAAGGAGGTCCAGGCCCTGCTCGCCAGCGAGGACAAGCGCTGGGAGCGGATCACGGAGGAGCTCCAGGCCATCCAGGGCAGGTTCGGCGAAGGCCCGCTCGGCAAGCGCCGCACCGAGCTCGCCGGCCCGCAGCAGGAGATCACCGTCGACCCCGACGCCTATATGGAGCGCGAGGCGATCACCGTGATCCTCTCCGACAAGGGCTGGGTCCGCGCCGTGAAGGGCGCGGTCGCCAACCCCGACGACCTGAAGTTCAAGGAAGGCGACCGCCTCAAGCTGCTCGTCCCCTGCGAGACGACGGACCGCCTCTGCCTCTTCGCCACCAACGGCAAGGCCTACACGCTGCGCGCCGGCGACCTCCCGCGCGGCCGCGGCGACGGCCAGCCGATCCGCCTCGCCGTCGACCTCACCAACGAGGACGACGCGACCGCCCTGTTCATCTGGCGCGAGGGGCTGAAATACATGGTCGCCTCCAACACCGGCCGTGGCTTCGTGGTGAAGTCCGACGACCTGCTGGCGGAAAAGCGCACCGGCAAGCAGGTGCTGAACCTCAAGCCCGGCGAGGAGGCCGCCTTCATCGTCCCGGTCCAGGGCGACCACGTCGCGGCCATCGGCACCAACCGCAAGCTGCTGGTCTTCCCGCTGGAGCAGGTGCCGGAAATGGCCCGCGGCGGCGGCGTGATGCTGCAGAAATACGCCCAGGGCGACATGGCCGACCTGAAGACCTTCACCCTCGCCGAAGGCCTCACCTGGCGCCTCGGCGACAAGACCCGCACCGAGCACACCCTGCGCGACTGGCTGGGCGAACGCGCCCAGGCCGGCCGCCTGCCACCGAACGGCTTCCCGAAATCCGGGAAGTTCGGCTAGAGCAACAGCCCATCAGGCGGAATCGTCTGATGGGCTTAAGTTGCTCGCTAAAACAAAGAGCTAGAGCAAAAGTCGACCGTCTATCAGGTCGGCTTTTGCTCTGGCGACAGCTTGCGCCCATCAGACGGACTCGTCTGATGGGCGCAAGCTGCTCACCAAGATGAAGAGCGAGAGCGGCAGCCGCCCGTGCAGACGGGCGGCCGCTCCCGGGATCAGCCCGCCCGGCGCCGCAGCGCCAGCCCCGCCAGCCCCGCCATCAGCAGCGCCAGGCTGGCCGGCTCCGGCGTGGTGGTGGTGGTGGTTGGTGCCGAAAATCTGCGGGCCGCTCTGCTCGGAGCCGTAGCTGATCGTGCTCGGTAGCAACGCATAGGCGTTGCGGACCAGCGTGAAGCCGATATTGTAGTTGTACCAGCTTAGGGCGAAATTGCTCGCCGTGTCGGTGAACTCCAGGATCGCGTAGTTGCCGGAGCCGGGATCGGCGAAGGTCCAGGTCAGCTCGGTCGCAGTCGCCGAAAGCGGCGTTGTGGTGCCAACCAGGTGGTCGTTCAGGTCCGCCGTCGGCGAGGTCGAGTCCAGCACGAAGTCGTTGATCGTCGGGTTGTAGCTGTTGGTCAGGGACAGGTTCCAGCTGGCGATGTTGCCCGCCCAGATCGGCCCCACCGTGCCATCCGTGCAGATGCTGCCGGCCACATTGGCCGGCGGCCCGCCGCCGCCGATCGGATGGATGTCGAAGGCAATGCTGTAGGTGGTCACGCAGGCGGCCGCATGCGCCACCTTCCCGGCGGGCAGTCCCGCCGCCCCGATCGCCGCCAATCCGACTGCCGCAAGAATCCTTTTCATGAAAACCCCCTTGTGACGCGCCATCGCGCCGCGTTCATTAACGCATCCTTAACAGATACGTGATTTTCCCCGCTCCCGTCACTGGCCGCTTCATGAAGATACGCCAACGAACCAGTCCGGGTCTGGATGTCTTCGATTCCGCCCAGCGACCGCGCTGGAGCAACAGCCCATCAGACGGAACCGCCTGTCAGGTCGGCTTCTGCCCTAGCCGGCGGCGCGGGCCTGCCGCGCCGCCCCGGGCCATCGCAGGTCACGCATCCGGGCCAGCAGCTCGGCATGGGTGAAAGGCTTGCGCAGCAGGTTCAGCTCGCCTTCGTCCGCCCCCTGCGCGGCCAGCACGGCGGAGGGGAAGCCGGAGATCAACAGCACCGGCAGCCCCGGCCGCAGCCGTGCCGCCGCGCGGGCCAGTTCCACCCCGTTCATCGCCCCCGGCATCACCACGTCGCTCACCATCACGTCGAGCGGGGCGGGGCCGTCCAGCACCTGCCGGGCCGAGGCGCCGTCGGGCACCTGGATCACCTCCCAGCCGCTGGCGGCCAGGCTCTCCTGCAGCACCGCGCGCAGATCGGCGTCGTCCTCCACCAGCAGCACCCGCCCGGCGCGGCCCGGCC
>CANHCJ010000359.1 GCA_947458025.1 Rhodospirillales bacterium | reverse complement strand
GGATCGACGGGAAAGGAGAGGTCGGCGGCGGCCACGCGCCCGGCCTCGATCCGGCGCAGCGGCGTGCCCGGGCGCAGCGCGGCCAGCATCGCCTCCGCCGGCGCCGGGTCGGCGAGGTCGGCCTTGGTGAGGAGCAGCAGCTCGGCGTGCTCCAGCTGGGTGCGCACCGTCTCGCCCACCCAGCGGTCGGCCAGCTGCGAGGCGAGCGACGTGGCATCGGCCAGCACCACCAGCGGCTCCAGCGAGAAACCGGGCTCGATGAGCGCCAGCTGGGCGACGCGCCAGGGGTCGCCCACGCCGCTGGCCTCCACGATCACGTGCTCCGGCGTGGGCGTGCGGGCCATCAGCGCGGCCAGCGCGTCGCCGAGGTCGTCGCCCATGGCGCAGCACACGCAGCCATTGGCCAGCGCCACGCTGTCGCTGCCGGATTCGGCGATCAGCGCGGCATCCACGTTGACCGCGCCGAAATCGTTCACCAGCACGCCCCAGCGCCGCTCCGCCGTGGCGAGCAGGTGGTTCACCAGCGTGGTCTTGCCGGCGCCGAGGAAGCCGCCGACGACGGTGAGCGGGATGGAGGATGTCACTGCCTGGCGAAGACCCGGCCGCCCAGCACGGTGGCGTGCACCGGGATGTCCTTGATCGCCTCTGGCGCCACGCGCAGGGGGTTGTCGTCCAGCACGGCGAAGTCGGCGAACTTGCCCACGTCGATGCTGCCGATCAGGTGGTCGAGCTTCAGCGTGTAGGCGGCGCCGAGGGTGACGGCGTGCAGGGCCTGCAGCGGGGTGATGCGCTCGCCCTCGCCCAGCACGCGGCCGGCGGGGGTGAGGCGGTTCACCGCGCACCACATGGTGAACAGCGGGTCCACGGGCGTGACCGGCGTGTCGGAATGGATGGCCAGCGGGACGCCCTGTTCCAGCGCGGTGGCGCAGGCATCCAGGCGCAGCGCGCGCGAGGGGCCCATGGTGATCGCGCGGTGCTGCTCGCCCCAGTAGTAGATGTGGTTGGCGAACAGGTTCACGCACATGCCGTTGGTGGCCATGCGGCGGAAGATGGCGGCATCGGCCATCTGGCAGTGCTGCAGCGTGTGGCGGTGGTCGGGGCGCGGATGGCGGGCGATGACGCGGCCGATCATCTCGGTGGCCATGTCGGCCGCCTCGTCGCCGTTGGTGTGGATGTGCAGGTGCGCGCCGGCCGTGTGGTAGGCCTCCGCGATCGCCTCGAACTCGCCGGGTGCGACGTACCACAGCCCGTTCGGCGCGCCGTTGTGGTAGCCGGGCCAGCGCAGCCGGGCGGTGAAGCCCTGGATGGAGCCGTCGACCACGATCTTGACCATGCCGAAATGCAGCTTGTCGGAGGAAAGGCGCCGCAGTTCCTGGATGCGCGCCACGCCCTCGGCCACCGCGTATTCGCGCTGCTGCATCGCCGGCACGATGCGGATGGGGTAGTCGGCCTCCCCGGTGGCGGTCAGCAGCGCCTCCACGATGGCGGGGGTGAGGGCGTTGGAGAGGTCGGTGCTGGTGGTGACGCCCACGCGGCGGGCGATCTGGCCGTAGGTGCGGTAGGCGGGCGCGTCCATCTTGCGCAGCAGCCCGGCCCCGCCGCTGGCCCGTGCCGCGCGGTTCATCACCGCCGGGCCGAGCAGCTCGCCGGTGAGGTTGCCCTGGGGGTCGCGCAGCAGCCCGTCGAGGTTGCTGTCGCGCGAGAAGCCGCAGGCCTCCAGCACCTTGGTGTTCACGTTCATGATGTGGCCGGAGACGTGGCCGATCACGATCATCCGCTCCTGCGAGATCTCGTCGAGGTCGGACGCGGTCATGCGCCGGCCCTCGAAGTAGATCGGGTCGAAGCCCCAGGCGGTGAGCGGGGTGGTGGGGTCGGGCAGCTTCGCCGCCTCGGCCTTCAGGTGCGCCACCACCTCGGCGATGGACTTGAAGCCGCCGGCCTTCTGCCCGTCGGGCCCGGTGCGCGGGTAGAAGCCGACATAGGGCGTGCGCCAGACGATCCCGTCTGCGGCGTGGCCGTGGCCTTCGACGAAGCCGGGGATGATGACCTTGCCGGCGAAGCGGTTGTCGACCGTGCCGCCGAACTCGGCCGCGATCTCGGCGCCGCCATAGCCGATGATGCGCCCCTCCCGCACCGCCACGTGGGTGCAGCCGGGCAGGGAGCGGTTGAGGGTGACGATCTCGCGGGCGGCGAAGACGGTGACTTCTGCGGGCACGGCGGGCTCCTGCGGCGGGTGGGGCATGATCGGGCCGGGCGGGCCGGGCGGCAACCCCGGCATGAGGCAGATCAACGACTGCGCGCGCGGCTGCGGCGAGGATGCCCGGCATCGCAATGCGGCGACGGAGCGTCGGGGATGAAGATCAGGGATGTCGAGCGGATCAATGCGCTGCTGAAGGCGCGGGCGGAGGTGATGGAGCTGGTGGCGCGGGTGGAGCGCGCGGAGCCGGACGATTTCGAGCTGATGATCGAGCGCGGCGGCGACGGCTCGATCAAGCTGTCGCTGGAGGGCTCCGATTCCACCCACTACCAGGGCTATCCGGTGTCGGAGGGGTTCCTGGGGCGGCTGAAGGTGCTGGCGCTGGAGGAGCTTGGGGCGCGGCGAGCGGCGATCGAGGGGGATCTCAAGGCGATGGGGGTGGAGACGGAAGAGTAAGCGGTTCTTTTTTGAAAAAAAGAACCAAAAAACTTTTCCCCGTTTGCGCCCGGGAAGACCGGGTGCAAACGGGGAAAGTCTTTTTTGCTTCTTTTTTCTTCAGAAAAAAGAAGGCTCTTCCCTACGCCTTCCTGACGTTCCAGAACAGCGGCCGGGTGGCCCGCAGCACGCCGGTGACGTTGCTGCGCCGCGCGATGGGCTGGCGCCAGATGCCCAGCGGCACGAAGGGCACTTCATCCATCGCCAGCAGCTGCATCTCGCGGCCCAGGCGCTGCTGGGTGGCGAGGTCCGGCGCGTCGAACCAGGCGTCGCGCAGCGCCTCCATCTTCGGCGAGTTGTACCAGCCGAACCAGGCGCGCTCGCCCATGCCCCAGAGCGCGGTGTAGACGGCGGGGTTGGAGAAGGTGAAGCCGTCGCCGAAGGTGCAGAAGATGCTCCAGCCGCCGCGCTCCACCGGCTCGCGGCTGGCGCGGCGCTGCACCAGCGCGCCCCAGTCGGTGGCCACGTAGTCCACGTTGATGCCGAGGTCGCGGCACAGCTGCGCCGTCACCTGCGCCATGGCGTTGATCACGGCGAAGTCGGTCGGCGCCATGATCACGGCGCGCTCGCCCTTGTAGCCGCTTTCGGCCACCAGGCGCCGCGCCGCCGCCATGTCGCGGCGGCCGGTGATCTTCTCCAGCCCGGCGTCGGACGCCAGCGGCGTGCCCGGGGTGAACACGCCGACGCCGGTCTGCGTCAGCGGGCTGTCCGCGCCCATCACGGCGGCCATGAAGTCCTTCTGGTCGGTCACGGCCAGCACCGCCTGGCGCAGCTTCTGGTTGTTGAACGGCGGGTGCATGTGGTTGAAGCGGATCAGCCCGGCATTGCCGAACAGGTCGGTGGTTTCCACCACCACGCCGTTGGCGCGGCGCAGCACCGGCAGCAGGTCGGCCAGCGGCTGTTCCACCCAGTCGATCTCGCCCGTCTGCACCGCCGCGGCGGCCGAGGAGGGATCGCCGGTGATGAGCCATTCCACGCGGTCGACATTGACCACCTTGCCGCCGGACATGTTGCTCGGCGCCTCGCTGCGCGGCACGTAGCGCTCGTTGCGGGCATAGACGGCGCGCGAGCCGCTTACCCATTCGTCGCGAACGAAGCGGAACGGGCCGGAGCCCACGTATTCCGTGATCTGCTGGAACGCGTCGGTGCGCGCCATGCGCTCCGGCATCATGTGGCAGTTGTTGGCGAAGGCCATCGGGATCAGCGGGAAGGGCTTCTTCAGCCGGATCTCGAACACGTTGTCGCTGGTGGCGACCATCTCGTTCAGCTGGGAGGCGATGCGCTGGCCCATGCCGTCGCGCTTCATCCAGCGCAGCAGGGAGGCGACACAGTCGCGCGCCAGCACCTTTTCCCCGTCGTGCCAGAGCTGGCCGTCGCGCAGGGTGAGCTTCCAGGTGAGCCCGTCGGCCGAGGTTTCGGCGCCGGCCAGCATCTGCAGGCGCGGTGTCAGCCCCTCGTCGAAGTTCCACAGCTGGTCCCACACCATGTGGGCGTGGTTGGCGGCCACGATGGTGGTGGTCCAGACCGGGTCGGGGTTGGCCAGGTTCGCCTGCGGGACGAACTTGATCACCCGGTTCGCCGCCTGGCTGAAGGCCGGGCGCGGCAATCCGGTGGCCCCGGCCACGCCAAGGGCGGCGGCGCCGGTGAGAAGGCTCCTGCGTTTCATCTTTGTGCTCTCCCTGCGGCCCCGCATGAAAGGGGCCCGATGGGGCGAGCCTAGACGCGGAACGGCGGCGGATTCCAGGGTAAATCGAGGGTGAACGCGATTCAGGCCAGCCGGCGCAGCGCCTAGATCGTCGCGCGCAGCGCCTCGATCGTGGCGCGCTGCGGGCGTGCCGTGCCGGTGGACATCACCGCCGCCGCGCCGGCCGCCAG
>CANHCJ010000358.1 GCA_947458025.1 Rhodospirillales bacterium | reverse complement strand
TCTTCGTGTCCTCCGCCCCCCACGCTCTGGCTCTTTCCCGGCGGCGCTTGAGGTCGGCTTCCTCAAGGACCCAGAGGGTCTCGACAACGCAGGACTCGATCCTGGCGTAGAGCGTGATGCAGTCGGCAATGGCGCACTTGAGCCGGTCCGGCAGGTCGAAGGACCATGTCAGGCCATCTGGGGGCGGCTTCGCGATCGGCACGGTGGGGTTCCTGGTGGCGTTCAGCACTCACCGTAGCAGGCCAGGGCACAGCCAAGGATGGTATTCCAGGTTGCCATAAAACATGGCGGGACGCCGTGGCATTGGCGGCCGGAACTCCGCGCGCTACACTGCGAGCATGCACGCCGTGCGGTATTGCCGCTCCGGTAGCCGCCTCCAGCGGTAATGGTTTGGGACAATAAATGCCCTGAATGCAACAGGTTGGAGGGAAGTCGCCAGAGGGTCCAGGTCCCCCAGCCACCGCGGCGCCAAGCCAATCCAGACCCGAAGCCAATCCCGACCCGCCTGGCGCCAGACCGGCCGGGCAACGCGCCCGGCCGGCCGCCACGGCTACGCCTTGGAGACGCCCCAGAACCACGGCAGCGGCCCCGGCGAGATGCCGGAGACGTTGGACCGCCAGGCCTGGTAGGCGCGGTAGAAGCCCGTCGGCGTGAAGGGCTGGCTGATCATCGCGGCGCGGTTGATCTCCTCGCAGGCCGCCTTCTCCTGCGCGGCGCTGGTGGCGGCGAACCACTTGTTCCGCCCCTCCTCGATCGCCGGGTCGTTCGGCCAGCCGAACCAGGCCTGGTCGCCGCTCGCCCGCAGGCCGAGGTAGCTGGCCGGGTTGGTGCAGTCCGCGCCGGCGAACCAGGTGAAGAAGATGTTCCACCCGCCGCGCTCCCGCGGCTCGCGCGAGGCGCGGCGCGAGCCCACCGTGCCCCAGTCGGTCGCGATGAAGTCCACGTTCATCCCGATCGAGCGCAGCAGGGCGTTGGCCACCTGGCCATGCGCGTTCAGCGCCGCGATGTCCTGGCCCACCAGCATCGTCACCGGCTCGCCGCGATAGCCCGCCTCCTGCAGCAGGCGGCGCGCCATGGCGGCATCGCGCGGCCGCGACAGGATCTCGCTGCCGGCCTCGGTGTAGTTCGGCGTCTCCGGCGTGAAGAAGCTGTTCATCTTCTGCCACAGCGCATCCTCGTTGCCGACCACGGCGCGCATGAAGTCCGCCTGGTCCAGCGCCCAGGCCACCGCCTGGCGGGCGCGGGCGTCGTTGAACGGCGGATGCAGGTGGTTGAAGCGCAGGCAGCCGACATTGCCCAGCGGGTCCGCGACATCGATGCGGATGTTGCGGTTGCGCTGCAGCACCGGGATCAGGTCGTTCAGCGGCGTCTCCCACCAGTCGATCTCGCCCGACTGCAGGGCCGCGCCGGCGGTTCCGGCATCGGGCTGGATGATCCACTCGATCCGGTCCACCAGCATGCGCTTGCCGCCCGCCAGCCAGTTCGGCGCCTCGTCGCGCGACACGTAGGTCTCGTTGCGCGAGAAGGTCGCCCGCGCCCCCGGCACCCATTCGCTGCGGTTGAAGCGCATCGGGCCGGAGCCGACATACTCCGTGATCTGCTGGAAGGGATCGGTCTTCGCGATCCGCTCCGGCATCATGAAGGCGATCGGCGTGTTGTTCTTGCCGAGCGCGAGCAGCATCTTCGGATACGGCGCCGAAAGCCGCAGGCGGAAGCTGCGGTCATCCACCGCCACCAGCTCCTGGCGCAGGGCGCGGATCATCTGGCCCATGCCGTCGCGCACCATCCAGCGCTCCAGGCTGGCCACGCAATCCTGCGCGCGCACCGGCTCGCCATCGTGCCAGCGCAGGCCGGCGCGCAGGCGGAAGGTCCAGGTCAGGCCGTCCTGGCTCACCTCCTCCGCCTCCACCATCTGGCGGCGCGGGGTGAAGCTGTTGTCGATGCCGTACAGCGTGTCCCACACCATCATCGAGGCGTTGCGGACCACGAACTGGGTGCCCCAGATCGGGTCGAAATTGGCCAGGTTGGCCTGCGGCACGAAGCGCAGCACGCGGCTGGCCGCCTGGCTGTAGGCGGGCGCGGCAAGCCCCCCGGTGGCAGCAACCACGCCGGCGGCAACGCCACCCTTGAGCAACGACCTGCGATTCATCAGCTTCACGTTCCTTGTTCCGTTACGATACTGTTCAAACGAGCGCGGATTGCCCCAAACCTGGGCAACCTGCACCTTCCCTGGGCGCAGCAAAGGGCCCGCCCCCGATGGGAAGCGGGCCCGCATGCATGCCAGCGGCGGATCAGCACGTTCCGTGCCAGCCCGGCCCCCTCGGGAGCCGGGTCGGCCCGAGCTAGGGGGAGCGCTTGCGCCGCAGCCCCGCCGGGGGCGGCGCCTCCGGCGGCCCGGCGAAGCATTGCGCGATGGCCATCCAGGCCTGCGCCGCTGCACCCTCCACCACAAGGTCCGTGTCGGCGATGCTGCGCGTCTGCGCCACCACCTGGCAGAACGGCAGCGCCGCGCCGGCCACGCGCCCGCCCTCGCCGGGCCACACCCATTCCTCGCCGGACGGGGTCGCCAGCCGCACCTCCGGCTGCGGGCCCGGCGGCTCCTGGCCGCGGTTGCGGAAGGTCCAGCCATAGGTGCGCACGCCGATCTCGGCGATGTTGCGCAGCCGCGGCGAGGCCGGCGGGCGGTCGATGCCCAGCAGGTCGTAGATCGCCTGGCCGTGCGACCAGGTTTCCATCTGCCGGGCGGTGGCGAACATGCGCAGCCCCATGCCCGGCCCGGCCCAGGGCATGCGCGTCTCCGGCGCCAGCACCGACAGGCGCTCGCACAGCTTCAGCGCGGTGGCGTGCCAGAGCTCCAGCAGCGCCGCGCCCTTGGGGTCGCCCAGCACGTGGCGCGTCGCCTGCACGTTGGTCATGCCGCCCTCGCGCAGCGCCTGCATGCGGCCGCGGAAGGCCGTGAACGCCTCCTGCCCGTCGGCCGAGGCCATCGCCATCAGGTCGCTGTGGTGCAAATGCTGCACGATGTCCTCGGGCGTCCAGCGCTTGAAGCCGGTCGGCTCCGTCCAGGCCGAGGCGGGCATGGCGGCCAGCGTGGCGCGCAGCTCCTCCACCTCGTCCCGGAAATCCGTGATCTGCTGCACGCTCATCGCGGCCACCCCCTTACTGCGAGAAATCCGCCGTCGATCGGCAGCATCACCCCGGTCACCCAGCGCGCCTCGTCGCTGGCCAGGTAGACGGCGGCGTGGCCGACATCCCAGCCAGTGCCTTCCACCTGCAGCGGTACGCCGCGGCGCCGCCGCTCGCGCGCCTCATCGCCCAGATGCGCCACCATCGGCGTGTTCACCGTGCCGACGATGATGCAGTTCGCCCGCACCCCGTGCACCGCGTAGTCCGCCGCCACCGACAGGGTGAAGCCCTGCAGCCCCGCCTTGGTGGTGGTGTAGGCCACCGCCCCCGGCGAGCCCGAAAGCCCGGTCATGCCGGCGATGGAGGACACGTTGATGATGCTGCCGCCGCCCTGCGCGCGCATCGCCGGCAGCACCGCGCGGCAGCACAGCAGCGCGGAGGTGAGGTTGGTGCGGAACACGTTCTCCCACGTCTCCAGCTTCACCGTCTCCGGCGTGCCGGTGCCGCCGATGCCCACGTTGTTGTGCAGGATGTCGATGCGCCCGTAGGCATCGAGCGCCGCCTGCGCCATGCGCGCCGTATCCTCCTCGCGCGTCACGTCGGCGGCCACCGCCAGCGCCGTGCCGCCTTCGGCGCGGATGCTGGCCGCCAGCGCCTCGCCGCGCTCGGCGGAGCGGTTGGCGAGCACCACCTTCGCCCCTTCGCGCGCGAACAGGATCGCCGCGGCGGAGCCGTTGCCCACGCCCTCCCCGCGCGCGGCCGCGCCGGTCACGATCGCCACCTTGCCTGCCAGCCGTCCCATGGCCGCGCCCTCCCCGTTTGGCGGGATCATGGCGCGGGTGGGGGCTCCGGCGCCAGCTTCTCCAGGACAAGCCGGGCCTCCATCAGCTCGGCATCCTCTGGTGCGCGGCGCACGGTGAAGCCCAGCCGGCGGATGAAGGCGAGCATCGGGGCGTTGTCGGCCAGGATCTGGCCGGCCACCTCGCGCACGCCCTTGCTGCGGCCCCAGTCGAGCAGCTGGCGCATCAGCGCGCTGGCGATGCCTGCCCCCTTCGCATCGGCCTGCACCACCACGGCGAACTCCGCCTGGCCGGCATCCATCTCGCGCACCAGCCGGGCCACGCCCACCGTCTCGCCCTCCAGGCTGCCCGGGGCGGCGGGGCGCACGGCCAGCAGGGCCATCTCGCGCTCGTAGTCCACCTGGGTCAGCCGCGCGATCTGCTCCGCCGAAAGCGCGCGGATGGCGCTGAAGAAGCGGTAGCGCACGTCCTCGGGCGAGAGCCGGGCGAAGAAGGCCGCGTGGGCGGCGGCATCCTCCGGGCGCACCGGGCGGATCAGCACGGGCTGGCCGCGCGCGTCGTGCAGGCGCACCCATTCCGTGGGGTAGGGCGGGATGGCCAGCGCGCCGCGGCCCGGGCGGCGCAGCACGATGCGCGCGGCGGCCACGCGGATGCCGGCGGCATCGAG
>CANHCJ010000357.1 GCA_947458025.1 Rhodospirillales bacterium | reverse complement strand
CCTGCGCGGGCGGCACCGGCGACGGCTGCTGCTGAAGGCGCGGCGCGACGTGGCGGTGCAACCCCTGATCCGGGAATGGCTGGCGCAGGTGCCCACCGGGCGGGGGGTGAAGGTGGAAGTGGATATCGACCCGGTGAGTTTTCTCTGAGGTGCGTCTGGGGGAGAAGGGAAGGCAGAAGGGAAGTCACAGCGAACACGGAGGCACGGAGTTCACGGAGCAGGCACGGAGGTGACGCTTCGACTCCGTGCCTGCTCCGTGCCTCCGTGCCTCCGTGTTCCACTGAAACCTTCTTGCCTGCCCCCCCTACCGCGCCCTTGTCTCGTAGGCCTTGATCGCCGCCGCCACGCCCATCTTGCTCATGGCGTCCAGCCTGGAGCGGAAGCGGGCGCAGGCGGGGCGGTCGTTCACGTCCACCAGCCAGAATTCCTGGCCGGAGATGATGCCCAGGCGCACCGCGATGCGGCGGCTGCGCAGTTCCGTGCGGGCCACGCGGCCCATGCCGAAGCCTTCCACCTGCCAGACCAGGTCGGGCAGGGAGAGCACCTCGTCCTCCGCGGCGCGGTCTGGCACGCGGGCCAGGCTGGCCAGCTCGGCGGCCATGGCGGCGGCGTGCAGGTAGGCATCGCGGTTCTGGATGGCGGAGATCTGGCCGATGCCGTGCGGCACCGCGCCATAGGCGCCGAAGATCGCGCGCAGGTCGTCGATATGGGACAGGTACAGCACGATGTCGGTGGCGTCGCAGCGGTGCTGGCACTGGGCGGCGGCGGCCTCGCGCACGAAGGCGGTGACATCGCGCAGGCCGAGGCCGGGATGCTCGTTGCTGTAGGCGAAGCGCACGCGCCATTCCGCCCAGGGGCGCTTCCAGCGGAACGTGTCTGTCACCAGCAGGCCGAGCACCTGGACATGGGCGATGTCGTGCACCACGCCGGCACCCGCCGGCGTGGCCGGGGGCGGCGGGAAGGTGCGGGGCTCCGGCGGCCCGGCCTTGCGTCGCGTCCAGCTGAACATCCCGGCAGCTTTGGCGCGGCGGGGTCAAGGAAGGGTTAAGGTTGCCGATCCGCGCGCGGCCTTGCGCCACATCGCGTGGCGCGCCATTGCTCGCGGTGCAGCAGAAGGGCCGGGCCATGTCACGATTTGCCGAACCGGGTGCGGTGGATGCCGTTGTCGCGGCGGCGCGCGCCTTCCTGGGCGAGCGCATCACCACCTCCACCGGCCATCGCGACCACCATTCGCACGGGCAGGACACGCAGCCGCCGGTGCTGCCGGATGCGGTGGCCTTCGTGGAGAGCACGGAGGAAGTCTCGCGGCTGATGGCGCTGTGCCACGCCCATGCCGTGCCGGTGGTGCCCTATGGCACCGGCACCTCGCTGGAGGGGCATGTGACGCCGGTGCGGGGCGGGATCTCGATCGATCTCGGGCGCATGGCCGCGGTGCTGGAGGTGAACGCGGCGGACATGGATTGCCGGGTGCAGCCCGGGCTGACGCATCGCAGCCTCAACACGCATCTGCGCGACCAGGGGCTGTTCTTTCCGGTCGATCCCGGCGCCGATGCCTCGCTGGGCGGGATGTGCGCCACGCGCGCTTCCGGCACCAACGCGGTGCGCTACGGCACCATCCGCGAGAACGTGCTGGGCCTGACCGTGGTGCTGGCCGACGGGCGGGTGATCCGCACCGGCGGGCGGGTGCGCAAATCGGCCGCCGGCTACGACCTCACGCGGCTGTTCATCGGCAGCGAGGGGACGCTGGGCGTCATCACCGAGATCCAGCTGCGGCTGCACGGCATTCCGGAGGCGAGCAGTGCGGCGGTGTGCCAGTTCCCGGACCTCGGCAGCGCGGTGGAGACGGTGATCGCGGTGATGCAGGCGGGCATCCCGGTGGCGCGGATCGAACTGCTGGACGACGTGCAGATGGGCGCCTGCATCGCCTATTCGAAGCTGGAGGGCCTCACCCCGGCACCCACGCTGTTCTTCGAGTTCCACGGCACCACCGCCGGCGTGCAGGAGCAGGCGCGCCAGGCCGAGGAGATCGCCACCGCCTGCGGCGCCGCGGGCTTCCAGTGGGCCACCGACCCGGCCGAGCGCGCCCGGCTGTGGCGCGCCCGGCACGACGCCTACTGGGCCTGCCTGGCGCTCAAGCCCGGCCACCAGGGCATCGCCACCGACGCGATCGTGCCGATCTCCCGCCTGGCGGAATGCATCCTGGGCGCGCAGGAGGATATCCGCGCCTCCGGCCTCACCGCGCCGATCGTGGGCCATGTCGGCGACGGCAACTTCCACACCGTGATCCTGGTGCCGCCGGAGCCCGGCGGCCTGGACCGCGCCTGGGAGCTGGACAAGAAGATCGTCGCCCGCGCGCTCGCCCTCGGCGGCTCGTGCAGCGGGGAACACGGCGTGGGGCTCGGCAAGCGCGAGTTCCTGGAAGCCGAAGTGGGGGCAGAGGCGCTGGCGGTGATGCGCAGCGTGAAGGCTTCGCTTGACCCGAAGGGGATCATGAATCCAGGAAAGATCTTTTTGAATTAAGCGGTTCTTTTTTGAAAAAAAGAACCAAAAAACTTTTCCCCGCTGGCACGCGTGCCGGGCCACCCGGCGCGCGTGCAAGTCGGAAAGTCTTTTTGCTTCTTTTTCTTCAGAAAAAGAAGACTCTTACTTGCTTAGATTCTGCCTGAAGAACGCGAACGTCCGCTCATGCGCCAACGCCGCATCGGGTGCCGAGAAGCTGGCCCGTTCGTCGCAGCCGAAGCCGTGCTGCGCACCCTGGTACACATACACCTCGATCCCCGGCTGGGCAGCGCGGATGGCTTCCACGTCGGTAAGCGGGATGCCGGTGTCCTTTTCGCCGAAGTGGAGTTGCACCGGGCACATCGGGCGTTCGTGGCAGGTGCCGGCGACGCCGCCGCCGTACCAGCCGCTGGCGGCGGCGAAGCGGCCGGAGCGGGTGGCGCCCCACCAGGCCACGGTGCCGCCGAAGCAGTAGCCGGTGATGCCCAGGGCGCGGCTGCCCAGGGCGTGGGCGGCGGCGTCCACGTCCAGCATCACCTGGTGGTTGTCCAGCCGGCCGCGCAGCGCGATGCCCTGCTTCACGTCGTCCTGGGTGTAGCCGAGTTCGGCGCCGCGTTCGGTGCGGTCGAACAGGGCGGGGGCGATCACGGCGTAGCCCTGGCCGGCGATCTTCTCGCACATGTTGCGGATGTGGTGGTTCACGCCGAAGATTTCCTGGATCACGACGATGCCGGCGCGGGCATCCTCGGGCCCGGTGCGCCAGGCCGAGAGGCGGTGGCCGTCCTGTGCGGTGAGCGTGATGGTGGTGCCCATGTTGATTCCCCCTGGGTGTGGGGGCCAGGATGCGGGCATGGCGGAGATCGGCAACCTTCGGCGGGTGAAGAAGCAGCGCGTGGCGGCCGAGCGGGAGGCCGAGGCGCAGCGCAACCGCGTGCTGCACGGGCGCACGAAGGGGGAGAAGCTGCGCGACCGGCTGGAAGCGGAGCGCGCCGCCCGCGAGGCGGACGGCGCGCGGCTGGAGCCCCCGGAGGGGTAGGGGTCAGCGCCGGCGGCGGGCGGCGGCCAGGCCGGCGAGGGCGAGGCCGAGGATGGCGAGGCTGGCGGGTTCGGGGGTGTTGGTGATGACATCCCCGTCGCGCACCTGGAACAGGTACTGGCCGGGCACGCCCACGTTGCTGGCGGTGCGCAGCTGGTTCGGCCCGCCATCGATCAGCGCGCCGCAGGTGCCGGAGCCGGGCACCTCGTAGCTGGTGCCGGCGCCGTTGTTGAAGCCGACGCGGGCGCAGGTGCCGCCGAGGCCGCCCGAGCCGCCGCTGGCCCCGCCGGTTTCCCACTGCATGGAGCCGTAGTTGAAGTAGATGTCGGCATCGCCGGGCGCGATGTCGCTGCGGTCCACCAGCAGCAGCTGGAAGTCGTTCAGAAGGTTGGTGCTGGTGGGGAAGTAGCCGACCTCCGGCCAGTTCACGCCGAAGGCGTCGTGGCCCGCGAAGGTGCCGGTGCCGTAGGTGACGAGGTTGCCCGTGCGGGTGTCCACATCGGCGAAGAACGGGGCGATCAGCGGGTTGCCGGTGGGGTTGGTGATGGCAAACGGCGTGAAGGTGCCGAGCGGGTTGGCGAAGGTGATGTTGCCGTTGTTGTTGACGTACGCCTGCGTGTAGGTGGTGCCGAAGAAGTTGAAGCTGAAGCCGAAGGCCACCGGGCCGGTGCTCTGGTCGTCGTTGCCGGCGAAGCTGTTGGCATTGAAGCCGGGCACGATCGGCGGCGCGGCCAGGGCGGCGCCAGGCAGGGCGAGGGCGGCGGCGAGGAGGACGGGGCGGAGGGCTCTGCGCATCGGTCGTGTCTCCTGGTTGGAGCCGCCCGACGGGGCGGCACAACACGACAAGAGCAAGAAACACGCCAACGATAAGTATCAGAGGCTTGGCCTGGTACCATGGCGTGGGTGTAAAAAGTTCTTACGCCGAGCCGGTTCCGGACTGTATTCCAGCGATATTGAGTGTGCGCCATGGCGTGCCGGTGCCATGGCGGGCGTTCGTTGCCGAATACTTATTGCAGCGCGCGGCCCAGCGGCACCTGGCCGCTGCCGCGCGGCAGGGGCTTGGGCTGGCTGGGCGCGGGGGCCCAGCCGGTGAGCATGGCCAGGCGCAGCGTGG
>CANHCJ010000356.1 GCA_947458025.1 Rhodospirillales bacterium | reverse complement strand
GGTGGCGCGCCGTCGCCGCGTGGAACCGCGCGGGCGAAGGCGGCCAGGCGGGCCTCCACGGCCGCGTCCACCTCGGCCGCCGGGCGGCCGGTGAGCAGGGCGATGCCTTCGTTCACGTGGGCGATGGGATAGACGGCGAAGCTTCCCTGGGCGCAGGCCTCCACCACGTCCGCCCGCAGCATCAAATGCTGGGCATTGGCGGCCGGGATCAGCACGCCCTGGGTGCCGGTGAGGCCGCGGGCGGCGCAGATGTCGAAGAAGCCCTCGATCTTCTCGTTGGCGCCGCCGATCGCCTGGACCTCGCCGTGCTGGTTCACCGAGCCGGTGACGGCGAGATCCTGGCGCAGCGGCATCTCCGACAGGGCGGAGAGCAGGGCGTAGAACTCGGTGGAGGAGGCGCTGTCGCCGTCCACCCCGCCATAGGATTGCTCGAACACGAGATAGGCGGAGAGCGACATCGGCCCCTCCTGGGCGTAGCGGCTGGCGAGCAGGCCGGAGAGGATCATCACGCCCTTGCTGTGCAGCGGGCCGCCGAGCTTGGCCTCGCGCTCGATATCCACGATGCGCCCGGCGCCGGGGCGCACGCGGCAGGTGATGCGGCTGGGGCGGCCGAAGGCCAGGCCGCCGATGGCCATCACGGCCAGGCCGTTCACCTGGCCGACGCGGCTGCCCGTGGTGTCGATCAGCGCGATGTCGCGCAGGATCATCTCCTGGGCGCGCTCGCGGATGCGCCCGGCGCGGTGCAGGCGGGCAGCGATCGCGGCTTCGATATCGGTGCGCGCGATGGCGGCGCGGCCGGCCTCGCCGGCATGATGGTCGGCCTCGGCCAGCGTGTCGCCCAGGCGCTCCACCAGCAGGGTGAGCTTGTCCTGGTCGTCGGCCAGGCGGGCGGCGTGCTCCAGCGTGCGGGCCACCGCCTCGCGGTCCAGCGGGCGCAGCCCGTCGCGCGCGGCGATGGTGGCAACGAGGCGGGCCATCAGCGCCTCGCCTTCGGGCGTGCGGTCCAGCTCGTCGTCGAAATCGGCAAGGATCTTGAAGTGGCGCGGGAGATCCGGGTCGAGCGCCTCCAGCAGCCAGTAGAGCTGGCGTTCGCCGTACAGCACCACCTTCACGTCCAGCGGGATCGGGTCCGGCTCCAGCGAGACGGTGGTGGTGAGGCCGACGAAGCGGGCGACATCCTCGATGGCGATGCGGCGCTGGGTCAGCGCCCGCTTGAGGGCGGGCCAGCTGAACGGCTCGGTGAGCAGGCTGCGCACGTCCAGCAGCAAGGTGCCGCCATTGGCGCGGTGCAGGGCGCCGGGGCGGATGAGGCGGAAATTGGTGACCAACGCGCCCTGCATCTGCTGGTACTCGATGCGGCCGACGAGGTTGCCCAGCGTGGGGTGCAGCTCCTCGATCACCGGGGCGCCGAGCGCGGTGCCGGCCTGGGTGACCAGCACGTTCACGTCATAGCGCTCGAACGGGCCGGACAGGCGCGGGCCGGCGGCGCGGGCAGCCTCGCGCGGGGGGGCGCCGGCCTGGGCGGCGATCTCGGGCGAGGCGAAGAGCGGCAGGGTGTCGAGCACGTCTTCCTGCATGGCGGCGAGGACATCCTGCACCTGGGGCAGGCCGGCGAAGGCGGCGGCGACCTCGGCGAAGGGCTGGGCGATGGCGAAGCCGGCCACCTCGCGGTCCAGCGTGCGCACGGCGTCGCGCTGTTCCTTCTCCACGCGGGGCACGGCGCGCAGGGTTTCCTCCAGGTCCTTCTCCAGCCCGGCGATGGCCTGCTGGGCCTCATGCTGCTGCTCCGGCGGCCAGGCATTGAACTCCGCCGGGGGCACCACCTTGCCGTCCTTCATCGGCGCCATGGCGAAGCCCATGGGGGTGCGAAGGATGGCGATGCCGGCGGCGGTGGCCTTCTGGGTGAGGGCGGCGAAGGCGGCGTCGCTGCGCGCCTGGATGGATTGCAGCAGGGCGGCGCGGCGCTTCTGGTAGTCCTCGCCCTCGAAGATCGCCGGCAGGGTGGCGCGCAGCTCGTCCACCAACTCGTGCAGGGCGTGCTGCAGGGCGGGCGCCTGGCCGGGCGGCAGGCTGAGGGCGATGGGGCGCTGCGGGTCGGCGAAGTTGTACACGTAGGCCCAGTCCTGCGGCTCCGGCCGGCCGCTTGCGGCATCGTCCAGCACGTCGCGCAGGGCGGCGGAGAGGCGGGCGCCGGCGCTGCCGGTGGCGAAGATGTTGAACCCGTCGCGCGTGATGGCGGTGCCGAGGCGCAGGGCCTCCTGCGCGCGGGGTTGCTCGGCCAGGCCCGGCAGCGGGGCCAGCTCCGCGGTGGTGGCGAAGGGCAGCGCGGCGAGGTCGGCCTGGCGGTAGAGGCGCCCGGGCGGCAGGGCGGCGGGGAGGGCCGTTTCGGCCATGCGGGGGTTCCTCCGTTGGGGGCGCGGGGACGAGTGTTGCGGCTTCGCAATCGTGCCGCGCCGGGCGCCGGGCGGGCGGGAGAGTAGCAGCGGCGGCGGGGCGGGCGTTGATCCTCGTCAAGCGTCGGGCGGGCTTGCAATGCGGCTGGCGTGTGGTCAGATGCTTGTTCAGGAAGGGCTGATGAACGGGCTGGGAAAGGGAACCCGTGCACCGGCCCGAACGGCTGACGGATCGCGCGGCACTTCGACAGGGAGATGCACTGTGGATGGCGGGCAGGGCAACGATGCGCAAGGCCTATTCCGGATCGCCTACGACAGCGTGGTGGCGCTGCCGTTCGGGGAGGCAGGGGAGTCCGAACTGCGCCGCATGATGGAAACCGCGCGGCAGCGCAACGCGGAGTCCGGGATCACCGGCGTGCTGCGCTTCGACGGCGCCTATTTCCTGCAGGTGCTGGAGGGGCCGCGCGCGGCGGTGGAGGAGACGATGGCGCGCATCCGGCGTGACCCGCGGCATACCGATGTCCGCGTGCTGTCGGCCGGGCCGCTGGAGCGGCGCGACTTCGCCGAGTGGAGCATGGTGCTGGTGACCGAGGCGGAGATGGCCGCGGCGCGGCAGCGCAACCCGGACCTGCTGGAGGTGTACCCGTTCCGCACGGCGGAGGTGGTGCACTCGTTGCGCGGGGTGCTGGGCGGCGATAGGGACTGAGCGGCGCGCGCCCGGCCGGTGTGGCGAAGGGGCGCGCAATCGGCTATGCAGGACGGCACCGGCGCCGGGTTAGCACAGCGGTAGTGCAGCGGTTTTGTAAACCGAAGGCCACGGGTTCGAATCCTGTACCCGGCACCAGCCGGTTTCCTGCAGCCGGCGCGCCGCCGCGCCGCTGCGTGCGGCAGCCTGGGCGGGGGAGCATGGCGATGGAGGCTGTCAGCGCAAGGCGGGCGATGATCCCGGAGATCATTCCGCTGATGGCGGCGCATTTCAAGGAGAACGAGGCCTTCTTCACCCGCATGGTGCAGCTGGACGTGGAGCGGGGCTGGGGGTTCGGGCGCGACGAGATCGGCTCCGTGCTGGTGGATGGCGGGCGGATCGTGGGCTTCTACGGGCTGCACCATTCGCGCCGGCCGGTGGGCGGGGTGGCGCGCGACTTCCTGGCGATGTTCGGCGCGGTGGTGGATCCGGCCTATCGCGGGCGCGGCACCGACATGCTGGTGGAGCACGCGCTGGGCGACCGCGAGGCCAACTACATCGCCTGGACCGCCAACCCATCGATGGACCGGCGCTACCGGCGGCTGGGCTTCCTGCCGCAGAATGACGGGGCGGTGCTGGTGTGGCCGGGAAGCGCGGCGTTGACCCTGGCGGCGGCGCCGTTCCTGCGCCGGGTGTCGCCGGAGGCCTTCGCGGCGGCGGCGGATGCGGCCACGGCGAAGATCTTCGCCGACCATCGCGGCGGCGTGCTGCGCGAGCACCTGTTCCTGGCCTTCGGCCGGCCGCTGGGGCTGATCACGCGGCGCATCTATCACGACAAGCGCCACCCGGTGAGCGAGCTGTGCTTCGTGAACGATGCGGAGTTGCTGCGCCGGGTGTTCGAGCCGGTGCGGCTGCGGGTGCATCTTCGCGACCGGACGGTGGCGATGTGGCTGAACCCGGCCGAGATCGGCTTCCGCCCGGCCTTCGCGCGGCCGGCGCCGGGGCAATACCTCTATCGCTCGCCCGACCTGGCGCCGGGCGATTTCCGCGCGCTGTACGGCGAGCTGCTCATCCTGGAGTGAGGGCGGCGGCGGGCTGCACCGGGCGGCTGGTGAGCTCGTCGGCGATCGCGCCGCGGCCGGCGCGCTGGGGGGAGATGTTGATGCGGCCGAGCAGCGCGGCGGGCTGGGCGCCGGCCGGCAGGACGGTGGCGTGGCTGTCGCTGCTGAACAGGGCGCGGAAGCCGGCCTCGGCGGCGTGGCGCAGGATCGCCGGGGACTGGCGGCCGTGCGGGAAGGACATCGAACGGATGTCCTGGCCGGTGAGGTCCGCCAGGCGGGCGCGGCTTTCGCGCAGGTGGGCGGCGGGGTCTTCCACCGTGGTGAGGGCCTCGTGGTCGAGCCCATGAGCGCCGATGGCGATGCCCAGGGCGGGCAGGCGGCGCAGCTCCTCGGCGGTGAGCATGTGGCTTGTGCCGTCCTCGGCCTCCGGTAGGGCGAGCGGGGCGCGGCGGGCGCGCGGCAGGTCGGTGAGGCGGCCGGCGAGCGCCTCCGGCGTGGCGGTGGCGGGCAGGCCGAGGG
>CANHCJ010000355.1 GCA_947458025.1 Rhodospirillales bacterium | reverse complement strand
CGGCGGGAACGGCGGGAACGGCGGGAACGGCGGGAACGGCGGGAACGGCGGGAACGGCGGGAACGGCGGGCTAAAGCCCGCCCTACGCCCGCCCTACGGTCCGCCCTGGTCAATACTCCCGGAACATGCGCTCGATCTCGGCGGGGTCGCTGGTGCGGGTGAGGGCTAGGGCGAGCAGGATGCGGGCCTTCTGTGGGGTGAGGTTGTCAGCGATGAGGAAGCCGGCTTCGCGCATGCGGCGGCCGCGGAAGAGGCGGCCGGAGCCGACGCGGGTGGATTGCACGACGGTGATGCCCTGTTTCACCGCTTCGGCCAGGGCTTCGCGTTCGCCTTCGGTGGGGGCGCCGGGGGCGAAGCCGGCGGAGATGAGGCCCTTTGCGCCGGCGGCGGCGAAGGCGCGTACGGCGGTGCCGTCGGCGCCGACGTAGGAGAGCACGATGTCCACGCGCGGCAGGGCGTCGAGCGCGCGGATGTCGAACTCGGTGCCGGGGTAGGTGCGGCGCAGGGGGCGGCGGTAGAAGGCCACGGTGTCGCCGTCGGCGTGGCCGAGGGCGCCGAAATCGGGGGTGCGGAAGGTTTGCAGGCGGGTGGTGGAGGTTTTCTGCACGTCCCGCGCCGCGGATATCTCGTCGTTCAGCACCAGCAGCGCGCCCATGCCGCGCGCCTCGGGGCTGGCGGCGACGCGCAGCGCGTTGACCAGGTTGAGGCCGGCATCGGTGGAGAGCGCGCTGGCCGGGCGCTGGCTGCCGACCAGGACCACGGGGATGTCCACCTGCAGCGTGAGGCTGAGGAAGTAGGCGGTTTCCTCCATCGTCGCGGTGCCGTGGCCGATGACGATGCCGGCCAGGCCCGGGTGCGCGGCCACCAGGCGGTCGCATTCCAGCACGAGCGCCTTCCATTCGGCGAAGGTGATGTGGTGGCTGGCGACCGCCTTGAAATCGACCGGGATGATGTCGGCCACCTTGTTCGCCTCGGGGAAGCGTTCCAGGATGGCGCTGGCCTGCATGATGCGGCCGGGGCCGCCATAGTCCATGAGGGTCAGCGGGGTTTCGCCCAGCGACGCCATGGTGCCGCCGGTGCCGATGAAGGCGACCTTCGGCTTCACGCGACGACTCCCGGGCGGCGCTTGTGCCAGTCGGTGTCGCGCTGCAGGCCGTCGGCGAGGCGGAACAGGCGGGCCTCGGCGAAGGGGCGGGCGGCGAGTTGCAGGCCGATCGGCAGGCCGTTGGGGTCGAAGCCGCAGTTGAGGCTGATCGCGGGCAGGCCGAGGTAGTTGAACGGGCGGGTGTTGATGGAGACGGCGAGGAATTTCTGTTCCGTGCCGGGCGGGCCGTGGTCGATGTCCGTCTCGGCCAGCGTCGGCAGGCAGGTGGGGATGGTGGGGGTCGCGATGGCGTCCACCTGGGCGAAGACCTCGCGGCAGAACTGCTTGAGGATGGGGCCGCGCTGGGCGAGCGCCTCCACGTAGTAGGCGCCGGGGATGGCCAGGCCCGGATACATGCGGCCGGAGAGGTGGACGGCGTAGCTTTCGGGCTGGGTGCGCAGCCACTGGCTGTGGATGGCGGCGGCCTCCACGCGCGAGACGACGCCGACATAGGCGGAGACGGCGTCCATCAGCGGCAGTTCGATCGGCACGATGGTGGCGCCGCGGGCGCGCAGCACGTCCATGGCGGCATCGAAGGCGGCGCGGACGGGGGCGGCGGCGGTGTCGAAGAAGTAGTTCGCCGGCACGCCGATGCGGCTTCCGCGCAGATCGCCGTCGCAGGCGGCTTCGTAATCGGGCACGCGTTCGCGGGCGCTGGTGGGGTCCTTCGGGTCGTGGCCGGCGATGACCGCCATGATGCGCGCGCAATCGAGGGCGGAGCGGGCGAGCGGGCCGACATTGTCCGCCGAGAAGGACAGCGGCATGACGCCGTAGCGGGAGACGCGGGTCTGGGTGGGCTTGAGGCCCGTCACGCCGCAGGCCGCGGCGGGCAGGCGGATGGAGCCGCCGGTGTCCGACCCCAGCGAGGCGGGCGTGACGCCGGCGGCAACCGCGGCGCCGGAGCCGGAGGAGGAGCCGCCGGTGATGTAGGGCGGGTTCCAGGGGTTGTGGCAGTCGCCGAAGGCGCGGTTGTGGCCGGTGGGGTTCTGGGCGAACTCGGCCATGTTGAGGCCGGCGAAGCTGAACCCGCCCTCCTGCTCCATGCGTTCGACCACGGTGCAGGTGTAGTCTGGCACGAAATCCCGCCGGATGGCGCTGCCGCAGGTGCAGGGGCGGCCGGCCTGGTAGTACATGTCCTTGTGGGCGAGCGGGATGCCGAAGAGGCGGCCGCGCGCCTTGCCGGCGGCGATGGCGGCATCGGCGCCGAAGGCATCGCCGCGGGCGCGGTCCCGGTCCAGCCAGATGGTGGCGTTGAGCGTGGGGTTCACGTGGTCGAGGCGCTTGAGCTGGGCTTCCAGCAGCTCGGTGGAGGTGATCTCGCGCGCCATGATGGCGTCGGCGGCCTCCACCAGGCCCATGTCGGCGAGGTCGGTCATTCCTTGCACTCCCTGAGCGCGGCCTCGAAGGAGCTGGGCTCGTCCTCGAAGCGCAGGCGGCCGCGCACCGCCTCGAAGGCGGCGATGGTGACGGTGAGGTCGGCGGCCATGCGGCGGGCGGGGTCGTTGGGCGGCTCCACGCCGTGCCAGGCGCGGATCATCGCCTCGGTGAGCTCGGGGAAGGACATGGGCGGCACCTTTGCGCGGGATTGCGGGCAGGATTGCCGATTGGGGCAGGAAGCGGAAGAGTCTTCTTTTTCTGAAGAAAAAGAAGCAAAAAGACTTTATCCGTTTGACGGCCACGCAGGCCGTTTCTTCCGCGGAGAGTACGGGCGCCCGAAACCGCGGACGGGGAAAAGTTTTTTGGTTCTTTTTTTCAAAAAAGAACGCCTTCCTTGCCTTCCACCCGCCACGGCGCATAACTGCTACCCGGCTGGATGCAGGGACGGACGGATGGCGGACGAGTTCGACTACGTGATCGTGGGCGCGGGTGCTGCGGGTTCCGTGCTGGCCACGCGGCTGTCGGAGGATGCCGGGGTGAGCGTGTGCGTGCTGGAGGCGGGGCCGCCGGACAGCAATCCCTGGATCCACATTCCGGCCGGGTTCATCAAGACGATGGCCAATCCGGAAGTGACCTGGCAGTTCCGCACCGAGCCGACCGAGAACACCGGCGGGCGGCAGATCGCCACGGTGCAGGGGCGGGTGCTGGGCGGGTCCAGCTCCATCAACGGCATGATCTACAATCGCGGCCAGCCGGCGGATTTGGACAGCTGGGCGCAGCGCGGCAATCGCGGCTGGGGCTATGCCGACATGCTGCCCTATTACCGGCGCACGGAGCGGCGCATCGGCGCGGACCCGCAGGATCGGCACGGGCGCGCGGGCGGCATTCCGGTGACCGACCAGGACTGGTTCCATCCGGTGTCCGAGGCGTTCATCGAGGGCGCGGTGAATTCCGGCATTCCGCGCAACCCGGACTACAACAGCGGTGACCAGGCGGGCGTGGGGTATTTCCAGCGCGCGATCGAGAACGGCAAGCGGGTGAGTGCGGCGCGCGGGCTGCTGAAGCCGGCGATGGCGCGGCCGAACCTGGAGGTGCGGACCAATGCGCGCGCCAGCCAGGTGGTGCTGGAGGGCAAGCGGGCGGTGGGCATCCGCTACCAGTCCGCCCGCGGCGGGCCGGCGCGGGAGGTGCGGGCGCGGCGGGAGGTGATTCTCTCGGGCGGCACGGTGAACACGGCGCGGCTGCTGCAGGTCTCCGGGATCGGGCCGGCGGGATTGCTGGGCGAGCTGGGCGTGGAGGTGCGGCACGAGCTGCCCGGGGTGGGGCAGAATTTCCGCGACCATTACGCGGTGCGGCTGGTGTGCCGGGCGAAGAAGGGCACGGTGACGCTGAACGAACTGGCCAAGGGTCCGCGGCTGGTGGGGCAGGTGGCGCGCTGGGCGGCGGGGCGGCCTTCCATCCTGTCGGTGGTGCCGAGCCAGGTTTACGTGTTCTGGAAGAGCTTCGAGGGGCTGGATGCGCCGGATCTTCAGTGCGTGTTCACGCCCGGCAGCTACAAGGAAGGCAAGAACTACGTTCTGGACGACTATCCCGGCATGACCGCGGGCGCCTGGCAGCATCGGCCGGAAAGCCACGGGCATGTGCGGGCGCGCAGCACCGATGTGTGGGAGGACCCGATCATCCAGCCCAACTACCTCTCCGCCCCCGGCGACTGGCAGGTTCTGCTGGGCGGGCTGCGGCTGATGCGGCGGCTGCTGTCGACGCCCGAGATCCTGCGCCATGCGGAGGCGGAGGTGCTGCCGGGCCCGCAGGTGCAGACGGATGACGAGTGGCTGGATTTCGCCCGGCGCAACGGATCGACCACCTACCACCTGATCGGCACGTGCAGGATGGGGCCGGACACCGACCCGATGGCGGTGGTGAACGACCGGCTGCAGGTGCGCGGGCTGGAGCGGCTGCGGGTGGTGGATGCCTCCGTGATGCCGTCGATGATCTCGGCCAACACCTATGCCACCACCATGGCGATCGCGGAGAAGGGGGCCGACATGATCCGCGGGCGCGAGCCGCCGGCAGCATGAGCCAGGGCCCGACGCGCCGGGGGCTGCTGGGCGGGGTGGCAGGGCTGGCGGCGACGCCGGCTTGGG
>CANHCJ010000354.1 GCA_947458025.1 Rhodospirillales bacterium | reverse complement strand
GGGGGTGGGGTGGGGGAAGGGAGGTTCAGGGGAACACGGAGGCACGGAGGGCACGGAGGGCACGGAGGAGGCACGGAGGGGAAGGGCGGCGGGGAGGCGCGGGGCGGGTTGAAGCGGGGGCGGTTGGGGAGCATGTGGGGAGGGACATGAAGGAGGATGGGATGGAGATCAGGCGGGCGGGGAGCCAGGCTTCGGGGAAGGGGCCGGCGGACTGGTTCACGGGGGCGGTGCGGATGGACCCGCTGTTCAGCCATGAGGCGCCGGCGCGGGTGGCCGGGGCGCATGTGACCTTCGAGCCCGGGGCGCGGACGGCCTGGCATACGCATCCGCTGGGGCAGACGCTGATCGTGACCGCCGGGCGCGGCTGGGTGCAGCGCGAGGGCGGCGCGGTGGAGGAGATCTTCCCCGGCGACGTGGTGTGGTTTCCGCCCGGGGAGAAGCACTGGCACGGTGCGACGGCGACGACCGGGATGAGCCACATCGCGGTCCAGGAGAAGCTGGATGGCAAGAGCGTGGACTGGATGGAGCCGGTGAGCGACGCGGAATATGGCGCGGGCCGCTAGGGGACTCGTGCGGGAGCTGGCGCCGTTTCCGGCGCTGGCCACCGCGCGGCTGCGGCTGCGGGCGTTCCGGCTGGACGACGTGGACGCGATGCATGCCTGCTACGGTGATGCCGAGGCGATGCGGTTCTGGAACCGACCGGCGCATGTGCGGCGCAGCGAGACGGAGCGCGTGGTGCGCCGTTCGACGGTGTTCGCGCCCGGCAAGCGCCTGCTGTGGGCGGTGGAGGAGGCCGCAGGCGGGGCGTGCATCGGCATGGTGAACTACCACAATACCGACCTGGCACAGCGGCATGCCGAGATCGGCTACCTGCTGCGGCGGGACCGGTGGGGCCGGGGATTGGCGCGGGAGGCGGTGGGGGCGGTGCTGGGGCACTGCTTCGGCGCCATGGGGCTGCACCGGGTGCAGGCGGTGATCGACCCGGAGAACGTGGCCTCCCGCCGGCTGGTGGAGGGGTTCGGGTTCACGCAGGAAGGCGTGTTGCGGGAGACGCTGTTCCTGGGCGGGGCGTGGCGGGATGACGTGATCTACGGGCTGCTGGCGCGGGAGTGGGGGGCCAGGACGTAGAGGTCGCAGGGGGGCGGGGGCTCCGGCGGATGTATTGCATGCCATGCATGCGATGCCTACATTGCCGGCAATGGAGGACACCGCCATGACCATGCTGACCATTCGCAACCTTGAGCCGGCGTTGAAGGAGCGGCTGCGGGTTCAGGCGGCGCGAAATGCCCGATCGATGGAGGCGGAGGCGCGGGATATTCTTCGGCAGGCGCTGGTGCTGCGGGAGGCTGCGGCCGAGCGGAGCCTGTATGAGCGGGTGCGGGCGCGGTTCGCGCAGCTGGGCGGGGTGGAACTAGAGGTGCCGGCGCGGGAGGCGATGCGGGCGCCGCCGCGGTTCGAGTGATGTTCCTGCTCGATACGAACGTGCTTTCGGCGATGATGAAGGAGGCGCCGGAGCCGAGGCTGGCGGCGTGGGTGGCGGGGCAGCGGGCTTCTTCCCTGTTCACTGCCACGGTGTGCCAGGCGGAGATTTTCGCGGGGCTGGCGGTGATGCCGCAGGGGCGCCGGCGGCGCGGGCTGGAGGCGGCGGCGCTGGCGATGTTCGAGGAGGATTTCGCCGGGAGGGTGTGGCCGTTCGATGCGGCTGCGGCGCTTGAGTATGGCGCGATCTTCGCGCTGCGGCGGGAGGCGGGGCGGCCGATTGCGACGATGGACCTGATGATCGCGGCGATTGCGCGGGCGCGGGGGGCGGCGGTGGTGACGCGGGATGCGGGTGGGTTTGCGGGGTGCGGGGTGGGGGTGGTTGATCCTTGGGGGTAGACGACAAAAAATATCCCATAAATTATGGCGTCATGAAATTTTTTGCATTCTAATATAGAAGTTATACAATAGTAAGTTTCGGTCTTTTATCAGTATATTATTTATAGAAATTACTTGGAGAAATAGGCAATGCTGGTTGATTTCCGTCAAGTGTGCGATAAATTTGAATTTTATATTCGAGTCCCTCTCGGATGGAAATCGAATTCGTAAACTGCGTTGTAGACGTATTGGCTCCGAATAGGTGGTCGACTCCGTGCCACGTTCGACCAGAGGCATATCGCAACATGAATGAGCCAATGGGTACTTTCACATGTAGGATTTCGCCACCAACCACAAATAGAGTAAAAAACTGTGATTCATTTTCAATGGATTTGAAAAGCAAAAAATAATTCTGTCCAGATTCGCTCAAAATAGATAGTGGTGACCCTCTTTGTGTCGATATCGTTGTGGTGACGTATCCAGGTGTGGGCTGCAAGGCCAAGGGGAGTGAGGAGGCGACAGAATTCGGTGCACCCGGCGCCGATGTAGATCGCGTCGCAGTTGAATACCTTCCAGAAATTTCTGACTCACTGATTACAAATATCAATATTATGCCGAAAAATAAAAATATCCACCAATATTTTTTCAGAAAAATTTCGTTTTTTCTCCATTTATTTGAATGAACGGTTGTTGTTCAATTGAGTTAACTTTCTCATGCTTCAAGGGGCGCGGCATTTTCCACAAAGTGGAACTTTCTGGGTCTCTACCAGACGATTTACAGCCTCACACTTTCTGCAGACGACGTAGCTATCCACTGAAGGTCCTGCTTTGCCTGAGGATGCTCGCTTACCTTCATGACGGTGCCATTTCGTGACATTCAATTGCAAGAAAATTTCTTTTCGATGTATCAGCCATCGTGGTCATTGTGCATGGTGGCGCCGATTGTGCAGGACACCTAAGCCAAATGATGAGGTCCAGGGGCGTGGACACCGCTTTGCCGAACAAGTCTCTCTCGCATCTAACGCCTTGATTTCTCGTACATGCGGAAGCCTACAGGGCGAACCAAGTGGCGTCGGGCGGCGTCGTGGTCCGGACCAGCAGGGTGACGTCTGCCACCGCATCGCCGTTCACGTCGCCCTGGACGCGCTTCAGGGCGCCCTCGTCCTGCCAGCGGAGCTGACCGGCCACGCCGCCGAACGGGGTGGTGCCGATGAAGGTGAACGGGTCGTTGGCCAGGGTGACGGCGATGGCGTCGATCGCCGACAGGTCGATCACCTCGCCGGCGGCGCGGCTGAAATCCTCCAGCGTGGTCGCGTTGCCGGCGGCGGGCCCGACCGCGGCGGGCTGGAGGCGGAAGAGGTCGGTGCCGGCCAGGGTCTGGCTGGCCGCGGTGCTGGCGAAGTCGTCGTTCAGGATGACGCCGGTGGCCGAGGCCGTGGCGATGGCCACGCGTGCCTGCGGGTTGGCCAGGGTGACGGTGAAGCTTTCGTCCTGCTCGGCCGCGGTATCCCCCGCCACGGGCACCGTGACCACCTGGCTGGTCTGGCCGGGCGCGAAGCTGACCGTGCCCGCGGGCAGGGCGCCGCCGAAGTCCTCGCCGGTTGCCGACGCCGTGCCCGCGATCCCGCCGCCCGCCACGGACCAGGTGGCGCTGGCCGGCCCCTGGGTGCCCTGGGTGCGGGTGACGACGAAGGTGAAGCTGGTGCCGCCGGCATCGCCCTCGCCGCGCGAGGCCGCCAGCGGGGCGATCGAGAGCTCGCCGGAGGGCGGCGCGTCGTCGTTCAGGATGGCGCCGGTGGCCGTGGCGGTGGCCAGGGCCACGCCGGCCTGCGGCGCCGAGAGCGTGACGGTGAAGCCCTCGTTCAGCTCGATCGCGGCGTCGGCCGCGACGTTCACTGCGATGGTGGCGGTGCCCTGGCCGGCGGCGAAGTGCAGCCGCCCGCCGGGCAGGGTGCCGCCGGCGAAATCGGCGGCGCCGGCTGCCACGGTGTTGGCGACGCCGCCGCCCGAGACCGCCCAATCCACCGCCGCGGTGCCCGAGCTGTCGCCGCCGCGCGTGACGGTGAAGGTGAATTGCGTGGTGCCGCCGCCAGTGCCCTCCGGCTTCTGCGCGCCGGCCCGGGCGATCGACAGGGTGCCAGTGCCGGGGGTGTCGTCGTTGTAGACGATGGCGCTGGCCGTGGCGGTGCCCAGCACGGCGCCCGGCGAGGGGCTGTGCAGGGTGACGAGGAAGCTTTCGTTCAGCTCCACCGCGGTGTCGCCGCGCACCTCCACGGCGATGGTGCGGCTGGCCTGGCCGGGTGCGAAGCTGACGGTGCCGGAGGGCAGCATGCCGCCCACGAAGTCCGCGCCGTTCGTCGCCACCGTGTTGGCGACGCCGCCGCCCGCCACCGACCATAAGGCGCTGGCCGGGCGCGTCGTGTCGCCGGTGCGGGTGGCCAGGAAGGTGAAGGACGTGGCCCCGGACTGGCCTTCCGCGCGCGCCGCCTGCTGCCGGGCGAGGGAGAGCACCGCCGGGGGGCCGTCGTCGTTCAGGATCGTGGCCGAGGCCGCCGGCCCCGCGATGCGCGTTCCGGGCGAGGCGGCCGACAGCGTGACCGTGAAGCCTTCGTCCGGCTCCGGCGTGGTGTCACCTGCCACCGGCACGGAGATCGTGGCGCTGGTCTGCCCCGGCGCGAAGCTTACCGTGCCGGCGGGCAGGATCGCCCCGGCGAAGTCGGCCGCGCCGGCCGGCGCCGCGCCGGTGCCGCTGACCGCCCAGTTCACCAGCGCGCCCTGCGCGGCGAAGGGCAGGACACCTGCCTCGAACACGAT
>CANHCJ010000353.1 GCA_947458025.1 Rhodospirillales bacterium | reverse complement strand
GTGAACGGCGACGGGTTCGACGACCTGATCATCGGGGCGCGCGCTGCCGACGCGGCAGGGAACGCGAAGAGTGGCGCCGGCGAGAGCTACGTGGTGTTCGGCAAGGCGAGCGGGTTCGGGGCGACGATCAATCTTTCCAGCATCGCGGCCGGGTCGGGCGGGTTCGTGATCCGTGGCCAGGATATGATCGACGTTTCCGGTTCGTCCGCCGCCTCGGCGGGGGATGTGAACGGCGACGGGTTCGACGACCTGATCATCGGGGCGTACAAGGGCGATGGGGCCGGCAATGCGTTGCCCGATGCCGGCGACAGCTATGTGGTGTTCGGCAAATCCGGCGGGTTCGGCGCGCCGATCAATCTTTCCACCATCGCGGCCGGGTCCGGCGGGTTCGTGATCCCGGGCCAGGGCGCGGGCGACCAGTCCGGCTTTTCGGTCGCCTCGGCGGGGGATGTGAACGGCGACGGGTTCGACGACCTGATCATCGGGGCGCGCGCTGCCGACGCGGCAGGGAACGCGAAGAGTGGCGCCGGCGAGAGCTACGTGGTGTTCGGCAAGGCGAGCGGGTTCGGCGCGCCGATCGACCTTGCCAGCATCGCGGCCGGAACCGGCGGGTTCGTCATTTTTGGCGAGGATGCGTCGGACTTCTCCGGCGACTCGGTTGCCTCGGCGGGGGATGTGAACGGCGACGGGTTCGCCGACCTGATCGTCGGTGCGTCCGGTGGCGATGCGGCCGGCAGCGGCACGAGCAATGCCGGCAAGAGCTACGTGGTGTTCGGCCAATCCGCGGGGTTCGGGGCGCCGATCGACCTCGGCACCATCGCGGCGGGAACCGGCGGGTTCATGATCGTCGCCAACGATTCAAACGACCGGCTTGGCAGATCGGTGGCCTCGGCGGGGGATGTGAACGGCGACGGGTTCGACGACCTGATCATCGGGGCGCGGTACGGCGATGCCGCCGGCAGCGTGGTTGGCAATGCCGGCGAGAGCTACGTGGTGTTCGGCAAGGCCGGCGGGTTCGGGGCGGTGATCAATGCCTCCGCGCTGGCGGCCATGACCGGCGGGTTCGTCATCCAGGGCCGGGATACCGACGACCAGTCCGGCTTTTCGGTCGCCTCGGCGGGGGATGTGGACGGCGACGGGTTCGACGACCTGATCATCGGGGCGCGGACCGCCGATGGGGCCGGCAACCTGGTGCTGGATGCCGGCGAGAGCTACGTGGTGTTCGGCCGCGATTTCCTGGACAGCGTGACCCATGCGGGCACGGCGGCCAGCGAGACGCTGACCGGCACGGCGGGTGCCGATGCCATGGTCGGCGGCCAGGGCAACGACATCCTGGTTGGCAATGGCGGGGCCGACGTGCTGGTCGGCGGCGCGGGGGACGATACGCTCAGCGTTTCCAGCCTGGGCTTCGCGCGCGCCATGGGCGGCGGCGGCACGGACACGCTGTCGCTGGCGGGAAGCGGGATGACGCTCGACCTCGCGGCGATCGCGAACACGAAGCTGCAGGACATCGAGCGGATCGACCTTACGGGCACCGGCAACAATACGCTGCGGCTGACGGCGCTGGAGGTGCGGAACCTCTCCGCCACCTCCAACACCCTGCGGGTGCTGGGCAATGCCGGGGACGTGGTGGCGTTCGACGATGCCGGCTGGGTGCGCGGGGGCGATCTCCCGGGCTTCACCGGCTGGAGCAACGGGCAGGCGCGCGTGGAGATCGCCGAGGGCGTGCTGCCCTGCTACGCGCCCGGCACGCGCATCGCCACGCCATTCGGGCAGCGGGCGGTGGAAACGCTGCGGGCCGGAGATCCGGTCCTCACCGCCGATGGCCAGGCGCAGCTTCTGACCTGGGTGGGATGCTGGGCCACCGATGCGGCGGACGCGGCCCACCGCGCCGTACGCATCCGCGCCCACGCCTTCGGCCCCGGACGCCCGGCGCGGGACCTGGTGGTGAGCCCCAGCCACGCGCTGTGGCTGGAGGATGCGATGGTGCCGGCGGTGGCCCTGGTGGATGGCGTGCGCGTGCTGCGCGACGCCGCCCCGCCGGCGCAGTACCACCACCTGGCCCTGCCCCGCCACGCGGCGATCCTGGCCGAGAACCTGCCGGCGGAGACCTTTTGCCCGCCGGGCGAGGTGCGCTACGCCGATGCGCCCGAAGTGGCCAACCCGCTGCCGCGGCTGGAGGAAGGCCCGGCGCTGGAGGCACTTCGCATCCGCCTCGGGCTCGCCCCGCGGCCCGAGGTGGGGCCGCTGGCCGGGTTCCTTGAACGGATACTGCCCGTGGCAGGGGGCATCCTGGTGGAGGGGTGGGCTAGCGGCTCTGCCCACCTCGACATCGAGGTGGCCGGACGGCGCATTCCAGTCGTGGCCAACCGATGGCGCATCGACCACGACCGCGTCGACCTGCCCGCCGCCGGATTCCGGCAGTTCATCCCGTTGCAGACCCATGCCCCGCTGGCCGTGCGCCGCAGGGACAATGGCGACTTGCTGCCGTTTCTTCCGCCTGCGATTGCAGCCTAGGAGCGTTCGCCAAACCTGGGTCCAGGGCAGAGCCCTGACCTTCCTTCCTACTCCGCGGCCCGCCGCGGTTCGCTGAGGGCCGCGATGAGTGCGGCGCCGGCGCGGCGTTCGTGGTCGACCAGCAGGGTTGCGGCGCGGCGGGTGTCGCCTTGGCGCAGGGCGGCGAGGATGGCGCGGTGTTCGGCCAGGGAGGCGCGCAGGCGGGCCGGGATCACCTCGAAGCCGCGGCGTTGGGCGGAGGTTTGCGCGGTGAGGCTGGAGGTGAGGCGCATGGTCCAGGGCGTGTGCGGGGTGTCGCACATCAGCAGGTGGAATTCGCGGTTGAGGCGGGCGTAGGCGCCGGGGTCTTGCGCGGCGACGGCGCGTTCGCTTTCGACGATGTTGCGGTCGAGAGCCGCGAAGGTTTCGGCGGTGTAGCTGGCAGCACCCAGTTCCACCGCCAGGGCGGCCAGGGCGCCGCGCAGGGCGTGGATTTCGGCGATGTGTTCGGCGCGGATGGTGGCGACGACCACGCCGTGATGGGCGTTCAGTTCCAGCCAGCCTTCGGCGGCCAGGCCGCGGATGGCCTCGCGCACCGGGGTTTCGCTGACGCCGACGGCCTCGCACACTTCGCGGGCGGTGATGTGCTGGCCTTCGCGCACGGCGCCGGAGAGGATCAGCTCCTGGATGTGCTGGCGCGCGAGGCCGGACTTGGTGAGGTGGATGTGCTCCACCTTCTCGCGCGCGGGCGTGGGCCTAGCCCTTGGTCGCGCCATCGGCCAGGCCCTGGATCAGCCATTTCTGCACGAGCAGCGCGAAGATCACCACCGGGATCACCGTCATGGTGCCGACGGCGGTGAGCGCGCCCCAGTTGGCGCCGTTCACCGTGTCGCCGGCGATGCCGGAGATGACGACGGGCACGGTGGAGGCGGCGCGATTGGTGAGGACGAGGGCGAAGAGCAGCTCCTCCCAGGCCAGGATGATCGAGAAGATCAGGGTGGAGAGCAGGCCGGGCAGCGAGATGGGCACGATGATGCGGATGAAGGCGCCGAAGCGGGTGCAGCCGTCGATCTTGGCAGCTTCCTCCAACTCTTCAGGCAGCGCCTTGAAGAATCCGCGCATGAGCCACATCACGTAGGGGATGAGGAAGGTGCAGTAGGCCAGGATCAGGGTGATGTGGTGGTCCAGCAGGCCCATGGCGCGGGCGACCAGGAACATCGGCACCGCGAGCGCGATGGGCGGCACGCCGCGGGAGAGCAGGATCAGCACGCCGATGGTGGTCGCCCCCCGCAGCTTCACGCGGGCCAGCGCGTAGCCGGCCATGGAGCCCACCACGATGGAGATCAGGCCCGCGCCGCCGGCGACGATGAGCGTGTTCAGCATCCGCTCCGGCAGGTCGTGCTGGGTGAGGTAGGTGACGTAGGTGGAGAGGGTGGGGCTGAAGAAGATCTTGGGCGGGGTGGTGAAGATGTCGCGCTGGAGCTTCAGCGAGGTGAGCACCATCCAGGCGATCGGCAGCAGGAACAGCACGCAGGCGACAACGCCGGACCAGATGCGCAGCTGGCGCAGCAGGGCGGCGCGGCGGCGGTGGGCGGAGACGGGACGGTGGGCGAGCGCGCTCAATGCCGGTCCTCCAGGTAGCGGGTGCCGCGCAGGAAGAGGGCGGTGAGCACCATGGTGACGACGAGGACGATCAGCGACATGGCCGCCGATTCCGCGAATTTCAGGCCGCGGAAGGCTTCCTCGTAGATGAACAGGTTCACCACGCTGGTGGCGCGGCCGGGGCCGCCATGGGTGGCGGCGAGGGCGATGTCGAACATCTTCACGGCACCGAGCCAGCGCACCACGAAGGTGGCGGCGATGATCGGCACCAGCAGCGGCAGGGTGATGCGCCAGAGCGTGGCCCACCAGTTGGCGCCGTCGGTCGCCGCGGCCTCGAAGATGTCGCGCGGGAGCGAGAGCAGGGCGGCCGAGGCGATGAGGGTGACGAAGGGGGTCCAGCGCCAGGTGTCGATCAGGATGACGGTGAACATGGCCCAGAACGGATCACCCAGCCAATCGATCGGCTCCAGGCCGACGATGGCGAGCAGGTAGTTGGCGATGCCCCAGAGCGGATCGAGCAGCATGCGCCAGATGCCGCCGGCGATGACCGGGGCCACCACCATCGGGATGATGAAGGCGGCGCGGACAAT
>CANHCJ010000352.1 GCA_947458025.1 Rhodospirillales bacterium | reverse complement strand
CGGCGCCGGTGGCCAGCAGGGCGAGGCTGGCGGGCTCCGGCACGGTGGTGTTGTTCGAGGGCGGCGGGACGATGGTGTTGATGAAGCTGGTGCTGCCGAGGAAGGGCTTGAAGTGCAGTTCGCCGTCGCCGGCGAAGCTGCTGGCGAAGAGGCCGCCGTCGATCGGGTTGTTGATGGTGACGTGGGCGGTGGGGGCCAGCACGGTGCCCTGGATGCCGGTGGCGCCGAGGTTGACGCTGGTGGCGTTCTCGAAGTTCCAGATCACGCGCTGGTTGTAGGCGTTGCCGTTCATCCAGTTGGGCTGGGCGCTGTAGTTGCCGCTGACGTTGATGATGACGGTGCTGGCGCCGTTCAGGTTGACCTGCAGGCCGGTGTAGGAGCCGAGCAGGGCGGCGGTCATGTCGATGACGGCGACGTTGGGCACGCCGTTGACGGTGGCCGGGACGGCGTTGATCTGGGCGTTGTTGGAGCCGGCGGCGGGCAGGGACGTGGAGGTGGGGGTGAGGGCGGCCAGGCCCGCGGAGAGGGCGCTGACCTGGTTCCACAGCGCGGTCTTGGTGGCCGGGAAGCTGGCGTTGTAGGTGACGCTGGAGGCGCCCGAGAAGGTGCTGCCGGTGTTGGGGGTGCCGACGCGGACGACGAGGCCGTTGGCGTTGTGGGCGGAGGTGCCGGCGCTGCCATAGACGTTGACCGAGCCGAAGCCGGCGAGCGAGACGCCGAGCGGGACGCCGAAATTCTGGAAGATGGCGCTGCCGGAGAGGTTGCCGCCGATGATGGCCGGGCCTTCCACGTCGTGCACGGTGTGGAAGTTGCCGAGCACGAAGGCGTTGACGCCCGAGAGCAGGTCGGCCGCGGTGGGGGTGGCGGTGGCGGGGGCGGCGAGTGCCAGGCTGAGCGCCAGCGATGCCGCGGCGAGGGGCGTGCGCAGGAAGGACGTGAAAAATCCGCAACGATGAAATGGGCCGCCGCCGGGCGGGGCGACATTGCGATTTGTAACGTCGACTTGCCGAAAGTGCCAGTCAAGATTTGTGGGGGCGGGCCGGCGGCGCGGGGGGGGCCTTGCGGCGGCGGCGCGGTTGCGCCATATCGCGCGCGCCGGCGGCATGTGCCCCGGTAATTCACACGCGGGGCGCCTTTCCATCCTCCTGACCCGGAGGCCGGATCCGGTGCCGCAAGGCGAGGCCCCGCGGAGGTTCAACCGGATACGAGGAAAGGAGCACGCCGATGGCGATGCCCGAATTCACCCTGCGCCAGCTGCTTGAGGCCGGCGTCCACTTTGGCCACCACACCCGCCGCTGGAACCCCGCGATGGGGCCGTACATCTTCGGCATCCGCAACCAGGTGCACATCCTGGACCTGCAGCAGACCGTGCCGATGCTGGACCGTGCGCTGCGCGCCCTGCGCGACGTGACGGCGGCCGGCGGGCGCGTGCTGTTCGTGGGCACCAAGCGGGCGGCGGCCGAGTACATCGCCGATTCCGCCACGCGCTGCGGCCAGTACTACGTGAACCACCGCTGGCTGGGCGGCATGCTGACCAACTGGAAGACCATCACCGGCAGCATCAAGCGGCTGCGCCAGATGGAGGAGCAGCTGGGCGGCGACATCCAGGGCCTGACCAAGAAGGAGGTCCTGGACATGACCCGCGAGCGCGAGAAGCTGGAGCGCTCGCTGGGCGGGATCAAGGAGATGGGCGGGCTGCCGGACATCCTGTTCATCATCGACACCAACAAGGAGAAGCTGGCGGTCGAGGAGGCCAACAAGCTGGGCATCCCGGTGATCGCGGTGCTGGACAGCAACTCCGACCCCAAGGGCGTGACCTACCCGATCCCGGGCAATGACGACGCGATCCGCGCCATCACGCTGTACTGCGACCTGGCCGCCGGCGCGGTGCTGGACGGGATCAGCGCCGAGATGATGGCCTCCGGGCGTGACATCGGCGCCGCCGAGGACCTGCCGGTGGAAGCCATGCCGGACGCCGAGGTGGCCCAGCCGGCCGCCGACTGACCGCCGACCGACCCTGGCCGGGCCGGCGGCACCCCCGCCGGCCCGAACTGTCATACAGATGCGCTTGATCGCGCGGCGCCCGCTGGGCGCCAGTGGCGGTTGCGCGAAGACCGAGGAGAATCGAGATGGCCGAGATCACCGCCGCCCTGGTGAAGGACCTGCGCGAGCGCACCGGCGCGGGCATGATGGACTGCAAGAAGGCGCTGGTCGAGAACGGCGGCGACATGGAGGCCGCGATCGACTGGCTGCGCAAGAAGGGGCTTTCCGCCGCCGCCAAGAAGTCTGGCCGCGTGGCCGCCGAGGGGCTGGTGGGCGTGGCCTCCGCGCCGAACAAGGCCGCGATGGTGGAGGTGAACGCCGAGACCGACTTCGTGGCGCGCAACGACACCTTCCAGGCCTTCGTGGCCGAGGTGGCCAAGGTGGCGCTGGCCGTCGGCGAGGACCTGGAGGCGATCAAGGCCGCGCCGTTCCCGGGCACCGGGCGCAACGTGGGCGAGGAGCTGACGCACCTGGTGGCCACGATCGGCGAGAACATGAACATCCGCCGCGCGCGCGTGCTGAGCGTGAGCCAGGGCACGGTGGCGACCTACATGCACTCCGCGGTGAAGCCCGGCCTGGGCAAGATCGGCGTGCTGGCCGCCGTGCAGGGCCCGGGCGAGACCGAGGTGCTGGAGACGCTGGGCCGGCAGATCGGCATGCACGTGGCCGCGGCGAGCCCCGAGGCGCTGGACACCAGCGCGGTCGATCCCGCGGCGCTGGAGCGCGAGAAGGCGGTGCTGACCGAGCAGGCGCGCGCCTCCGGCAAGCCGGACAACATCATCGAGAAGATGGTGGAGGGCCGCATCCGCAAGTACTACGAGGAAGTGGTGCTGCTGGAGCAGGTCTGGGTGCATGACGGCGAGAGCCGGGTGAAGGCGGTGGTGAAGAAGGCCGGCGCCGAGCTGACCGGCTTCGCCCGTTTCAAGCTGGGCGACGGCATCGAGAAGGCCGCCGGGGACTTCGCCGCCGAGGTGAAGGCTGCGGCAGGCGTAGGTTAATCCCCCTGCCCTTCGCCGCCGGCGGCCTTGTTCGGGGGCGGCGGCGGGCCTACCCTGGTACGTGACTGAGAACGCCGCCGAGTCGGTCCCTGCGCGGGACCCGGCGGCGCTTTCATGCGCATGCCTCAGCCTCGATCAGGACGCCCCATGAGCCAGCCCCTCACCTACAAGCGCGTCCTGCTCAAGGTCTCGGGCGAGGCGCTGATGGGCAAGCGCGAGTTCGGGCTGGACAACGACACCGTGGCGGCGATCGCGCGCGATATCGGCGACGTGGTGGCCCTCGGCGCGGAGGTTTGCCTGGTGATCGGCGGCGGGAACATCTTCCGCGGCATCTCGGGCGCAGCACAGGGCATGGATGCCGCCCAGGCGCACTACATGGGCATGCTGGCCACCGTGATGAACGCGCTGGCGATGCAGGCGGCGCTGGAGAAGATCGGGGTGGCAACCCGGGTGCAGAGCGCGATCCCGATGGCCAGCGTGTGCGAGCCCTACATCCGGCGCCGGGCGATGCGGCACATGGAGAAGGGGCGCGTGGTGATCTTCGCCGCCGGCACGGGCAACCCGTTCTTCACCACCGATACCGGGGCGGCGCTGCGGGCGGTGGAGATGGGGTGCAACGCGCTGCTGAAGGGCACGCAGGTGGACGGGGTTTATTCCGCCGATCCGCGCAAGGTGGAGGGGGCCGAGCGGTTCGATACGCTCACCTACCACGACGTGCTCTCCCGCGATCTGAAGTTCATGGATGCGGCGGCGATCAGCCTGGCGCGGGAGAACGGGGTGCCGATCATCATCTTCAACATCCGCGCCCCCGGGGCCTTCGCGGCGGTGATGCGCGGCGAGGGGCGGTTCACCACCATCGTGGAGCCGCGCTGAGCCGCCGCCCCTGCTGGCGCCCCCCACTGGCGCGATCACGCTGGTGCGCATTAGGGTGGCGGTGATACAGGCTCCGCAGTTAGCGGATTGATTTGTCGGGGGCATCCCCGGGGAGGATGGCGTGGCGACCGACCTGAACGGGCTGAAGCAGGACCTGACGCGACGCATGGACGGCGCGCTGGAGACGATGCGGCGCGACTTCGCCGGGCTGCGCACCGGGCGGGCGAGCCCGGCGCTGCTGGAGCCGATCCGGGTGGAGGCCTATGGCAACGAGGTGCCGCTGCCGCAGGTGGGCACGATCGCGGTGCCGGAGGCGCGGATGATCACGGTGCAGGTGTGGGATCGCTCGCTGGTGAACAACGTGGTGAAGGCGATCCGCGATGCCGGGCTGGGGCTGAACCCGGGCAATGACGGGCAGCTGGTGCGGGTGCCGATCCCGATGCTGACCGGTGAGCGGCGCACGGAGCTTTCGAAGGCGGCGCATAAGTATGCGGAAGGCGCCAAGGTGGCGGTGCGCGGCGTGCGGCGCGACGGGATGGAGCAGGTGAAGGCGCTGGAGAAGAAGGCCGTGATCAGCAAGGACGACGAGAAGCGCTGGTCGGACGAGGTGCAGAAGCTGACCGACGACTACGTGAAGCGGATCGACGTTTCGCTCGCGGAGAAGGACAAAGAGATCAAGCAGGTCTGAGGCGCATCGCGATGGTCATGCGCACGCCGCTGACGGGGGGCGCGGCCGCAGCCGCCGAGGCGGCGCCGCGCGCGGCGGGGGCGGTGGTGCCG
>CANHCJ010000351.1 GCA_947458025.1 Rhodospirillales bacterium | reverse complement strand
CACCCCGCCGGCCTGACCCCGAACATGGAGAGTAGGACCATGACCGAGGCTGCTTCGACCCCTACCACGCCGCCCCCGATCGGCAAGATTGCCGATGCCGTGCATGGCCTGGAGGAACCGTTGATGGAGATCCGATGCGTCGTCAGTCTGCTGGAGGCCCTGACCGCCAGCGAAGTGACGATGCAGCCCGAGGCGCTGTGCCCGGTGCATGACGGCTTGAAGCGTGCCCATGCCGCGGCCGATGCCGCATTTCGTGCAGCACTCGACTTGCTGAAAGCGGCCCCCGTGCGCGTCGGCTAGACTGCGAGTCGGCGGGGCTAGGCTGGCCCCCGAACGCCCGGACCTCTCCGCACCGGGCTGCCCCGCCGAACTGGCCTGCGGAGCGTGCGGCGGAGTGGTGCGGATTGTTCGAGCGGGAACCATTGCCCCATGGGGCAAATTGGGCGTGGCTACGGCGCTATGATCCCTTCTGTGCCGAGGATGTTCCCGAGCTGATGCGCCAAGCTGGCCCGGAACATCAAGGCGACGCCGAGGCGCAGGCGCAGAGATTGAGCGATGCGGGCCTGTGGTTTCTGGAGGGGCATCGCATTGCGAAACAGGCCCCGCCGGGTGGCCAGGTTGCGCAGTTGCAGAAGCTCGGCGCCCTGGCCCGTCAACTGCGCGAGGCGATGCCGGCGGATTACCTCGCCGTGTTCCCGCCCGATATCGGACACGCCCCGGCTGTGCGCGCGCTATGCGGCATCACGCCGGACATGGAAAAGACCAATTGGCCGGCGGTGAAGGATGCAGCCCGTGCGGTCAAGGAAGGGCTGTTTCATGACCTTCCGCACCTGCTGCGATTGCTGGAGGCTGCATCAACGCATGAGGCGGAGCAGGTTGCCAGATGGAAGAAGCCGGGGCCGCAGGCCGATAGTGACCGCCATCAGTTCGTGATTCGTTGCATGGCGACATTTGAGGATGCATCGAACCGGCCGGGGCTGGTGGTGTCTCGCCCTGCACAGGGCGGGCCGCGTGGTGGCCCCGCGCCGCGGTTCCTGGCGGCGGTGTGCGGTCTGTTCCTGGCCCGCCTTCATCCATCGGAACTGGATGAGGCCCCCCGGCTTGGCGAAATGCTGACGAAGGCATCGCGGCCCGAGGTTGCGGCGCTGTGGATTGAGCAGGCCCGCATCCGGGCGAAAGTCGCGGAAGAATAGTTTCGGCCGGATTTGGCCACGACCATAGGCGAGGGGGCATTGATGGCGCCGCAACCAATGCGGAGCTGCGCCGATGCCCTCTCCCCAGACTCCCGAGCTTCTGACTGCCGAGCGTGCCGCCGAGGCGGTGGGCCTGAGCCTCGCCGCACTGTGGCGCGCGGTGGCTGCCGGCCGGCTGCCGGCCCCGGTCTATCCGGCGCCGCGCGCTCCGCGCTGGTATCGCCACGAGCTGCACGCGGCGCTTGAGGCGACGCGGGCAAAGCCGTGCGAGGCGATGGCCGCGCGACGCTCGGCGAAGCTCGCCGCCAGCCGCGCCGCGTAGCTGGAACCTGGCCCGATGGCCCGTGCGATGAATGAACCTCTCTCCGCCGCGGTCCTCTCGCGACGTGCGGAGCTGGAGGCGGCGTGCGACCGGATGGCGCGCGCCGGTTCCCCTTGCCTTCCCCTGGCCCGCGCCGCGGCGGATGGGCTGCTGTCCCTGGTGGGGCTGAATGACCCCGCGGTATCCTGGCCTGCGGCGGCGCTGGGCCGGATGGTGCGGCCGGTGGTGGTAATTGTCGGCGACGATCCCGGCCCCGGCCTGTCGCGTGGCCCGCTGGCGTGGAAGGCTGCGGAGCGCTTGCGGCGCTGGTGCGCCTGGGCCTGCATCCACGGCGCGGGAGGCGAGCCGGGCGACTATGCCGGCATGATGGCGGCTGCCGCCCTGTGGCACCGCGTAGTGCTGGTGGAGACTTCCTCCGCCCATGCCCCGGCCTGGCGCCGGTATCTCGGCGCGCCTGGCGTGACGATCCTTCCTCCGCCTGGGATGCCGCATCCGGTGCGGCCGGTGCTGCAATGAACGCCCGCGAGATTGCCGCCCGGCATGGCCTCAAGCGCATGGGCCGCGAGTGGCGGGGCGCTTGCCCGGCCTGCGGCTACAAATCCGGCCTGACCGTCAGTGAGAAGGGCGGGCGCGCCCTGTGGTGGTGCGCGAGCTGCCGGGACCAAGAGGCGGTTGGGCGGGCGCTGCTGGGGGATGCGGCGCCGAGCCGGGCCGAGGATGCCGGCGCGCCGGAACCGCGCCAGGATCGCCGCGCGGCGGTGCGGGCGCTGGCGGAGCGGGCGCGGCCCTCGCCGATCATCGACACGTACTGGCAATTCCGCGGCGGCCGGCGGCCGGTGCCGCCCTCGGCGCCGTTGCTCTACCTCGCCGAAGCCAAGCATCCGAGCGGCCGGCGGCTGCCCTGCATGGTGGCGCTGCTGCATGACCTGGCCGGCGAGCTGGTGGCGCTGCATCGCACCTTCCTCGCGCCGGGTGGCACCGGCAAGGCTGCGGTGGAGCCGGTGCGGATGACGCTCGGCGACGTGCGGGGCGCCGCGGTGCGGCTGTATCCCGTGGCGCCGCACCTGGTGGTGGCCGAGGGCATCGAAACCACGCTGGCCGCGGCCGAGCTGCTGTGCCTGCCGGCATGGGCTGCGACCTCGGCCGGCAACCTCGGCGAAGCCATGGCGCTGCCGCCCGAGGTGCGAACGGTGACGATCGCCGCCGACAACGATGCACCAGGCCGGCGCGCCGCGCGCGAGGCTGCGGCCCGCTGGCGTGCCGAGGGCCGAACGGTGCGGGTGGCGATGCCTGACAAGCCTGGCGCGGACTTCAACGATGTTCTGCGCGAGCGGGTGGCCCATGGCTGACGGCGAGGGCTTCACGATCGGCGAGCCTGACGACGACGAAGGCGACGACGCGCCGCAGGGCGGAAAGCGCGGCAGGAAGCCGCGGCGCCAGGACGAAATCACGAGAGCATTTGCTGAGCTGCGGTTCTGGCGAAGTCAGGATGGCATCGCGTTTGTGTCGGTGCCGGTGCGGAGAGAATGATGCAGCAATTCGAGCATATGCGGGTGAACTCCCGCGAGTTTCGGCAATGGCTGGTGCTGGCCTACCACAAGGCGACCGAGTGCGGATTGTCAGGACAGGCCCAAGCGGCGGCGCTGGCGCTGGCCGAGGCAAAGGCCCTGGACTCCGGGGAAACGCGCTTGGCTTGGCGCCGCGTGGCCCTCGGCGACGATGGCGCAACGATCTTCCTTGACCTCGGCGGCGGAGATCCGCGCGGCGAGCGGCGGGCGGTGAAGATCACGGCGGCCGGCTGGGAAGTCATTGCGGCGGAGGCGGTGCCGGTGGCGTTCCTGCGGGCGGCCGATGCCCTCCCGCTTCCCGAGCCGGAAGCCGGCGCGGCAGGCTGGGGAGACCTCCGGCGCTTCGTGAACGTGGCGGGTGATGATGACCTGGCGCTTGCGTGGGCGTGGATCGTCTGCGCCCTACGGCCGTTCGCTGCGGGCGGTGCCTATCCGATCCTCTGCATTCACGGCGAGCATGGGACCGGCAAGAGTCAGGCGACGCGGTTCCTGCAAGGCATCATCGACCCTTCGACCCTGACGGGCCGCGCCACGCCGCGCGAGGAACGCGACCTTTTCGTGTCTGCCGGCAACCGGCATGTGCTGGCCTATGACAACCTCTCCGGCGTGCCGGAGGGGTTCGCCGATTGCTTCTGCCGCATCGCCACGGGCGGCGCCTTCTCCAGCCGCGCCATGTTCACGGATGCCGACGAAAGCATCCTCTCGGCCCTCAAGCCGATCCTGCTGAATGGCATCCCGGCAACGCTCACCAGCCGCCCCGACATGGCTTCCCGTGCCCTCTCACTGGAGCTGGTGCGGCTGGCCGAGCGGCGGCCCGAGCGGGAGCTGATTGCCGATGCGGAAGCCGCCATGCCTCGCCTGTTGGGCCTGGCCTGCGATGGGCTGGCCTCGGCGCTGCGCAACCTCGGCCGGATCACGCTCGGCGAGGATGTGCGGATGATGGATGCGGCGATGTGGGCGGAGGCTGCCGCCGAAGGGTTGGGCATCCCGGCCGGCACCATCGCCGCGGCCTGGGTGGCGAACCGCACCGCGGCCGATCGGGCGCTGGTGGAGTCGGACGAGCTGGCGCTTGCGGTGGCGAAACTGCTTGGCGATCCCGAGAGCTGCACCGCGCCCGGCGAGTGGCGCGGATCGCCCTCGGACCTGTTCTTCAAGCTCGGCGTGCATTCCTCGGATCAAGCCAAGCGTGGCCCCCAGTGGCCGCGCTCGCCGAGTGGCATGGGAACGCGACTGCGCCGGCTGGCCCCGCCCATGCGGGCGGTGTTCGGCATCGACGTGCAGCCCGGCAAGGGCGGCGCCGAAGGCTCCCGCTTCTGGGTGCTGCGCAAGGTGTGACGATGGGCGCCAGGCGCGGCGGCTGCCCGCCCTGGCGCTTCCTTCAACCGCAGCCGGAGTGACGACGATGCATCCCGCAGACCGGGTGAAGATGGAAAACGAGATGACCGCGGCGGCGGTGGCCGGGTGCCTCGCGCATGCCGCGCGCCAGCGTGGCGGGGTGCTGATGTGCACGGCGGCCGATCTGCACAAGCTCGGAAGCGGCGACCTGTGGCCGCGCTCGGCGCTGGAGCTGGAGCGGGTGCAGTTGCCCGACCTGGCGCGCCGGGCGGGGCAT
>CANHCJ010000350.1 GCA_947458025.1 Rhodospirillales bacterium | reverse complement strand
TGCGCCAGAACCGCGCGCTGGAAGCGGAGCGCGAAACCGCCCGCGCCGAGGCCGAGGCCGCCCGCAACGCCGCCCTGCGCGACATGGCCGGCACCATCGAGCGCGAGGCCGGCGGCACCATCGAACGCGTGCGCGGCCTCACCCTCTCCACGGCCGAGGCCGCCCGCCTCATGGCCACCGTCTCCGACCACGCCCACACCCATGCCCGCCAGGCCAGCGACAGCTGCGCCCGCGCCCTGTCCACCGCGGAAACCGTCGCCGGCGCCGCCGAGGAGCTGGGCATCGCCATCGGCGAGATCACCCGCCAGGTGAACGGCGCCTCCACCATCACCGGCCAGGCCGTGACCGCCGGCGAGGACGCTCGGCGCAGCATCGAGGACCTCACCGGCCGCGCCCATTCCATCAGCGCCATCACCCGCATGATCGCCGACATCGCCGAGCGCACCAACCTGCTCGCGCTGAACGCCACCATCGAGGCCGCCCGCGCCGGAGAGGCCGGGCGCGGCTTCTCCGTCGTCGCCAACGAGGTCAAGGCGCTCGCCGTGCAGACCGCCCGCTCCACCGACGAGATCGCCACCCAGCTCGACCAGCTGCGCGGCGCCGCCGGCGCGGCCGCGGAATCCGGCATGCGCATCGTCTCCACCATCGGCGAGATCGAAACCATGTCCCAGTCCATCGCCGCCGCCGTGGAGCAGCAGGGCGCGGCCACCGCCTCCATCGTCAGCAATGTCGTGGAAACCACCCGCGCCGTGCGCGAGGCCTCGGAGCACAGCACCGCCGTCTCGGCCGATGCCGGCGACGTCGGCATCCAGGCCGGCGCCGTCCTCACCGCGGCCCAGGGCCTGGACGAGGCCGTCTCGCAATGGCGCGCCACCGTCGTGCGCACCATCCGCACCGCCACCCCGCAGGCGGATCGCCGCGCCTCCCCGCGCCACGACCTCGCCATCCCAGCCTGGCTGCACCCCCAGGGCCGCGCGGAAACCACGGTCACGGTCGACAACATCTCCACCGGCGGCGCCCAGGTCACCGGCGCGCCACCGCTGCCGGCGGGCCACGCCCTCCGCCTCCGCCTGCCAGGCCACACCCTCTCGGCCACCGCCGTGGGCACGGACCCCGACGGCACGCTGCACCTGCGCTTCGCCGAGGGCAGCCTCACGGAGGAGGCGATCGACCGCCTCGCCGCCAACGCCCGCCAGGCCGCCTGAACGCCAAGGCCTGCGGGCAGTTCCCTCCCCGCAGGCCCCTACTGGCCGCCCGTTACTGGCCGGCCGCTACTGGCAGGCGAGACATTCCTCGTAGTCGGTCGAGTTCGCCTTCGGCGCACCGGCCACCAGCGGCAAAATCCCCTGGTCGTTGGCCGGCAGGTTCGCCGCCGCCACGCCGGTGAACTCCAGCGGCCGCACCGCCTTCTCGCTCACCGCGTCGGCCCGCTGGATCGACATGGAACGGCAGTAGTACAGGCTCTTCACGCCCTTCTTCCACGCCAGGTAATGGATCTGGTGCAGGTCGCGCTTGTGCACGTCCGCCGGCACGAAGATGTTCACGCTCTGGCTCTGGCAGATGAACGGCGTCCGATCCGCCGCATGCTCGATCACCCAGCGCTGGTCCAGCTCCATCGCGGTCTTGTAAACCGCCTTCTCCTGCTCGGTCAGGAACTCCAGGTGCTGCACGCTGCCCTTGTTGGTGGTGATGGAAGACCACACCTCCTCGGTATCCTGCCCCTTCTCCTTCAGCAGCATGTGCAGGTGCCGGTTGCGCACCGTGAAGCTGCCCGACAGCGTCTTCTGCAGGAACACGTTCGCCGCGATCGGCTCCACCCCCGGCGAGGAATTGCCGGCGATGATGGAAATCGAAGCCGTCGGCGCGATCGCCATCTTGTGGCTGAACCGCTCATGCACCCCGTACTCGGCCGCATCCGGGCAAGCCCCGCGCTCATCGGCCAGCATCCGGCTCGCATTGTCGGCCTGCTCGCGGATGTGCTTGAACATCTTCCGGTTCCACACCTTCGCGATCACGCTCTCGAAGGGCACGTTCTGGCTCTGCAGGAACGAGTGGAACCCCATCACGCCGAGCCCCACGGACCGCTCGCGCATCGCCGAATACCGCGCCCGCTCCATCCCGTCCGGCGCCCGGTCGATGAAATCCTGCAGCACGTTGTCGAGGAAGCGCATCACGTCCTCGATGAACAGCGGATCATCCTTCCACTCGAACCAGGATTCGAGGTTGAGGGACGAAAGGCAGCACACCGCCGTGCGCTGCTTGCCATGCTGGTCCAGCCCCGTCGGCAGCGTGATCTCGCTGCACAGGTTCGATGTCTTCACCGTCAGCCCGGCCAGCTTGTGGTGCTCCGGCTGCGCCCGGCTCACATGGTCGCTGAAGATCAGGTACGGCTCGCCGGTCTCGATCCGCGCCGTCAGGATGCGGATCCACAGGCTCCGCGCGCTGATCTTGCGCACCACGCTGCCATCCTTGGGCGAGGTCAGCGCCCAGTCCCCGCCTTCCTCCACCGCGCGCATGAACGCATCCGGCACCAGGATGCCGTGGTGCAGGTTCAGCGCCTTGCGGTTCGGGTCCCCGCCCGTCGGCCGGCGCATCTCCACGAATTCCTCGATCTCCGGATGCGAAACCGGCAGGTACACCGCCGCCGACCCGCGCCGCAGCGACCCCTGGGAGATCGCCAGCGTCAGCGAATCCATCACCCGGATGAACGGAATCACGCCGGAGGTCTTGCCGTTCTGCCCCACCTTCTCGCCGATGGAGCGCAGGTTCCCCCAGTACGAACCGATGCCGCCGCCCTTGCTGGCCAGCCACACGTTCTCGTTCCACAGCCCCACGATGCCCTCAAGCGAATCGTTGGCCTCGTTCAGGAAGCACGAGATCGGCAGCCCGCGCGTGGTCCCGCCGTTCGAAAGCACCGGGGTGGCCGGCATGAACCACAGCCGGCTCATGTAGTCGTACAGCCGCTGCGCATGCCCGGCGTCGTCGCCGTAGAAGCTCGAAACCCGCGCGAACAGGTCCTGGTAGCTCTCGCCCGGCAACAGGTAGCGGTCGTCCAGCGTGGCCCGCCCGAAATCCGTCAGCAGCGCATCGCGCGACCGGTCAACGCGAACCTGGTGGTGGCCCTGGAACTGAACGACATCAAGCACGAGATAGCCCCCTCACCCCAACGCGGGGATGACATCCCCGTAACTCCATCCTGCCCAACGGCTTGCCGCCGTCAATTCAAATTACACTACATGTAGGGCATTCCCGCCCCTCCCCGCATAAATGTGGACATCTGATGCGCCGCGGCAACACCGCCGCCCGAACGAAACCGGAACATAGGCCGCCCCCGCGGCCGCGCCAAGCGCTATCCGATTCGCTCCCCGATATCCCCGCAATCCACCATCCAAGCGCTCATCCCCGCGTCGCGCCAAGAGGCACTTTGCGGAAAGAAAGCAAGCGGTTCTTTTTTGGAAAAAAAGAACCAAAAAAACTTCTCACACTTGCGCCCGGCTCTCCCCCAGGAGAGCCGGGCGAACGATATCGCCCACGTTCTCAGTGGCGCCAGCGAACCCCTCGCGCCAGTTCTCCGGCAACCTTCGTGCATTCAGGCATCTCATCCGCGCCGCACTGCACGGAAATGGCCAGCACCACCCACTCCCCGAACCAAACCCCCGGCACGGCACGCAGGGCGATGAAGAGACGTGTCGCCAAGCCGCCGAGGGAGGGGCGATCGCACACCATCATGCGAACACCCCCCGCCGCAAAGGGCGCCCACGTCGCCTGCCCCCCTCCGCACCAATCGCGCGCCACCTGCTGCGTCGAGCGGTGCTCCAACAAGGCATTGTAGCTCAGCGCCAACGAAATCCGGGGCGCGTGTTCGTCATCGCACGTCCCAGCTCCGAGCATCACCACAAATCCCCGGTCCGGCGCGGGCGGCAGGCTCCTGCACATCAGGAGCTGCCTCGGGATCTCCACGGAGATCCCGAAGGCATCGTTGCCGTACGTACGCGCGCCGGCGGAACCAGCGCCAGCCACCATCGCTAAACCTGCAACGATGGCCGCGGCTCGCCGACACCAGTACATCACGGCACACGCCGCAGGGGGATGCGACGCTCTACGGTCCCGATCTGCTCTATGACCTTGCGTTCCCATTCCGGGTTGACGCTATTGTATTTGAACCATCCCGGGACCTGCCTTCCGTCCAAACGCCCCTGCAGACGTGCCACAAAATCCTCAGGGCTTGAAGCACCTCGAACTTGCGGTCCAAAGCGACGCACCCAGTAATCAATAGCCTCGGCATTCGATCGAAATGACAAATTCGCTCCACCTCCTGCCGTCAGGCCAAACGGGTTATTGAGTCCTGCATTATGTGAATTCAGCCAACCGCTCTCATAGGCACTCAAACCAACAAGCCATCCCGTCGGAATGCCGAGCTTTGCAGCCGCTTCCGCCAGCGGGTCCAACAGCGTGCTGAAGAAGCGGTCCACATGTACGGGGTTTCCCGCGCCTGCTCGAGGGGTAGCGCGGCCGCTCTGAGTACCAGGAACCGTATCCCGAACCACCAGCACATCGGCATAGCGCCGGCGCGAAGGCGCCGGCAGGATCAACCTCGCGGGTATCGTCGTCCATCCCGGGTGTCGCGCCCGCCAGTCCACCGGATCTGGTGCACCATTCGGCACGAACACGAAAGGCAATCTCATACCGGCGTCCGC
>CANHCJ010000349.1 GCA_947458025.1 Rhodospirillales bacterium | reverse complement strand
TCGCCGCCCAGCGCGACCGGCTGGAGGCCGAACTGGCCGGCACCACCCCGCTCGCAGCGGATGCCGAGTCCAGGCTGCAAGGCGAAGTCCTCGTCCAGCGCAGCGCCACCCTGGCCGCCCGCCTCGCCGCGCTGGATGCCGAGCTTTCCGCCCTGCGCGCCGCCCACGACTCCGAACGCCGCGCCGGCGCCGGCCTGTCCGCCCAGCTCGCCATCGCCACGGAAGTCGAATCCATGCGCGCCCGCCTGGTGGAATCCCAGGTCGGCTCGCGCATCGCCCTCCTCGGCGCCCGCTCCTCCCGCCTGGAGGCCGAGCGCGAGATGGAACGCCACGCCGCCCGCCTGCAGGAACTCGACCTCCGCCTCGCCGCCCGCACCGCCGAGCGCGACGCCTTCCAGCGCGACTGGCGCCGCCAGCTGGTGGAAGACCTCGCCCGCCTGCGCCCCGACCTCGCCCGCATCGAGGAACAGCTCGCCAAGGCCGACCGTCTCGACGCGCTCACCCTCCTCCGCGCCCCGGCCGATGCCGTGGTGCTGGAGGTCGCCCGCCGCTCGCCGGGCTCCCTGGTGCGCGAGGGCGAGGCCATCGCCACGCTGGTCCCCGCCGGGGGCCCGCTGGTCGCCGAGGTCGCGCTGCGCTCCGCCGAAACCGGCCGCCTGCACGAAGGGGCCACGGCCACGCTCAAGGTCGATGCCTTCCCCTGGCGCCAGCACGGCACCCTCGCCGGCAGCCTGCGCGCCGTCAGCCGCGAATCCTACCCCGACCAGGCCAGCGGCACCGCGCTCCACCGCGGCCACGTCGCCATCGCGGTCCCCCACCTCGCCAACCTGCCCGAAGGGGCCGGCCTGCTGCCGGGCATGACCCTCTCCGCCGAGATCAAGGTCGGCACCCGCCGCATCCTCGATCTCTTCCTCGATCCCCTCCTGCGCGGGCTCAACGAGAGCCTGCGCGAACCGTGAAGGACCGCGCACCATGAACGATGCGATGCTCGCCGAGCGCCCGCCCGCCACCGAGGACCACGTGGCGCTGCGCACCGTCCTGCACGTCGGCTGCGGCGCGCCGAGCCCGGACAAAATCCCCGCCGCCTTCTTCGCCCCCGGCGAATGGCAGGAGCTGCGGCTGGACATCGACCCCGGCGTGGCGCCCGACATCCAGGCCTCCATCACCGACATGCACATGGTGGCGGATGCCTCGGTGGATGCCGTCTGGTCCGCGCACAACCTGGAGCACCTGTTGCCGCACGAGGTGCCGGTGGCCCTGGCCGAGTTCTTCCGCGTCGTCCGCCCCGGCGGCTTCGTGCTGGTCACCCTGCCCGACCTGCAGCAGGTCGCGGAGCTTGTCGCGCAGGGCAAGCTGGAGGATGCCGCCTATGTCTCGATGATGGGCCCGATCACGCCGCTGGACATGCTCTACGGCCTGCGCTCGGCCCTGGCGGAGGGCAACCTCTTCATGGCCCACCGCATGGGCTACACCGCCGGCACGCTGGAGGGCTACTTCACCCGCGCCGGCTTCGCGCCGGTGCGCGTGATCCGTGACGGGCACTTTGCGCTGTGGGCCACTGCTGTGAAGCCGGAGTGAAGCAAGCGGTTCTTTTTTGAAAAAAAAGAACCAAAAAACTTTTGCCCGCTTGCTGCTCGCCTTAAAGCGAGCCGCAAGCGGGTAAAGTCTTTTTTGCTTCTTTTTTCTTCAGAAAAAAGAAGAGTCTTACTTACTTCACAACCTTTCGGTAAGCCGCCTCCAGCCGCCGCGTGAACCCCTCGGCATCGCCCAGCGTCGTCGCCCAGGCATCCCCGGCCAGATGCGCCTTCAACCCGGCCATCCCCGCGGGATCCTTCGCCAGCGCCACCGCCTTGGCCACGTAGCCCTCCAGTTCCGCCACCGCCATCTCCGGCAGGCCGACGGCGTGCAGCAGGCTGGTGGCCATGCGCCCGGCGAAGGCCCGGCCCCGCAGCGTCAGCAGCGGCAGCCCCATGCGCAGCGCATCGGAGGCGATCGTACCGGCATTGTACGGCGCGGTGTCCAGGAACAGGTCGGCCAGCGCCAGGCGGGCGCGGTAGCGGGCGGGATCCACCCGCGGCGCGAACACCAGCCGCTCCGCCCCCAGCCCCGCCGCCTGCCAGCGCGCCAGCAGGTTGCGCCGGCTCGCCGCCCCGTCATCCACCAGCCACAGCACGCTGCGGGGCACGTCGCGCACGATGCGCATCCAGGCGCCGAACATCTCCGGCGTGACCTTGTAGTGGTGCGAGTGGCAGCAGAACACGAAGCCGCCCTCGGGCAGCCCCTCCTCCGCCCGCGTCACCGCCGGCAGCTCCAGCGGCCGGCTGTCATTGGCCTGGTAGCAGCCCTCGATCGCCAGCGGCGCCGGGGAATACGCGGCGTCCATCTCCTCGGGGATGGCGATGCGGTCACAGAGCAGCCAGTCCAGTTCCGGCAGCGGAACGGGGCCGATATAGCCGAGATAGGTCGCCTGCACCGGTGCCGACTTCCAGCGCAGCACACCCAGCCGCGCCCCGCGCGTGAGACCGTTGAGGTCCACCAGGATGTCGATCTCGTCCGCCCGGATGCGCCGCGCGGCAGCCTCGTCCGACAGCGCACCGATCGGCACATGGTGGTCGAAGGCGGCCAGCACGCGGGCGCGCAGCTCGCTGCCATCCTCCGGCGAGGCGTCGTAGCCGAACACCTCGAAGCCTGCGCGGTCATGCCGCTCCAGCACCTCGGCGATCAGGAAGCTCATCGCATGGCGGCAGAAATCGCTGGAGAGGTAGCCAACGCGGATGCGCGCGTGGCGATAGCCCTCCGCCGGCGCCAGGCGCTCCGGCGCCGGCGGCACCTTGCGCGCAATCCAGGCCGCGCCCACCTCGGCCTGCGCGGCCGGGTCGTCGAAAAGGGCGAGCGCGCCCAACGGCCCGGCATGCCGGCGCAACTCGCCCTCCGGCACCAGGCAGGACATCGTGTCGAGCACCGGCCAGGCGGCCGTGCGCTGGCGCAGATGCACGAAATGCTGGATCACATCGGGCTGGTCGGGGTCGATCAGCAGGCTGGCGCGCAGCTCGGCGGCGGCCTGCTCCAGCTCGCCATCCTCCTCCAACCGGCGGCCGAGATGCATGTGCAGCACCCGCCGCACCTCCTCGGCCGGCAGGGCGCGCCGCCAGGTGGCCAGCGCCTCGGCCGGCTTGCCCTGCGCCTCCAACGCCAGGCCCAGGTTGATGCTCGCCTCGTGCAGGTCCGGCTTCAGCAGCAGCGCGTTGCCATAGGCGATCGCCGCCCCCGCGGCATCCTTCGCCTGCAACAGCGCCACGCCAAGGTTGAACCACACCGCGAAGGACTCCGGCGCACCGGGATGCGCCCCGAGCCAGATCTGAGCCAGCGAGGCCGCACTCGCGGGGTGGCGGCCCAGCAGGTCGATCAGCCGCAGCCCCGGCAGCGCGCCCACCGTGCGCGCCAGGCGCGGCATCTGCCCGGGCGGCACGGCGGCGAGGCCCCCCGGCGCGGCCAGGCGGGCCTCCAGCCAGGAATCGTCCCCGGGCAGCGCCAGGGGCACCGGAAAGACGGCCATGTTCATGCGGTTGCTCCTTATTGGTGCGAACCCGCGCAGCATTGCTGCCAAGAGGTGAAGGAAACGTGTGCCGCGCCAATTCTGGCCAGGCGCAATTTCATCGGGCCGCGTTAAGCCCGCAGTAATCGCCACACCGGTAGATGCGACGACCCTGGGAAACAAAACGGTTTTCCGCAGTGGCGCCAGAGACCCGTAACGGGCGGAGAATCTGGCGCGCGCCCGAGATGCGGAGCCACCATGTCGCTCATCCCCATTCTGACGACCGACCAGATCCAGTCGCTGAGCACGGCGACGCTGGCGGGGCTGACGACCGACGAGGTGAAGTCCTTCACCACCGCGCAGATCGTGGCACTCACCACGGCACAGTGGCGCGCCTTCACCTCCACCCAGATGCCGGCCTTCACCACCGCGCAGGTGGCGGCGATCGAAACGGCGGATACCGCCGCGCTGCACACCTCCCAGCTGCGCGCGCTCACCTCCACCCAGGTCGGCGCGATGACCACGGCGCAGGCCGCCAACCTCACCACGGCGCAGATCGTCGGCCTGGCCTCCACCCAGGTGCTCGGCCTCACCACCGCCCAGCTCGCCAACCTCACCACCGCGCAGATGGCAGGCTTCGGCACCGCACAGCTCAACCCCCTCTCCTCCACCCAGGTCGCGGCGCTGACCACCGCCCAGCTCGGACAGCTCACCTCCACCCAGCTCGGCGGGCTCTCCACCGGCGGCGTCAAGGGCCTCACCACCGCACAGGTCGTCGCCCTCACCACCGCACAGGTCCCGGGCCTCGGCACCGCCCTCATGGGCGCCCTCACCACCACCCAGCTCGCGGCCATGGAAACCGCCGACCTCGCGGCGCTGACCACCACCCAGCTGCGCGGCCTCGCCTCCTCCCAGGTCTCCGCCCTCACCACCGCCCAGGTCGCCAACATGACCACCGGCCAGGTCGCGGGCCTGGCTTCCACCCAGCTTGGCGGGCTCTCCTCCACCCAGGTCGGCGCGATGACAACGGCACAGGTCGCCGCCATGTCCTCCAGCCAGCTCGGCTTCCTCTCCACCGCCGCCGTCAAGGGCCTCACCACCGCCGGCATCGCCGCGCTGGACACCGCACAGATCAAGGGTTTCGGAACCGCACAGATCGGGTCCCTCTCCACCGCCCAGGT
>CANHCJ010000348.1 GCA_947458025.1 Rhodospirillales bacterium | reverse complement strand
GACGCGGGTGCCCTGGGGGTAGCGGTGCGAGCCGGTGGGCAAGGGCTCGCCGCCGGGGGGCGGCTCGGCGCCGGGCTTGAGGGTGAGGTCGAGCGGGGCCTCGTGCTGGTGGGCCTCGGCGATGGCGCGGGCGGCGCGGCCCCAGCTGGCCCAGAGCCAGGGGGGAGTATCCAGCCGCGGGGCGTCGAGCCCTTCGAGGGCGGCGGGGGTGAGCTTGCGCAGGACGGCGTTGATCAGGCCGGTGAAGGGGGCCAGGCCGCGGGCGCGGGCGAGATCGACGGCGGTGGCCACGGCGGCGTGGGGCGGGGTTTCGAGCAGCAGCAGGCCGGCGGCGCCGAGGCGCAGGATGTTGCGCACGGGATCGGGCGGGGCGCGGCGCAGGAAAGGCTCCAGCACGGCATCGAGCGTGCCGGCGCGGCGGAGCACGGCGGCGGCGAGGCGATGGGCGGCGGCCTTGTCGCGCGGGTCGATGCGGGGGAGGGCATCGAGCGCGTGTTCCAGGGTGCGGTGCTTGTCGAGCACCGCACTCAGCAGATCAAACGCGGCGAGGCGGGTGGGGTCCATCAGAAGAGTCTTCTTTTTTGTGAACAAAAAAGAAGCAAAAAAAACTTCCCACCTGGCGCGCGTGCCAGGTCGGAAAGTCTTTTTGCTTCTTTTTCTTCAGAAAAAGAAGAGCCTTGCTTACACATTGAAGCGGAACAGCATGACGTCGCCATCCTTCACGACGTATTCCTTGCCTTCCACGTGCATCTTGCCGGCCGCCTTGGCGCCGACCTCGCCCTTGCAGGCCACGTAGTCGTCGTAGCCGATGGTTTCCGCCGCGATGAAGCCGCGTTCGAAGTCGCCGTGGATGACGCCGGCGGCCTGGGGGGCCTTGGTGCCGGCGATGATGGTCCAGGCGCGGGCTTCCTTGGGGCCGCAGGTGAAGTAGGTGATGAGGCCGAGCAGCGCGTAGCCCTCGCGGATGATGCGGTCGAGCCCGCTATCCTGCAGGCCGAGGCCTTCGAGGAAGTCCTTGCGGTCTTCCTCCGGCAGCTGGGCGACCTCGGCCTCGATGGCAGCCGAGATGACGACGAAGCGCGCGCCTTCGGCCTTCGCGCGTTCGGCGACGCGGGCGGAGTGGGCGTTGCCGGTGGCGGCTTCGGCTTCGGCGACGTTGCAGGCGTAGAGGACGGGCTTGGAGGTGAGCAGGTTGAGCTGGCGCACCGCCTCCTCCTGCCCCGGCGGGATGGCGGTGCGGGCCATGCGGCCGGCGGTGAGGGCGGCGACGATCGGCTCCATCAGGGCGACCTGGGCGGCGGCTTCCTTGTCGTTGCCGCGGGCCTTCTTCTGGGCGGCGACCAGGCGCTTTTCCAGGCTTTCGAGGTCGGCGAGCATCAGCTCGGTTTCCACCGTCTCGGCGTCGCGGATGGGATCGACGGAGCCTTCGACGTGGGTGACGTCGGGGTCCTCGAAGCAGCGCAGGACGTGGACGATGGCGTCAACCTCGCGGATGTTGGCGAGGAACTGGTTGCCGAGGCCCTCGCCCTTGGAGGCGCCGCGGACCAGGCCGGCGATGTCGACGAATTCGAGGCTGGTGGGGACGGTTTTCTGGGACTTGCCGATCTTTGTCAGCATGTCCAGCCGCAGGTCGGGCACGGCGACGCGGCCGACGTTCGGCTCGATGGTGCAGAACGGGTAGTTGGCGGCCTGGGCGGCCACGGTGGCCGTCAGCGCGTTGAAGAGGGTGGACTTGCCGACGTTTGGCAGGCCGACGATGCCGCAGTTGAAGCCCATTATTTCGGTTCCTGGGTAAGCAGCGCCACGCGCGTCATGAAGTCTTCGGGTTTGTCCTGCGCGAGCAGGGGGGCGGCATCGGCGACGGCATCGAGCAGGGCGGCGAGCCAGGGTTGGTCCACCTTGGCGAAGTCGCCCAGCACGTGGCCGGTGACGCGGGCCTTGTCGCCGGGGTGGCCGATGCCGAGGCGCACGCGCCAGTAGTCCTGGCTGCCGAGCTGGCGGTCCATGCTGCGAAGGCCGTTGTGGCCGGCGGCGCCGCCGCCTTTCTTGAGGCGGACCTTGCCGGGGGCGAGGTCCAGCTCGTCGTGGAAGGCGGTGATGGCCTCGGGCGGCAGCTTGAAGAAGGCGGCGGCGGGTTGGACGCTTTCGCCGGAGCCGTTCATGTAGGTGAGCGGCTTCAGCGCGAGGATCTTCTGCCCGCCGACGGTGCCTTCGGCGACGAGGCCCTTGAAGCGGTTCCGCCACGGGGAGAACCCGTGGCGGTGCGCGATGGCATCCAGCGCCATGAAGCCGATGTTGTGGCGCTGGCGGAGCATGCCGGGCTCCGGATTGCCCAGCCCCACCCAGAGCTTCACATCAGCCTCCCTGGCGGGTGGTTACTTCTTCTTGGCGGCGGGCTTGGCCGGGGCCTTGGTGCCGCCGGCCGGGGTGGCTTCCGCCGTCTCGGCCATCTTGGTCGGCGCGGCGACGGTGGCGATCACGAAGTCACGGTCGGTGATGGTCGGCTTGATCCCGTCGGTGCCCTTGAGGTCGGACCAGCGGATGTTGTCGTTGATGTCCAGTGCCGAGAGGTCGGCATCGAAATGCGCCGGCACGTTGTCGGGGTCGACCAGGCATTCCACGGCGTGGCGGACCACGTTCAGCATGCCGCCGCGCTTGAGGCCCACGGAGGTGAGTTCGTTGTGGAACACCACGGAGACCGCCACGCGGATCTTCTCGCCGGGGGCGAGGCGCTGGAAGTCGACATGCTCGGGCTGGTCGGTGACGGGGTGGAACTGCACGTCGCGGATGAGGGCGCGGGTGCTTTCGTTGCCCACCTTCAGCTCGAACAGGCGCGAGCGCCAGCCGGACTGGTGGATTTCCTTCATGACCGCCTTGGGCTCCAGGGCGATCAGGGTCGGTGCCTGCTTGGCGCCGTAGATGACTGCGGGCACAAGGCCCTGCCGCCGGGTCGCGCGTGCTGCCCCCTTACCTGCACGCTCGCGCGAAGCGGCCTCGATCGTCACGAAATTGGCCATTGGTTCGCTCCAGATGAACGGAAAGCGCCGGCCTCCAGGGGTGCCGGCGCCTGAGTGATGGTGCCGTCCGGGCGGACGACGGGGCGCGGTTTAGCAATACCGGGAGGTGGGCGCAAATGCCTTGACCGGTGGGGAGGCATGCGGGCCTCATTGCGGGCATGGAATTCCTGGTCCTGGTGGCGCTGGCCGTGGTCGGCGGGTGGGTGCTCGGCGTTGTCGGGTTCTTCCAGGCGCGCGGGGCGCGGCGGGAACTGGCGGAGCTGCGGCGGGCGCTGGCGGAGGGGCGGCCGATCACGGCGCAGGCCGATCCGTGGGCGCCGCCCGGGGTGGAACCGGCGGCGGAGGCGCGGCCCTCGCCGTTCGGGCCGGCGCCGGAGGTGCGTGGCTCGGTGCCGCCGGTGGGGCCCGTGGTGGAGCAGGTGGTGGAGCCGGTCGCGGCGGGGATGGAGCCTCCGCCCTTGCCCCCGCCCTTGCCGCCGCCTTTGCCTCCCGCGGCGCCGGCGGGGCCGAAGATCGACATCGAGGCGCTGCTGACGCTGCGCTGGGGGGTGTGGTTGGGCAGTGCCGCGCTGCTGCTCGCGGGCGTGTTCCTGGTGAGCTACGCGGCCGAGCAGGGGATGCTGGGGCCCGAGGTGCGGGTGGTGCTGGCGTTCCTGCTGGGCGGCGCGCTGCTGGCCGGGGCGGAGTGGCTGCGGCGGCGGCCGGTGCCGGCGCTGGAGGGCACGCTGGCGGCGGACCATGCGCCGGCGGGGCTGGCGGCGGGCGGGGCGGCGGTGCTGTTCGGCGCGGCCTATGCGGCCGGGCCGCTGTATGGGCTGGTGCCGGCGGTGGTGGGCTTCGTGCTGATGGGCGCGGCCTCGCTGGTGGGGATTTTCGCCGCGCTGCGGTTCGGGCCCCTGGCGGGGCTGGTGGGCGTGGCGGCGGGGTTCGCCACGCCGGCGCTGGTGGAAAGCGCGGCGCCGTTCGCGCCGGGGCTGTTCGCCTATCTGCTGTTCGTGACGGCGGCGGCCTGCGCGGTGGTGCGGTTCAGCGCCTGGGCCTGGCTGGGCTGGATCGCGACGATCGCCGGGGCCGGCTGGGTGGCGCTGGCGGCGACCGGGGCGCTGGGGGACGAGTACTGGGCGCCGGGGCTGTTCGTGCCGGCGGCGGCGGCGTTGCACCTGCTGCTGCTGCCGCGCGCGGCGCTGGACCATGCGGTGGGGCTGCGGCTGTCTTGGGTGCCGATGCTGCTGCTGGGGCTGGCCGGCGTGCTGCTGAGCGGCGAGGTGGACGACATGGCGGTGCGCATCGGCGTGCTGCTGCTGGCGCCGCTGGCGGTGGCGAAGGGCGCGCTGGAGCCGCGGCTGGCCGGGCGGCTGCCGCCGCTTTCGGCGATGCTGTTCCTGTTCGTGCTGCTGGTGTGGGCGATGCCGGGCTGGCAGCCGACGGGCGAGCTGATCACGATCGAGGGCGTGGTGCAGGCCTTCCTGCCCGGGGAATGGGCGCCGCAGGTGATAAGGCCGCTGCTGTGGACGGCGGCGGTGATGGCCGCGTTCTTCGCGCTGGCCGGGCTGTGGCTGGAGCGGCGGGCGGCGCGGCCGGTGGCCTGGGCGGGGCTGGCGGCGGCGGTGCCGGTGCTGACGCTGGGGGTGACCTACCTGCAGGTGGCGCGGTTCCAGGCCGACGGTTTGTGGGCGCTGGCGGCGGCGGGGCTGGCGGCGCTGTC
>CANHCJ010000347.1 GCA_947458025.1 Rhodospirillales bacterium | reverse complement strand
TGCCGCCGGGCGCGCGCCGGGGGCGGTGGCGGGCGCCATGTATCTCACCGTGGCGCTGGCCGGCAGCGCGGCGGAGGGGGAGGCGATGCTGGATGGCTTCCTCGCCCACTACTACAACCGGCCGGGCGCCGAGATGCGGGCGCGCCAGGCGTGCTACGCGGGGCCGGAGCCGGGGCTGGGCGAGTGCCTCGCTTCCTATGCGGCGGCGGGCGTGAGCCATTTCTGCCTGCGCTTCGCCGGCGGGCATGAGGCGCACCAGGATGCGGTGGCGCGGGTGCGGTCGGCGCTCGGCTGGAGCTAGAGATAGGCGATCCCGCGCCCGGCCAGCACCGCCACCGTCCAGGCGGACACTGAAACCACGGCCTGCGCCGCCGCATTTTCGGGGATCGCGCCCGCGCGCATCGCCGCGCCGAAGCGGCGGTGGAACAAGGCGAGGTTGGCCACGCCCACGCCCAGCGCCGCGATCTTGGCCAGGAAGCCGGGGTTGTACGCCATCGTCGTCGCCTCCGCCGCGAACAGCACCAGGCCGGTCGCCAGCTGCAACGCCAGCCCCGCGGCGGCCAGCGGCAGGACCACGCGGCCGATGGCCAGTGCGGCCTGGTTGCGGCGCAGCACGGCCACGTCGAACACCGCCACCGCGCCCAGCAGCAGGCAGGCGCCCAGCACGTGCAGCAGGTTCGCCGCCGGATAGAGCCAGACCGTGCCGCGCGCCGCCGCGCCCAGGGCGGAGGCCTCGTAGGCGACGAGCAGGGTGTTCATGCGCCTAGCGCAGCTCGATGGTCTTGCCCGCCACGGTGATGCGCTCGGCGCGCATCTCGCGCGGCGTGCGGGTGGAGGGGTAGCCCTCCACGGCGACGGTGGCGCCGGGCTTCAGCATCTCCTCGGAGAGGCCGCGCAACTGCATGCGCGAGAGCGGGGCCAGCGTGGCCTCCCACAGCTCGCCCTGGTGGCGCAGGCGCAAATGGGCGTGCGGGTTGCTCCAGTCGAGGTGCTCCACCGGGGCGGTGATGGTGAAGATCTTCGCCGCGTCGTAGCTGCCCCAGCCGTGATGGGCGACGGCCGGGGTGGCCAGGAGAAGGGCGGCGGCGAGGGCGAGGCGGCGCATGGCGGGGCTCCGTTCGAGGCAAGCAAGTATCTTCTTTTTCTGAAGAAAAAGAAGCAAAAAGACTTTCCCCCTTTGCGCCCGGGCTAGCCTCCGCGCAAAGGGGAAAAGTTTTTTGGTTCTTTTTTTCAAAAAAGAACGCGCTTCCTTGCTTACGGCAGATAAGGCAGCCCCGGCACCCCCACCTGGCTCTGCAGGATGCGCTGGGCATCGTGCACGAACTCCACCATCTTCTGGCGCGTGGTGCGCGGGTCGATGATGTCCTGCCCCGTGGCCTCGGCGGTGAGGAACGGCGAGGCCAGCGCCTGCAGCCGGGCTTCGATCTCGGCCTTCCTGGCCTCCGGGTCCGGCGCCTCGGCGATCTCCCGCCGGTAGGCCGCGGCCACGCCGCCGGTGATGTGCATGCTGCCCCAGTTGGCGCTGGGCCAGGCGTAGCGGCGGAACATGCCGGAGGGGCGGTGGTGGTTCTGCCCGGCCACGCCATACAGCTTGCCCATCACGATCGTCAGCCACGGCATGCGCGTGGAACACACGGTGGCGACCATGCGCGCCCCGGCGCGCTCGATGCCCTGGCGTTCCGCCTCCGGCCCCACCATGAAGCCGGGCTCGTCGGCCAGCGAGATGAAGGGCAGGTGGAACAGGTCGCACAGCTGCATCAGCCGCATCGCCTTCGAGCCCGCGGCCACATCGGTGGAGCCGCCGTTGTAGCGCGGGTTGTTGGCCTCGATGCCCACCGGGAAGCCGTCGATGCGCGCCAGGCCGGTGATGCGGGCGCGGCCGTAAAGGGGCGCGATCTCGAAGAAGCTGCCCTTGTCCACCACGGCGTTGATCACTTTGCGCACATCGTAGGTGGCGCGCTTGTTCTTCGGCATGGCGGTGAGCAGCGACTCCTCCTGCCGCTCCGGATCATCGGTGACCGGCCCGCGCGGCGGCATCTCGTGCACGCTGGCGGGGAGGTAGGAGAGGAAGCGGCGGATCTGGTCGAAGGCGTCCTGCTCCGTTTCGGCCACGTTATCGATGCAGCCGGAGAGGCGGGTGTGGATGTGGTCGCCGCCCAGCTCCTCCTTGGTGATGTCCAGCCCCAGCGCGGCCTTCACCACCGGCGGGCCGCCGGGGAAGATCTGGGAGATGCCTTTCACCATCACGGAGAAATGCGCCATGCAGGCCTCGATCGCCGGCACCCCGGCGACGGAGCCGAGCACGGCCGAGGCGGTGGGCACCCAGTTCATCAGCCGCACGTCGTACTGGGTGCGCTGGCTGCCGTCGGGCAGGTAGGTGCGGCCGTAATCCTCGAAGGTGCGCACGCTGCCGCCGGCGGCATCCAGCAGGCGCACATAGGGCAGGCGCCATTCGATCGCGCGCTCGGCGGCGGACATCTCCTGCCCCATGCCGCCGCGATGCCCGCCGGCGGAGCCGCCGCGCACGGTGAAGTCCCCGGCATGGACCATCACCTTGCGCCCCTCGATGCGCATGGTGCCGGAGACATAGGGCTTGGGGGTGAAATGGGTGAGCCTGCCATCCTGGTAGGTGCCGTGGCCGGAGAGGGCCATGATCTCCTGGAAGCTGCCGGGGTCGGCGATGGCGGCGATGCGCTCGCGCACCAGCATCTTGCCCTGCTTGCGCTGGCGGGCGATGCCCTCCTCCCCGCCGCCCGCTTCCGCCATCCGGCGACGGCGGTTGAGGTCGTCGATTTCTTCCTGCCAGGACATCGCTGATTCCCTCCCGTGCGGATTGTTGACAATCACTTGACGCGATCGCAGGCGATAGGGCAAGTGGGGAAGGAAGAGTCTTCTTTTTCTGAAGAAAAAGAAGCAAAAAGACTTTTCGACTTTAGGCCCCGGCAGTGTCGACCAGCCACCGCGCCAGGTCGGAAAAGTTTTTTGGTTCTTTTTTTCAAAAAAGAACATCCTTCCTTACTTGCATATTGACGCCCCCGCGCACCATGCCAGCATGCGCCCCAGGGTAGGAAACAGGGAGCATCCCATGCCTCGCATGACCGGCGGCGACGCCATTGTCGATTCGCTGTTGCGCCACGGCGTCGACACCATCTTCGGCCTGCCGGGCGTGCAGATGTACGGCTTGTTCGACGCCTTCGCGCGCAACGCCAACCAGCTGCGCGTGCTGAACGCGCGGCATGAGCAGACCACCGCCTACATGGCACTGGGCTCGGCGCTGTCCACCGGCAAGCCCAGCGCCTTCACCGTGGTGCCCGGGCCGGGCGTGATGAACACGATGGGCGCGTTGCTGACGGCCTGGGGTGTGAACGCGCCGGTGATGTGCATCACCGGCCAGGTGCCCAGCGCCATGATCGGGCGCGGCCGCGGCCAGCTGCACGAGATGCCGGACCAGCTCGCCACGCTGAAGTCCATGCTGAAGTTCGCCGAGCGCATCGAGCACCCCACGGAGGCGCCGCAGGTGATGGCGCGCGCCTTCCAGGCGATGACCTCCGGCCGGCCGGGCCCGGTGGCGGTGGAGATGCCGTGGGACATGTTCCCGGCCACCGCGGACGTGACGCCGATGGACCCGCTGGGCAAGCGGCCGAACCCGGTGCCGGACCCCGAGCGCATCGCGGCCCTGGCCAAGCTGGTGGATGCCGCGAAGTTCCCGATGATCTGGGTGGGCGGCGGCGCGGCCGATGCGGGGCCGGAGGTTCTTGCGCTGGCGGAAAAGATCGGCGCGCCGGTGGTGAGCTTCCGCACCGGCAAGGGCGTGGTGGACAGCCGGCATCCGCTCTCGCTCGGCACCGTCGCGGGGTTCGAGCTGTGGGACAAGGTGGACCTGTTGATCGGCATCGGCACGCGGCTGGATGTGCCGCTGACGCGCTGGGCGCCCTCGCCGCCGGGGCTGAAGATGGCGCGCATCGACATCGACCCGGCCGAGCATCGCCGCCTGGTGGTGGACGTGCCGATCGTGGCCGATGCGAAGGACGGCGCGAAGGCGCTGTGCGACGCGGTGGCCAAGAACGCGGGCACCGACCGCCGCGCCGCCATCGCCGCGGCCAAGGCCACCGCGCTTGAGAAGGTGTCGAAGGCGCAGCCGCAGTACGGCCTGGTGGAAGCGATCCGCGAAGCGGTGGGAGAGGACGGCCTGATCGTCGATGAAGTCACGCAGGTGGCCTACATCGCCTGGTACGGCCTGCCGGTTTACAAGCCGCGCACGCTGATCACCTCCGGCTTCAACGGCACGCTGGGCTACGGCTTCCCCACCGCGCTGGGCGTGAAGGTGGCCAACCCCGACAAGCCGGTGGTTTCCATCTGCGGCGATGGCGGCTTCCTGTTCGGCGGGTCGGACCTCGCCACCGCCATGCAGTTCGGCATCAACCTGGTCACCGTCGTGGTGAACAACGCCAGCTACGGCAACGTGCTGCGCGACCAGAAGCGCATGTTCGACGGGCGGCATTCCGGCTCGGTGCTGACCAACCCGGATTTCGTCGCGTACGCGAAAAGCTTCGGCGTTGGCGCCTGGCGGGTGGAGGATGCCGCCGGGCTCAAGCGCGCGCTGGGCGAGGCGATCGCCTCCAACGCGCCGGCGATGATCGAGGTGGTGAGCGACATCACCAAGGACTACCCGCCCTTCGAGTTCCACGCCCCGAAGCGGACGTAGCAGGCTACGGCGGCGGCAGGTCGG
>CANHCJ010000346.1 GCA_947458025.1 Rhodospirillales bacterium | reverse complement strand
GGCCAGGGCCGCGGCGCTGTCGCCCAGGGCGACCTGGGACTGGTCGGCGCGGATGGCGCCGTCGCACAGGTGCATCAGCAGGCGGCGGAGCATGGCGCCGCCGGGCACGCGGTCGCGTTCCGAGCCCGGATCGATGGTGACGGCGGTGCCGCCGCGCTCGCGCGCCCAGGGCTGCGCGGCGCCGGGGCGCTGCGGGAGGGGGAACTGGCAGAAGCCGGGGTGGTACCACAGCACGTCGGCTTCGCCGTCGGCCCCCCGGGATTCCATGGGAGGGCGGGCGCACAATTCAGGAAGAATGGTCATGCTCCAGCGGGCTGGCTCGGGAAAACATTCAGGGAGGAAAGATGCAGGAATGCCGGACGGGGCGGATCGTTTCCGCACGCCGGATTCCCGCAGGGTCGTTCAGCCGTGGCGATAGGCGCAAACCGGCCGGCGATCAAGCAGGTTGATGCGGGGCGGACTATGCGGATGGGCGCATTCGCTGATGGATTGACCCCTCACCCACTCTTGATCCGCTTCGCGGCTCAAGCCCCCAAGGGGAGAGGGCTTTGTGCCGTGCCCGCGGCGGCCGTGGGGCCGATTGCGATCGGGCCGGGCTCAGTTCTGGCGGCGGAAGGCGAGCAGGGGGAGCGAGACGATGAGGGCGATGACGGCGCCGACGGCGAGCACCCAGAGGGTGGCATCCGCGCCGGCGTGTTCCAGCAGCAGGCCGCCGAGGGAGGGGGTGGCGGCCTGGGCGATGAGGCTGGGCATGGCCAGGCGGCCCATGAGGGTGGGGTAGCCGTCGCGCCCGAAGATGGCGAGCGGGACGGTGCCGCGGGCGATGGAGCGGATGCCGGAGCCGGAGCCGTAGAGCAGCAGGCCGAGAGCGGCCAGGGCGGGGTCGCCGAAGAGCAGGCCGAGCCCGGCGGCGGCCAGGACGTTGGAGGCGATCATGGTCCAGACCGGGTGGAATTTGCGGCCCACGGCGGCTTCCACCATGCGGGCGCCGACCTGGGCGGGGCCGATGAGGGCGCCGAGCGCCACGGCGACGGCCAGTTCCACCCCGCGTTCCTGCAGCAGGGTGAGCATGTGGATGGAGACGATGCCCATCAGGATGACGGGGAAGGTGAGGTTGATGGCGACGACCCAGAAGGCGCGGCGCAGCCGGGGGTCGATGGGGCCGGCATGGATGGCGGCCTTGGCGGGGGGTGTTTCCGTCTCCTTCGGCAGGAAGAAGGCGTAGAGCGGCAGGATGACGAGGAGCGCGATGGCGGCATAGGCGAGGCAGGCGCCGCGCCAGCCGATCTGCTCGGCCATCCAGGCGGAGAGCGGCCAGCAGACGGTGCTGGCGAAGCCGCCATAGAGGGTGAGCAGCGTGATGGCGGAGCGGGCCTGCTCGCCGTAGATGCGGCCGAGGGTGGAGAAGGCGGGGTCGTAGAGGCCGCAGGCCATGCCGAGGCCGATGAAGGCCCAGCCAAGCATGTAGACCGGGATGTTGGGGGCGATGGCGAGGATGGCCAGGCCCGCGGCGAGCAGCGGGGCGCTGGCGCAGAGGATGGGGCGGCCGCCGAAGCGGTCGATCAGGCGGCCGACGCGGGGCGAGGCGAGGCCGGAGACGAGGAAGCCGAGGGAGACGCCGCCGACGACCCAGGTGAGGCCCCAGCCGGTGTCGTCGTCGATCGGCTTCGCGAGCACGGCGATGAGGTAGTAGCTCATGCCCCAGGCGAGGATCTGGGCGATGCCGAGGGCGCCGACGACGCGCCAGCGGGGGTGGTGGGCGGCTGGTGTCATGGGAAGGATTCTTCTTTTTCTGAAGAAAAAGAAGCAAAAAGACTTTTATCCGTTAAGGCGGTGGTGGATGACGGCCAGGTGTTGTGGCGGCACGGGATGACGTGCGCCCCTTCGAAGTAGGTTGGTGTCATCCCTGGATTGCTTCGCTGCGCTCGCAATGACGGACTCTGGGCGATGGGCATTTGAACCGTCGGCAAACGGATAAAAGTTTTTTGGTTCTTTTTTTCAAAAAAGAACATGCTTGCTTCAGAGCGCGGCCCGTATTTCCGCCAGCCCGCGCCGCGCGGTGCCGTCGGGGGCGAAGTTGGCGGGGTCGAGCCAGGCGGCGAGCGCGTCGCGGCATTTCGGCCATTCGTCGGCGGTGATGCTGTACCAGTCCGTGTCGCGGCGGCGGCCCTTCACGGTGAGGTGCATGCGGTGGCAGCCCTCGTAGGTGAAGCCGAGGCGGTCGGCGGCGCGCTTGGAGGGGGCGTTGAGGCTGTTGCACTTCCAGACCAGGCGGCGGTAGCCGAGGTCGTCGGCGGAGTATTTCAGCAGGAGGTACATGGCTTCGGTGGCGGCGCGGGTGCGCTGCATGGCGGGGCCGAACCAGATGTTGCCGAGCTCGATGGCGGCGTTTTTCGGCTGGATTTCCATGAGCGTAAGCCAGCCGGTGGCCAGGCCCGTGCTGACGGGGCGGACGGCCCAGGCGATGGGGTCGTGGGTGGTGGAGAAATCGGCGATGAAGCGGGTGAGGGCGTCCTGGGAGGGGAAGGGGCCGTAGCCCATGTAGGCCCAGGAGTTGTCGCCGGCCTCGGTGCCGGATTTCACCGCCTGCCAGAGCTCGGGGGCGTGGCGGGGGTGGAGGGGTTCGAGCTCCACGGTGCGGCCGGCGATGCGCTGGCGCACCGGGAGCGGGCGGGGGGTGGTGTCGACCTCGGGGCCGATGGGGGGCTGGGTGCTCATGGCGTGCATCGTGCCGCAACTTCGGCTTGGCGCAATGGGCCAATCGGGGGCGGCGGGGCTGGACCGCGGGTGGTTGCCAGGGGGGTTAATCCTGGCAGTTTTCCTCGCGCAATTCAGTTTTTGTATTCTGGGCCGTTCATTTTTTATTTTCCTCCTTCCAGTCAAGTCGGGGAGAACCGAATCAACTCCGAGTACTGCCTGTGCATATCTGCCATCCTTCCCGCTTCCGTTTCCTTGCCCGCCGCAACGTGCGGATCGGGGCGGCGCTGCTGCTGAGCACGGCCTTCGTGGCGCCGGCGGCGGTGCTGGCCGGGCCGATCACGCTGGAGGGGAACTTCATCCGCATCGGGCTCAACGATGCCGGCACGCTGGGCTCGGGCGGCAATACCTCGCCGGGGGTACTGTATGACGGCACGGGCAAGGGCAGCTTCAACCCGGCCTACGACTACCTGACGCCGGGCGCGCCGTTCGAGGGGTTCAGGCTGACCGGCAGCACGAGCGGCGGGGGCGCGTTCAGCCTTGCGAACAACAATGGCGGCGGGTCGGCGTTGAGCGGCACGCTGGTGGACCAGAGCGGCGTGGCGGTGGGGGGTGCCACGTTCGACAAGCGCGGCATCTGGACCGGCAGCGCGAAGGGCGTGGTTTCGGTGGTGAACGACGTGGCGTTCAACGTGGCGGACCAGAAGCTGGCGATCACGACGACGATCACGGCGCTGAGCGACGTGACCGGGCTGAAGTTCGCGCGCTTCATCGACCCGGACGCGGTGGCGGCGCCGGGCGATTCGTCGGTCACCCGCAACATCCTGGGCGCCAAGGGCGTGCCGGCGACCGACCTGGTGTATGCCGAGGCGATGACGTCGAAATACGTGATCGGGCTGTTTACCGGCAGCAAGGTGACGCATGGCGCGGGCGTGAGCGGCGGATGGTCGAGCGACCCGGCGACGTTCCTTTCGGGGACGAACGACGGCGACGGGGACAGCGTGATCGGGCTCGGCTTCGATATCGGGTCGCTGGCGAACGGGGCCTCGGTGACGCTGAGCTATTCGTATGTGTTCGGGACCGACATCGCGGCGGCGGTTTCGAGCGGGGGACTGGGCGGCGGCGGGGGGGCGGCCGAGATCGACAAGTCGTGGTCCATGGGCCAGGCCAATACCGGGGCGGTGACCCCGGTGTTCAAGGGCGGCACGCTGGTGGCCGAGACCGGGAGCAGCGCGCTGAACTTCACCATCGCCGGCGCGGGCGGGACGATCGACCAGGCGGGGGCGCATGCCACCTTCAGCGGCACCTTCGCCGATGCGGCGCCGGGGACGGCCGGGGGGCTGACCATCGTCAATTCCGGCACGGGCGGCAGCATCACGCTGAACGGGGCGGGCAACCATACCGGGCCGACGACGATCAACGGCGCGCAGGTGCATGTGAACGGGACGCTGGTCGGGCAGGTGATCGTGAACGGCGGCGGGATGCTGCGCGGCACCGGCAGCGTGGGCGGGGTTTCGGTGGGGGCGGGCGGCGTGCTGGCGCCGGGCAACTCGCCGGGCACGCTGGTTTCGGCCGGGCCGGTGACGCTGGCGCCGGGATCCACCACGGTGTTCGACATCGACGGGACCGGGACGGGGAGCGGGGCGGGGAATTTCAGCCGCATCATCGTGACCGGGGCGGGCAACACGCTGACCGCCGGCGGAACGGTGGCGCCGACGCTGCGCGGGATCGTGGGCAGTGCGACCAACACGTTCACGCCCGTGGTGGGCCAGGCGTTCCGGGTGGTGCAGGCGCAGGGCGGCGTGCTGGGCGCCTTCTCCGGCGTGGCGCAGCCGGTGGGGCTGGGGGCGGATACGCGCTTCGAGGTGATCTATGGCGCCGACACGATCGACCTGGTGGTGACGCCGGCGCGGTTCGCCGCGGTGGCGGACTGGTCCTCGCCGATGGGGGCGGCGCTGGATGCGGGGCGGCCGGCGGCCGGGACCGCGGGCAGCGCGGCGCAGGCGCAGGTGTTCGGCGCGCTGTACGGGCTG
>CANHCJ010000345.1 GCA_947458025.1 Rhodospirillales bacterium | reverse complement strand
TGGCCACCGCCCCCGCCCAGCCCGCGCCGCAGCGCGCGCGCGCGGCCAATGCCGACCCCGGAACGCCGGTGCCGCAGGCCGGATTCCTGGGGTTCGGCGCTCCTTCCCGGTAAGGAATCGCACCATGACCGAGGTCGACTGGACCCGCCTCACCGGCCCCGACATCCGCGCCGTGGCCGCGCGCGGCAATGCGCTTGCGGTGCTGCCGGTCGGCTCGCTGGAGCAGCACGGGCCGCATCTGCCGGTGATCACCGATACCCGCACGGCCTGGGAAATCGCCATTCGGGCGGCGCGGCTGGCCGCGCAAGACATGCCTGTCCTCGTGCTGCCCGGCATGTGGACCGGGATGAGCGAGCACCACCTGCCCTTCGGCGGCACCATCACGCTGAACTTCGCCGAGTTCCGCGGCGTGATCTCCGGCGTGGCGCGCTCGCTGCGCGCCATCGGCTTCGCGCGCCTGCTGCTGGTGAACGGGCATGGCGGCAACATCGACCCGCTGTCGGTGGCCGCGCGCGAGCTGGCGGTGGAGTACGGGATGCCGATCGTCTCCTGCACGCCCTGGTATGTGGCGGCGGAGGCCGTGGCCGGGATCCTGGAGAAGCAGAAGGGGCCCGCCCATGCCTGCGAGGCGGAGACCTCCGTCATGCTGGCGATGACGCCGGACACGGTGCGCACCGACAAGCTGGAGGAGGCCGTGCAGCAGGCGCCGCCGGCCATCACGGGCCGGCCGGGCTATGGGCGCTTCTGGAGCTTCTCCGAGCGCGCGCCGATCACCGGCACCATCGGCGACCCGCGGGCGGGAACGGCCGAGAAGGGCGAGCGCCTGCTGAACGCGATGGCCGCCGCCCTGGCCGAGGGCATGGCCGACCCGGTGCTGTGGCGCACCCCGGACCCGGTCTGGACCCCCGGCCGGGGCCAGGGGCCCACGGCGGGATCGGCGCTGGATTGAGGCCGGGCCGGGGGGGCGGCCCCCCCTGCCCTTCCCCCGTCAGACCCCCAGCGTGCCGGCCTTGGCGGCGGCGTAGCGGGCTTCGATGGCGGGCCAGTTGACGATGTTCCACCAGCCCGCGAGGTAGTCCGCGCGGCGGTTCTGGTATTTCAGGTAGTAGGCGTGCTCCCACACGTCGTTGCCCATCAGGACCATCTGGCCGTCGGTGCGCGGGTTGTCCTGGTTGGGGCGGGTGGTGAGGGCCAGCTTGCCGGCGGCATCGACCGTGACGAACACCCAGCCGGAGCCGAACACGCGCACGCCGGCGGCGTTGAAGTCGGTCTTCATCTTGTCCAGGCCGCCGAGGTCGCGGGTGATGGCGGCGGCGAGGTCGCCCCCGGGGGTGCCGCCCTTGCCGCCCATGATGGTCCAGAACATGGCGTGGTTGGCGTGGCCGCCGCCGGAGTTGCGGATGATGCCGCGCACGGCCTCGGGCATCTCGCCGATCTTCTGCAGCACCTGGTGCATCGGCATGGCGGCGATCTGCGGGTGGTCGCGGGCGGCGTTGTTGAGGTTGGTGATGAAGGCGGCGTGGTGGCGGCCGTGGTGGATCTCCATCGTCATCTTGTCGATCGAGGGTTCGTTGGCGTCGGGCGCGTAGGGCAGCGGCGGCAGGGTGAAGGGGCCGGCGGCGGCCTGGGCCAGCGCCGGGCTGCTGCGCAGGATCGGATAGGCGGTGGCCAGGGCGGCGGCGCCGAGCAGGGCGCGGCGGCGGGTGAGGATGGTCATGGCGGTGGGGCTCCCCGGAATGTTTCGCGAAAGTTAACACGGGCTGTTGCCCGGCACGAGCGCTACGCGCGCGGAGGCGGCCTGGATGCAGGCCGCGGGTCAGCTGGCGACGATTCCGCTCTCGTCGGCTTCCAGGCTGAAGGCGGCGGCCATCAGGGCGCGGGTGTAGTCCTCCTGCGGGCGGGCAATGACGTCCTCCGCCGGGCCCTGCTCCACCACGCGGCCGCCGCGCAGCACCACGATGCGGTGCGCCATGGCGCGGACCACCTTGAGGTCGTGGCTGATGAACAGGTAGCCGAGGCCGTGCTGCGCCTGCAGCGTGCGCAGCAGCTCGACGATCTGCCCCTGGACGGACATGTCGAGCGCGCTGGTGGGTTCGTCCAGCACCACGAAGCGGGGCTTCAGCACCATGGCGCGGGCGATGGCGATGCGCTGGCGCTGGCCGCCGCTGAATTCGTGCGGGTAGCGTTCCACGCTGTCGGCGGGCAGGCCGACCTCGGCCAGGGCCTCGGCCACGCGGGCCTGGCGGTCGGCCTCCGACAGGGCGGGCTCGTGGACGGCGAGGCCCTCGGCGATGATCTCGCCGACCGAGAGGCGCGGGGAGAGGCTGCCGAAGGGGTCCTGGAAGACGATCTGCATGCCGGCGCGCAGGCGGCGCAGGGCGGTGCGGTCGAGGGAGGAGAGGTCGGTGCCGGCGAAGGCGATGCGGCCCTGGGCGGGCTGCAGGCGCAGCAGGGCGTAGCCCATGGTGGACTTGCCGGAGCCGGATTCGCCGACGAGGCCGACGGTCTCGCCCTGGCGGATGGACACCGAGACGCCGTCCACCGCCTTCACGTGGTTCACGGTGCGGCGCAGGATGCCGCGGCGGATGGGGAAATGGACGCGCACGTCGTCGCCCTGCATCAGCACCGGGGCGGCGGGCGGCAGCGGGGCGGGGGCGCCGCGCGGCTCGGCGGCCAGCAGCATGCGGGTGTAGGGGTGGCGGGGGCGCTCGAACACCTCGGCGACCGGCCCGGCCTCCACCACGTCGCCGTCCTTCATCACCACCACGTCGTCGGCGTAGCGGCGCACGATGGCCAGGTCGTGGCTGATGAGCAGCAGGGCGAGGCCGCGCGCGGCCTTCTCGGCGGCGAGCAGCTTCAGGATCTGCGCCTGGATGGTGACGTCGAGCGCGGTGGTGGGCTCGTCGGCGATCAGCAGGGCGGGGTCGTTGGCCAGCGCCATGGCGATCATGACGCGCTGGCGCTGGCCGCCGGAGAGCTGGTGCGGGAAGGCATCCAGGCGCTGCTCGCCATCGGGGAAGCCGACCTCGGCCAGCAGTTCCACCGCGCGGGTGCGCGCGGCGGCGGCGGGCATGGGGCGGTGCAGCTGGATCGCCTCCGTCACCTGCCGGCCGATCCGGGCCAGCGGGTTCAGGCTGTTCATCGGCTCCTGGAACACCATGCCGGCCACGCCGCCGCGCAGCCGGCGCAGCGCGTGCGGGGGGGCGCCGATCACCTCCTGCCCGGCCAGGCGCACGCGCCCGCTGGCCACCGCGCCGGGCGGCAGCAGGCCGAGCAGCGACAGGGCGGTGAGCGACTTGCCGGAGCCGGATTCGCCCACCAGCGCCAGCGTGCCCCCGGCGGCGAGGCGGAAGCCGACATCGCGCACCACCTGGCGGGCGCCGAAGGCGATGGTGAGGCCCTCCACCTCCACCAGCGGGGCGGGCGGCTGGCTCATTCGGACAGCTCGATCACCGTGACGCGGCGCTCGGCGATCGGCCAGGTGAGGCCGGCCAGGCGCTCGGCGTTGTAGGAGACCTGCATGGGGATCTGCGCGTCCGGGCCGGTGGCGCGCAGCGTGCTTTCGTGCGGGACATCGGGCGGGCCGGAGAGGGTCTGGCCGCCGATGTTGATGCGGTCGCGCGCCGGGTCGAAATAGCCGCGCGGGCGGGAGACGATGACGAGCGAGCCTTCCTTCGGGTCGTCCGGCGCGGGCAGGTAGGGGCGCAGGTGGACGTGGTCGCTGCCGCGCGGGAAGGGGCCGCGGTAGAGGTGGGTGATGGGATAACCGCGCACCGTGATCTCGAACTCGCAGTGCATCTCGGGGTCCACCTCCAGCGGGCCCCAGCTGCCGTCGGCGGGGGTGATGCGCTCGTGCAGCAGCGGGCCGGCGCGGCGGCCGGTCTCGGCCTCCACGGGGTAGAGGCGCACGCGGGCGCCGGCGATGCCGATATTGGTGGGGGCGCCGTTCTCGTAGGCGCTGACGCGGCCGTTGAGGGTGGGGCGGACCTCCGGGCGGATGCGCGTGGCGCTGGGCAGCTCGCCGGTGGCCATGCGGTGCAGCTCCACGAAGGCCTCGGCGGAATAGGCCACCTCCATGTGGTCGGCGCCGGGCAGCACCACGTTGGTGGCGCCGCGCAGGGCGGGGCCGAGCGCGTCGATGCCGGTCGGCTCGCCGGGCATGCCGATGAAGCGGCCGTCGGGCTGGGCCCATTTGTCCTGGCCGTCGCTGGACAGGGTGAAGGTGGGCACGCCGGGCGGCACCTCCCCGGGCATGGCGTTCAGCGCGCGCAGGAAGGGGGAGGCGCCGTTGAACTCGCTGCCGACCATGAGCCGGGTGGAGACGATCACGCCGTGGCTGGGCGCGGCGCAGAGGATGGCGGCGCGGATGCGCTGGCTGGGGTTCTGGCGCAGGAAGTTGCGGATGATGTTGCCGCCGCGGGAATGGCCGATCAGCACCAGGCGCTCCACCCCGGTGGCGCGGCGCACGCGCGCGACCTCCTGGGCGAGCTGGGCGGTGGCTTCCTCGGTGGAGGAGCGGCCGGTCTCGCGCACCGAATCCACGCGGCGCGCGGTGGGCAGGCGCATGTCGAGCGCGAACAGGCGGCTGCGGGCGTAGAAGTTGGATTCGAAGCGCCAGATCGTGGGCATCCACAGCGCGGCGCTGTCGCCGTTGCCGTGCACGAACAGGATCGGCGCCACCTCCTGCCCGGCGGGACGTTCGCGCAGCTCCTGCGCCGTGGCGCGGCGCGGCC
>CANHCJ010000344.1 GCA_947458025.1 Rhodospirillales bacterium | reverse complement strand
GGCCCCAGACCCCTCGACTTTTTCCGCCTTCGGCGGGGAGGGGCCGTCGAGGCGGTGGAGAGACCCGGGCGGCCCCTCCCCGCCGAAGGCGGAAGCTGATGTGGGTCCAGGGACCTCAGGTCCCTGGTGGGGGTCCAGGGGGCAAAGCCCCCTGGCCTTCCTTCAGTGCCACACCGCGGGGAGTGTGGTGAGTCCGCGCAGGGTGAAGCTGCGGCGCCATTTCGGGCGGTCGCGTTCCGACAGTTCCAGCGTGGGCAGCCGGCGGATCAGGCCGGCGAAGGCTTCCTGCGCCTCGATGCGCGCCAGCTGGGCGCCGAGGCAGAAATGGATGCCGCCGCCGAACGACAGCGGGGTGACTTTCTGGCGCGTGATGTCCAGCCGGTCCGGCTCGGCGAAGGCGTCGGGGTCGCGGTTGGCGGCGCCCAGGAAGCAGACCACCTGCGCGCCCTTGGGCAGGGGCACGCCGGAGAGCTCCACGTCCTCCAGCACGCTGCGCCCGGTCATCTGCACCGAGCTGTCGTAGCGCAGCAGCTCCTCCATCGCGTTCGGGATCAGGCTGGGGTCGTCCTTCATCGCCTGCCACTGGTCGGGGTTGCGGTGCAGGGCGAGCAGGCCGTTGCCGATCAGGTTGGCGGTGGTTTCGTGCCCGGCGGCGAAGAGCAGGCCGACATTGGCGCGCAGTTCCTCCTGCGTCAGCCGGTCGCCGGCCTCCTCGGCCTGAACGAGCTGGGTGGTGAGGTCGTCCTGCGGGTCGCGGCGGCGCAGCTCGAACAGGCTGTCGAAGTAGGCGTTGGTTTCCAGGGCATTGGCGTTGGCGGCGGCGATCTCCTCCGGCGAGAGGGGCACGGGGTCGACCAGGCGGCCATTGACCTTGCTGCTGGTGAAGAACTGTTCGCGGTCGGCCTCGGGGATGCCGAGCATGTCGCAGATGACGATGATCGGCAGGCGGTGGGCGAAGTCCTTGATCACATCCATGCCGCCCTGGGGCTGGACGCGGTCCAGCAGGGCGTCGACGACCGCGGCGATTTGCGGGCGCATGGCTTCGACGCGGCGCGCGGTGAAGGCCTTGGTGACCAGGGAGCGCAGGCGGGTGTGGTCGGGCGGGTCGAGCACCAGCATGGTGCGGGACATCGAGGCATAGGCGGGTTCGTCGACGATCTGCGGCCCGTAGTTCTTGGTGATGTTCTCGACGTAGTTCTTGCCGAAGCGGCGGTCGCGCAGGACCATTGCGGCGGTGTCGTACCGGGTCACCACGTTGAAGCCGATCGGCGAGCGCCAGACCGGGGCCATGGCGCGCAGCCGGTGGTAGATCGGGTACGGGTTGGCGATGAAGGCGGGGTCGAGCAGGTTGAAGTCCGGCACTTGGGCCTGCTGGGTGGTGGCGGACATCTTGGCCTCCTTCGCGCATCGAGGCCTGCAATCTACAGTGCCCCCGACGCCACCGCCACAAGGATGCCCCGCGTGCTGACCATCGCCCAGACCCGGATTTCGCTGTTCGACCCGCAGGACTGCACCGACAGCGCCGATTCGCTGGCGCTGCTGGAGGCGGTGTTCGACCCGCTGGTGCGCCGCGTGGGGCCGGGGCGGTTCGTGGCGGGGCTGGCGGAGGAGTGGGTGCAGGAGGATGCGCGGCGCACGCTGTTCCGGCTGCGCCCGGGGGCGATGTTCCATGACGGCACCGCCTGCGACGCGGCGGCGGTGGCGGCATCGCTGATGCGGATGGCGGATCCGGCGGTGGGGGCGACGCTGGGGGCGCCGGGGGTGTGGGCGCAGTATCTCGCCGGCTGCGAGGTGGAGGTGGTGAACTCCCGCACGGTGCGGCTGGTGACCACGAGGGACATCGCGGACATCCTGGACGTGGTCTCGGCCGGGCCGGTGATGGCGGCGGCGGCGATCGCGGCCGCGGACATGGCCGGGCGCTGGATCGGCACCGGGCCGTGGCGGCTGGACTCGGCCGAGGATGGGGCGATCGCGATGGCGGCGGTGCGGCCGGGGCTGCCAGCGTTGCGCTGGATCGGCATTGCCGCGGCCGAGGGGCGGCTGGCGGCACTGCGCTCCGGCGCGGTGGATGTTGCCACGCGGGTGGGGGCCGGGGCGGACGGGTTCAGCACCGCCGACGTGGTCGATCCCACGGCGATCATCTGCCTGCTGAACGCGGCGCAGGGGCCGTGCGCGGATGGGCGGGTGCGCCGGGCGCTGGCGATGGCGATCGACCGGGCGGCGATGATCGCGGCGGTGACGCAGGGGGCGGCGGATCCGCTGGTGGGGTTCGTGAGCGATCGGCATTTCGGCTTCGATCCGGAGGCGCCGGGGGTGGCGCATGATCCGGCCGGGGCGCGGGCATTGCTGGCCGAGGCCGGATATGCCGGCGGGCTTTCGCTGGTGGCCGATTGGCCGACGCGGCTGCCGGACGAGGCGCCGGTGCTGCTGCCGGTGCTGCAGGCGCAGCTGGCGGCGGTGGGCGTTGCGCTGACGGCACGGATCGAGCCGGACCGGGTGCGTTATGCCGAGCGGGTGCGGGCGAGCGACATCGCCGACCTGTGCCTGTTCGACAGCTCGCCGATGAGCACGTTCCGCGTGCTGGCCGAGAAGATCGACAGCCGCGTGGCCGGCAGCTGGTGGCTGGGCTACCGCAACCCCGAGGTGGAGGGGCTGATCGACCAGGCGCGGAGGCTGACCGACATGGCGGCGCGGGAGGCGTTGTATCGGCGCTGCTACCGGCTGCTGCAGCAGGATCCGCCGTGGCTGACCTTCTACACCCATCGGCGCATCGCGGCGGCGCGCGGGCCGCTGGCGTTCCGCGACGATGGGGTGCTCGACGTGCGGGCGATCAGTCGTTCAGCGTCATCCTGAGTTCCACCACGCCATCCTTCTCGCGCACCGCCACGCGGTCGGTCAGGCGGCGGATCATGTGGCCGGCGAGGCGGGCGGGGGCGGCATCGTCGTGCAGCAGTTCATCGGGCGTGGGCGGGCGGTCTGACAGTTCCACCGGGGTGCCGGTGTAGGACAGGCGGACATCGAGGCGGGATTCGTCGTAGGCGAGCGAGAGGGTGACCGGGCCCTGGGTGAGGCCGGCGACCTGGATGGCATCGAGGCACCAGTTGAGCGCGTTGGCGACGCGGGCGACGAGATCGGCGCGCAGGGCCCAGGCGCCGCCGGCGCGTTCGAGGAAGGCGCCGACGACCTCCTGCGACATCGCGGCGGGGCGGTGGGTGATCGACATCTCGCGGCGGATGCCGATGCGCAGCAGGGCGTTCAGCGTGATGGCGACCAGGGTGCCGATGGCGCCGGCGGTCATGATCGGGCGCAGGCCCTCGCCGACCCAGTCGGCCGCCTGGGGCAGCACCTCCACCGAGAGGGCGGCGACGATGGCCAGGCCCACGGCGGCGGACTTGCGGGCATCGAGCAGGCGCGAGGTGGCGAGCTGCATGCCGCCGGCCATCATGAGCGCGCCGGCCTGCAGCAGGGTGGCGGCGATGACCGGGGCGGGGACCTGGGAGAGCAAGGCGGCCAGGCGGGGGAAGCAGGCCAGCAGGATGCAGAGCCCGCCGGTGGCCAGGGCAATGACGCGGCTGGTGACGCCGGTGGCGGATTGCAGGGCGGCGTTGGTGGCGCTCATGTTCACGCCGGGGCCGCCGAGGGCGCCGGCCAGGGCGGTGGCGATGCCGTCGGCGGTGACGCCGCCGGCGATGCTGCGCGGCTCCGGCCGGGACCAGTCGGCATCGTTGATGCGCTGCAGGCTGGTGACGAGGCCGACGGTCTTGAGGGAGCTGGCCAGGGCGGCGACGAGGAAGGCGGGCAGCAGGGCGAGCTCGAAGGCCAGGCCAATGCCGCCGACATCGGGCAGGCCGAACATCGGCAGGGCAGCGAGGTTGATGTCTGGCGCGACGTGCAGCTGGCCGAGGGCGGCGGCGAGCGCGGTGCCGAGGACCATGGCGATCAGCACGCAGGCCCAGCGCAGGGCGCCGCGGCCCCAGACAGAGAGGCCGACGGAGAGGGCCAGGGTGGCGAGGCCCACGGCGAGGTCGGCCAGTTCCGGCGGGCCGCCGGCGGGGCCGGCCAGAAGGGTGCGGACGCCGGTGATGGCGATGGCGAGGCCGACGATGAGCACGACGACGCCGGCGATCTCCGGCGGCATGAGGGCGCGGATGCTGTTGAGCAGGCGGGCGAAGGCGATGGTGGCCAGGCCCGCGAGCAGGGTCATGCCGGCGACGAGGGGCAGGCCGCCGAGCTGGGCGGCCAGCAGGGAGGGGGCGAGGTAGGGGGTGGAGGGGCTGAGCGGGGCGAGGAAGCCGCTGCCGAGGCCGTGGCGGCGGATGGCCTGGACCATGGTGCCGAGGCCGCAGGCGAGGAAGGTCATGCTGATCAGCGCCGCGGTGTGGGCGAGGCTGGCCTGGGCCTGGCGGGCGATGATGAGGGGGACGTAGAGGAAGAGCAGGACGACGGTGGCCTGCTGGACCGCGGTGGCGGCGACCACGGGCCAGGGCGGCCGATCCTCCAGCCCGTAACGGATTCCAGCCGGCCTGCGCATTCCCTGCCTCGGTTCCCAGAGGCGTCCGGGCCGGGTGGATTCGGCGCAGGCAAGCCCTACTGCGGCGCTATATGGCGGGGCGCGGGCTGGCTTGCAATTCGGATGTGCGCGGCGAGGATTGTTTTGTTAGTGGAACAGTTGAATCGTGCGGAGGGGATGGCGCCCGGGGCGCTGACGTGACCGGGGGAGGGAGACGGGGGGTGGC
>CANHCJ010000343.1 GCA_947458025.1 Rhodospirillales bacterium | reverse complement strand
GGCCGGGGCGCTGGGCCGGCCGACGATCCTGCTGCTGCACCATGCCGGCGGGTGGCGCTGGCTGCGCGGGCGCGCGGATTCGCCCTGGTATCCCTCGCTGCGCCTGGCCCGCCAGCCGGAGCCGGGGGACTGGGCGGGGGCGGTGGCGGCGGCGTGCCGCTGGATCGTGCCCGCCGGCTGAGCCGTTCGCGGCCTCGCCGGCACTGTAACGCCGGGGCTGGCCGGGGTGTCAGGGAGTCGGGGCCATCCGTCCGGGACCAGGCCGATCAGGGAGAACGATCCATGACACGAGTGACGCTCGCCGCCGCCTGCCTCGCGATCCTGCTCGCCGCACCGGCCCAGCCGGCCCGGGCGCAGGATGGCGACCCCGCGCCGATCGTGGAGATCATGCGCGCCTTCGCCGGGCCCGGCACGCACCGGCCCAGCGGGGCGAAGGGCGCCTGCTATGCCGGGCGGTTCGAGCCGGCCGCCACGGCGCCCGGGCTTTCGAAGGCGGTCATCTTCACCCGGCCCTCCGATGCGGTGATCCGGTTCTCGGTGGGCGGCGGCAATCCGGCGGTGGCCGATGGCGCGCGCGGGGTGAACCGCGGCCTGTCGTTCCGGATCGACCCCGACGGGGCGGGGCAGACCGAGTTCGTGATGGTCAATGCGCCGATCAACTTCGCCGCCACGCCGGCGCAGATGCTGGGCTTCCTGCAGGCGCGCCGGCCGGCCGCCAACGGCCAGCCGGACACCGAGCGCGTGCGCGCCTTCTCCGAGGCCAATCCCGAGACGCTGCTGCAGGGGCGCTACCTGGCCAGCCAGCCGATCCCGGGGTCGTGGGTGGGGGTGAGCTACTGGGGCGTGCATGCTTACACGCTGACCAACGCCGCCGGGGCGCGCCAGGTGATCAAGTTCCGCATGGAGCCGCTGGACGGGCCGGTGAACCTCACCGACGACGAGGCGCGGGCCAGGCCGCGCGACTTCCTGGCGGCGGATATCGCCGCGCGGCTGGCCAGCGGGCGGCCGGCCGGGCTGCGGATGGTGGCGATCCTCGGCCGCGCGGGCGACCCGACCGACAATCCGACCAGGATGTGGGAAGGCGAGGAGGCGCGGCCGACGGTGGAGCTGGGCCGGCTGATGGTGCGCAGCGTGGCCGATGCCAAGGTATGCGACGAGGTGATCTTCGCGCCCACGCTGCTGGCCGACGGGATCGACGGGCCGGAGAACGACCCGATGTTCGCGATCCGCACGCCGGCCTACGCGATCTCGATCTCCAAGCGCATGCAATAGCGACAGTGCCGTGCCATGGCCGGCGCCCCGGCCATGCCACGGGAAGGCTTCACCGGCCCTTGCGGCGGGGCGGCTGGACGACCGGGAGCAGGGGGGCGAGGAAGCGGGCGGTGTGGCTTTCCGCCACCTTCACGATGTCTTCCGGGGTGCCCTGGGCCACGATGCGGCCGCCGCCGTCGCCGCCCTCGGGGCCGAGGTCCAGGATCCAGTCGGCGGTCTTGATCACCTCCAGGTTGTGCTCGATCACCACCACGGTGTTGCCCGCATCGACCAGGGCGTGCAGCACTTCCAGCAGCTTGCGCACGTCCTCGAAGTGCAGGCCGGTGGTGGGCTCATCCAGGATATACAGCGTGCGGCCGGTGGCGCGGCGGGCGAGTTCCTTGCTGAGCTTGATGCGCTGGGCCTCGCCCCCCGAAAGCGTGGTGGCCTGCTGGCCGAGGGCGATGTAGCCCAGCCCGACCTGCTGCAGGATGGTGAGGCGGTCGCGGATCTTGTTCACCGCGGAGAAGTAGGGGATCGCCTCATCCACCGTCATTTCAAGGACTTCGGCGATGGATTTGTCGCGAAACTTGATCTCCAGCGTCTCGCGGTTGTAGCGCTTGCCCTTGCAGGTGTCGCAGGTGACGAAGACATCCGGCAGGAAGTGCATCTCGATCTTGAGCACGCCGTCGCCCTGGCAGGCTTCGCAGCGGCCGCCTTTGACATTGAAGGAAAAACGGCCGGCCTTGTAGCCGCGGGCGCGGCTTTCGGGCAGCTCGGCGAACCAGTCGCGGATCGGCGCGAACAGGTCGGTGTAGGTGGCGGGGTTGGAACGCGGGGTGCGGCCGATCGGGGACTGGTCGATGTCGATGATCTTGTCCAGGTGCTCCAGCCCCTCGATGCGGGCGTGCAAGGCCGGGACCTCGCCGGAGCCCATCAGCCGGCGGCTGGCGGCCTTGTAGAACGTGTCCACCACCAGGGTGGACTTGCCGCCGCCGGAGACGCCGGTGACGCAGGTGAGGACGCCGAGCGGGAAGGTGGCGTTCACGTCCTTCAGGTTGTTGCCGCGGGCGCCGACGATGGTGACGGCGCGGTCCTTCTGGATCGGGCGGCGCATCGCGGGCACGGAGATGGACCTGCGGCCGGAGAGATAGGCGCCGGTGAGCGACTCCGGGTGGGCGGCCACCTCCTCGGCCGTGCCCTGGGCGATGACGCGGCCGCCATTGATGCCGGCGGCGGGGCCCATGTCGATCAGGTAGTCGGCCGCGCGAATGGCGTCCTCGTCGTGCTCCACCACCAGCACGGTGTTCCCCAGCGATTTCAGGCGGCGCAGCGTGCCGAGCAGGCGCTCGTTGTCGCGCTGGTGCAGGCCGATCGAGGGTTCGTCGAGCACGTACAGTACGCCGGTGAGGCCGGAGCCGATCTGGCTGGCCAGCCGGATGCGCTGGCTCTCGCCGCCGGACAGGGTGGCGCTGCCGCGCGAGAGGGTGAGGTAGTCCAGCCCCACATCGTTCAGGAACTGCAGCCGGTCCTCGATCTCGCGCAGGATGCGCCGGGCGATCTCCGCCCGCTGCGGGGTGAGGGTGGGCAGCACCTCGCCGAACCAGGCGCGGGCCAGTTTGATCGAAAGATCAGAGGCTTCGGCGATGTGCCTGCCGGCGACCTTCACCGCCAGCGCCTCGGGCTTCAGGCGCGCGCCGGCACAAACGGCGCAGGGCTTCTCGGCCTGGTAGCGCGACATCTCCTCGCGCACCCAGGCACTGTCGGTTTCCTGCCAGCGGCGCTGGAGGTTGCGCACGACGCCCTCGAAGGGCTTCTTCACGGCGTATTGCCGCACGCCGTCCTTGTAGGTGAACTCAATCGGCTCCTCGCCGGTGCCGGTGAGGATGGCGTTCTGCACGCGCAGGGGCAGGTCGGACCAGGCGGTGCGGGTGCTGACCTTGTAGTGCTTGGCGAGGCTTTGCAGCGTCTGGTCGTAGTACGGCGACTGGCTGCCGGCCCAGGGGGCGATGGCGCCCTCGGCCAGCGACTTGCGCTCGTCCGGCACCACCAAAGCGGGGTCGAAGAAGGTCTCCACGCCCAGCCCGTCGCAGGCCGGGCAGGCGCCGTGCGGGGAGTTGAAGCTGAACAGGCGCGGCTCGATCTCCTCGATGGTGAAGCCGCTGACCGGGCAGGCGAAGCGGGAGGAGAACACCGTCCGCTCCTGGTTGTCGGCGTTCTCGGCGTAGACGACGCCGTCCGACAGGGAGAGCGCGGTCTCGAAGCTGTCGGCCAGGCGGCCGGCGATGCCCTCGCGCACCACGATGCGGTCCACCACCGCCTCGATCTCGTGCTTGATCTTGCGGTTCAGCGCCGGGACCTCGCCGATCTCGTACAGCGTGCCGTCCACCTTGACGCGGGTGAAGCCGCGGCGCTGCAGCTCGGCCAGCTCCTTGCGGTACTCGCCCTTGCGGTCGCGCACCACGGGGGCGAGCAGCAGCAGGCGGGTGCCCTCCGGCATGGCCAGCACGCGGTCGACCATCTGGGAGACGGTCTGCGCCTCGATCGGCAGGCCGGTGGCGGGCGAATAGGGCACGCCGACGCGCGCCCAGAGCAGGCGCATGTAGTCGTGGATTTCCGTCACGGTGCCGACGGTGGAGCGCGGGTTGCGGCTGGTGGTCTTCTGCTCGATGGAGATGGCGGGCGACAGGCCCTCGATGCTGTCCACATCGGGCTTGCCCATCAGCTCCAGGAACTGGCGGGCATAGGCCGACAGCGACTCGACGTAGCGGCGCTGGCCCTCGGCGTAGATCGTGTCGAAGGCCAGGGAGGACTTGCCGGAGCCGGACAGGCCGGTGATGACGGTGAGGCTGTCGCGCGGGATGTCGACGTCGATGTTCTTGAGGTTGTGCTCGCGGGCGCCGCGAACGCGGATGGCGGGGCCGGCGAGAATGGCCCTGGGCGGGGCGGAAGTGGCATCCATGGTGGTCTGTCCCCGCGGAGGAAGGGCTTGCAGCTTCGCGTGCGTTCTCTAACTGTTCTAGTTTATATGGCGGCGATCCGCCGCTTGGGAAGCCCGAGGTGGCCCCCCGGAAGGGCGGGCGTTATGATGCGGGCAGACGGGAAGGGCAAGCGAACATGGCTGGCAGCGTGAACAAGGTGATCCTGGTGGGAAATCTCGGGCGTGATCCCGAGTCGCGCACGCTGCAGAGCGGCAGCAAGGTGGTGAACTTCTCCATCGCGACGAGCGAGACCTGGACCGACCGGGCCTCGGGCGAGCGCAAGGAAAAGACCCAGTGGCACCGGATCGTGATCTTCAACGACCGGCTGGCCGAGGTGGCGGAGCGCTACCTGAAGAAGGGCGCCAAGGTGTATATCGAGGGCGCGCTGGAGAGCCGGAAATACACCGACCAGTCGGGCGCCGAGCGCGAGACGACCGAGGTGGTGCTGAAGCAGTACCGCGGCGAGCTGGTGATGCTGGACGGGCGCGGCGGCGGCGGCGAGGGCGGCATGGGCGAG
>CANHCJ010000342.1 GCA_947458025.1 Rhodospirillales bacterium | reverse complement strand
CCGAGGCGCGGGCATCGAGCGTGCCGAGCACGTATTCGGCGGCGAGCAGGTCGCGGTCCTCGGTGGTGCCGCTCATGACAGGCACTCCCGCAGCGAGAGCAGGCCGCGGCGGATCCAGGACTTCACCGTGCCGAGCGGGCTGGCCAGGCGCTCGGCCACCTCGGGGTGCGACAGGCCGTGGACGAAGGCGAGCAGGATGCCCTGGCGCGGCTTCTCATCCAGCGTGGCGAGGCATTCACGCAGGCGGGCGCCGTCCTCGGCCTCGGCGAGGTCATCCAGCACGGAGGGCTCGAAGACGCCGTCGCCCAGGGCGGGGTCGTCGGTCAGCACCTCGCGGCCGCGGGCGCGGGCGGCATCCAGCGCCGCGTTGCGCACGATCTGGCCGAGCCAGGCGGCGGCGGGGCCGCGGGCGGGGTCGAACTGGCCGGCGCGCTGCCAGACCTTGAGGAAGGCGTCCTGGAGCGCATCGGCGGCGGCGGCGCGGTCGCGCAGGATGGCCATGGCGATTCCGAACAGGCGGGTGGACTGCCTGGCGTAGACGGCCTTCAGCGCGGCGCGGTCGCCCGTGGCGACGGAAGCCAGCAGCCTAGCCAGGTCGGGCTCTGCTGACATTACGTCCCGGCGCTCCCCTCGGATGCAGGCCGGGCCACCAGGTGCGGCGCCGGGCTGGCCGGCGCACCATACACGGTGCGGGCGCGGGCGAGGAAGGCGGCGACCATGCGGCGCACCGCCTCGTGGAACACGGCGCCGATCGCCACCTGCAGCAGCTTGGAGCGGAACTCGAAATCGACGTGGAAATGCACGCGGCAGCCCTCGCCATCCGGCTCGAAGCGCCACTGGTTGGTGAGGTAGCGGAAGGGGCCGTTCTCGTAGCGCACGCCGATCTTGTCGGGCCGGTGCAGCGCGACGCGGCTGGTGAAGCTTTCGCGGAACGGGCCGAAGCCGATGGTGAGGTCGGCCACCATCTCCGTCTCGGACTGCGTGCGCACGCGGGCGCCGACGCACCAGGGCAGGAATTCCGGATAGCGGCCGACATCGGCCACGAGGTCGAACAGCTGCTCGGGCCGGTAGGGAACCCGTCGGGTTTCGCTGTGGCGGGGCATGGCCCTAGGCGGGGATGGACCTGGCGGCCAGCTTCGCGCTGCGGGCGGCCTGCAGCTTCGCGAAATCCGCATCCGCGTGGTACGAGCTGCGGGTGAGCGGGGTGGCCGAGACCAGCAGGAAGCCGCGGGCGCGGGCCAGCGTGGCGTAGTCCTCGAACGCCTCCGGCGTCACGAACTCCGCCACCGCGGCGTGCTTCACGGTGGGCTGGAGGTACTGGCCGATAGTGAGGAAATCGACATCCGCCACGCGCAGATCGTCCATCACCTGCAGGATCTCGGGCCTGGCCTCGCCGAGCCCGACCATGAGGCCGGACTTGGTGAAGATGGTCGGGTCCAGCCGCTTCACCTGATCGAGCAGGCGCAGCGACTGGTAGTAGCGCGCGCCGGGGCGGATGGTGGGATAGAGGCGCGGCACGGTTTCGAGGTTGTGGTTGAACACGTCCGGCCTGGCCTGCACCACGATCTCCATCGCGCCGTCCTTGCGCAGGAAATCGGGCGTCAGCACCTCGATGGTGGTGCCCGGGGCTGCCTCGCGGATGGCGTTGATCACGGCGGCGAAGTGCCCTGCCCCACCGTCGCGCAGATCGTCGCGGTCGACCGAGGTGATGACCACGTGGCGCAGGCCGAGCTTGGCGACCGCATCGGCCACGCGGTTCGGCTCATCCGCGTCGAGCGCGTCGGGCTGGCCGGTGCGCACGTTGCAGAAGCTGCAGGCGCGGGTGCAGGTGTCGCCCATGATCATCATGGTGGCGTGGCGCTGCGACCAGCACTCGCCCACGTTCGGGCAGGCCGCTTCCTCGCAGACCGTGGTGAGGCGGTTGGCGCGCATCAGCTCCCGCGTTTCATGGTACACGGGGTGGTTGGGCGCCTTCACCCGGATCCAGGCGGGCTTGCGCTGGATCGGGTTGTCGGGCCGGTGCGCCTTCTCGGGGTGGCGCGCGATGCGATGGTCGATGACGACGCGGGTGGTGGTCATGGGCTAGAAGTGGAGGGCGCGCCCGTAGGCGTCAAGCACGGCCTCGTGCATGGCCTCGCTGATGGTGGGGTGCGGGAAGACGGTGTGCATCAGCTCCGCCTCGGTGGTTTCCAGCGTGCGGCCGATGGCGTAGCCCTGGATCATCTCCGTCACCTCCGCGCCGACCATGTGGGCGCCGAGCAGTTCGCCGGTCTTGGCATCGAAGATGGTCTTGATGAGGCCCTCGGGCTCGCCGAGCGCGATCGCCTTGCCGTTGCCGATGAAGGGGAACTTGCCGACGCGGATCTCGCGGCCGGCGGCCTTCGCGGCGGCTTCCGTCATGCCCACGCTGGCGACCTGCGGGTAGCAATAGGTGCAGCCGGGGATGTTGCCGGTGTTCATGGGATGGACGCCCTTCACGCCCGCGATCTTCTCCACGCAGATCACGCCCTCGTGCATCGCCTTGTGGGCGAGCCAGGGCGCGCCGGCCAGGTCGCCGATGGCATAGACGCCGGGCTCGCCGGTGCGGCACCACTCGTCGATCACGACATGGGTGCGATCCACCTTCACCCCGGTGCCCTCGATGCCGATGTTCTCCACGTTGCCCACGATGCCGACGGCGGAAATCACGCGCTCCACCGTGATCTCCTGGCTCTTGCCGGCCTGCTCGACGGTGACGGTGACGCTGTCCGCCCCCTTCTTCACGCCCTTCACCGCGGCGCCGGTGAGGATCTTCATGCCCTGCTTCTCGAAGGCCTTGCGGGCGAAGGCGGAGATCTCGGCATCCTCCACCGGCAGCACGCGGTCCATCACCTCCACCACCGTCACCTCCGCGCCCATGGTGCGGTAGAAGCTGGCGAACTCGATGCCGATGGCGCCGGAGCCGATGACGAGGAGGGATTTCGGCATGGCGGGCGGCACCATCGCCTCGCGGTAGGTCCAGATCAGCTTGCCGTCGGCCTCGATGCCCGGCAGCTGGCGGGCGCGGGCGCCGGTGGCCAGGATGATGTGCGGGGCCTTCAGCGTGGCCTCCGGCTTGCCCTCCGCCGTGACGGAAACGGTGTGCTTGCCGGCCAGCCGGCCATTGCCCATCACCACCGTGACCTTGTGCTTGCGCATCAGGTGGGCCACGCCCCCCGAGAGCTGCTTGGCCACGTCGCGCGAGCGCTTCACCACCGCGGCGAGGTCGAAGCGGATGTTGTCCGCCGCCAGGCCGAAGGCCTTCAGGTTGTGCAGCGTGTGGTAGATCTCGCTGGTGCGCAGCAGCGCCTTGGTGGGGATGCAGCCCCAGTTGAGGCAGATGCCGCCGAGGTTCTCGCGCTCCACCAGCGCGGTCTTCATGCCGAGCTGGGCGGCGCGGATGGCCGCCACATAGCCGCCCGGGCCGCCGCCGAGCACGATCAGGTCGAATTGCTGGTCGGCCATGGTGGGTCCTTTCCCGAAGGGGTCGTCGCGGTGGCGCTACCGCCCTGCGACCTTCGCCAGCGTGTCGCCCTGCAGGCGCTGCACGGTCCAGTCCTCCATGCCGACGGCGCCGAGCGAGCGGTAGAAGGCGATGGAAGGCGCATTCCAGTCGAGCACCGACCACTCCATGCGCGCACAGCCCTCATCCAGCGCGCGGCGGGCCAGCACGCGGAAGATGGCGCGGCCGATACCGCGGTTGCGGTGCGCGGGGTCGACGTAGATGTCCTCCAGGTACAGCCCGGGCCGCGCCATGAAGGTGGAGAAGTTGAAGTAGTAGAGCGCCAGGCCGATCGGCGTGCCCTCATGCTCCACGATCATCGCCCAGACGCGCGGCGGCGAGGAGAACAGCGCGCGGGCGAACATCTCCGGCGTGCCCTCGGCCAGGTGCTCCATCTTCTCGTAGATGGCGAGCTGGCGGACGAAATGCTCCACCAGCCCCTCGTCGCCGGGCACGGCGTCGCGCAGGGTGACGCCGGCAGGAAGGGCGAGGTCGGTCACAGCAGCAGGCCCAGCGGATCCTCGCAGAGGCGCTTGAACTCGCGCAGCCAGGTGGCGCCGAGCGCACCATCCACCACGCGGTGATCGCAGGACAGCGTGCACGTCATCACCCGGGCCACGGCCAGCTCGCCGTTCTTCACCACCGGCTTGGGGGCGGCGGCGCCCACGGCGAGGATGGCGGCCTGGGGCGGGTTGATGATGGCGCTGAAGTGGCTCACGCCGAACATGCCCATGTTGGAGATGGAGAAGCCGCCGCCCTGGAACTCCTCCGGCTTCAGCTTGCCGGCCTTGGCGCGGCCGGCGAGGTCGCGCATCTCGGCGCTGATGGTCTGCAGGCCCTTCTGGTCCGCCCGGCGGATGATGGGGGTGATGAGCCCGTCGGGGATGGCCACGGCCACCGAGATGTCCACGTCGTCGAACAGCACGGTGGCGTCGTCGGTCCAGGCCGCGTTCACCGCCGGCACGCGGCGCAGGGTGCGGGCGGCGGCCTTGATGATGAGGTCGTTCAGCGTGATGACGAAGCGGCCCTCGCCCTCCTTCGGGCTGCGCGCGTTCAGGTCCTCGCCGAGCTTCCACAGCGCATCCACCTCGATATCCATCGAGACGTAGAAATGCGGGATGCTGGACTTGGCCTCGCTCAGGCGGCGCGCGATCACGCGGCGCATGGAGGAATGCGGCACCAGCCGGTGCGGCGCGGTGATGACCGGGGCCGGGCCGCGCGGGGCGGGGG
>CANHCJ010000341.1 GCA_947458025.1 Rhodospirillales bacterium | reverse complement strand
GGAGGGGCCGCCCGGGTCTCTCCACCGCCTCGACGGCCCCTCCCCGCCGAAGGCGGAAGGTCACGCGGGTCCAGGGACCTCAGGTCCCTGGCGGGTCCAGGGCAGAGCCCTGGCCTTTCTTTCTCCATCCCCCTCATGGCGTTCCCTCGGCCACGGCGGCGCCATCGGCGAGGCCTGGGGGTGGGTTGGCGATGAGGGTTGTGTTGGGGGGCAGGGGGGTGGTGAGTTCGATGGCGGTGGGGCCGGCGGCGCCGGTGGTGACGTTGGTTCGGCGGGCGTGGCCGTTTTCCAGGCGGAAGACGTAGGCTTGGCCGGGCCGGCCGCCTTGGGGAGGGTCGTTGCGCACGGCGCTGGGGGGCACGAGCAGGGCGTTGGGGCGTTCGGCGACGACGATGTTCACATCCACGGTCATGCCGATCATGAGGCCGGTGCCTGGGGGCAGGTTGGCTTCCACGCGGAAGGTTCGGGTGGCGCTTTCGCCGCGGCCGCGGATGTTGGTGATGGTGGCAGGGATGGCTTTGCCGGGGAAGGCTTCGGCGCGGATGGCGGTGTGGGCGCCCATGGCCACGCGGGCGATGTCGCGTTCGTCCACGTCGGCGGCGACCTTGAGGGCGGTGGGGGAGGCGATTTCGAACAGGGTGGCGTTGGCGGCGACGGTTTCGCCGGGCTCCACGGGGCGGCGCATGACGATGCCGTCGAGGGGGCTGGCGATGCGGTATTCCTCCAGCTGGCGGGTGGCGAGTTCCACGGCGGCGGTGGCGGCGTCGTGGGCTTGCTGGCTGCGTTGCAGTTGCTGCTGGGTGCGGATGGCCTGGCCGACCAGGGCGCGGTCGCGGGCGAGTTCCTGTTCGGCGAGGTCGAGGCGGGTGCGGGCGTCGGCCAGGCGCTGCTGGGCCTGGCGGTCGTCCAGCTGGGCGATGGGCTGGCCGGCGGTGACGCGGTCGCCTTCGTCCACCGCGAGGGTGAGGATCCGGGCGGCGACGGTGGTGCCGATGCGGGCGGCGTCGATGGCTTCCACCACGCCGGTGGCATAGACGGCCTCGATTGCCGGGCCCTGCCAGGGGGCGATGGTGGCGAGCACGGGCGGGCGGCCGAATTCCCACCAGGCGGCAGTGCCGGCGGCGGTGAGCAGCAGGGCGGCGAGCAGCCAGCCGAGCAGGCGGCGGCGGCGCCTGGGGGCGGGCGGCAGGACCACGAGCGGCCCGGCCGGGGTGGGTGGGGCGGTGGTGGCGGGGCGGGGTGGTGTTTCGGTCTGGGTCATCGGGAAGCCCTGATGCAGCGCAGCATAACGCATCGGGGGGTCGGCGTGTCCCTCATGTCGGGCAAGCCCGCCCCCCGTTCAACACAAGGTTGCGTGCCGCCAGGGTGACGCTGGGCGCGAAGGCTGGTACGCCGGCTGCAGGGGGGCCGCACATGCATGATCTCCGCCGCGTCATCCTGTGGATGGCGGGCGCGCTCATTTCCTTCTCGGCGCTGGCGGTGGCGGTGCGCGAGATGGCGCGCGTGATCACGGTGTGGGAGGTGCTGGCGCTGCGCAACCTCGGCGGCATCGTGGTGCTGGCGGCGTATGCGTGGCTGGCGCGGGAGCGGATCGGCGGGCCGTATCCGCTGAAGCTGCACCTGCTGCGCAACACCTTCCATTATGGCGGGCAGGCGTGCTGGGCGTTCGGGGTGACGCTGCTGCCGTTGGCGACCGTGTTCGCGCTGGAGTTCACCACGCCGGCCTGGACGATGGTGGTGGCGGCGATCTTCCTGGGCGAGCGGATCACGCGCGGGCGGGTGGCGGCGCTGGTGATGGGGTTCGCGGGGGTCCTTGTTATCCTGAGGCCGGGGGCGGCGGCGTTCGATCCGGCGGCGCTGGTGGTGCTGGCGGCGGCGTTCTTCTTCTCCGTGCAGATCACGACCACCAAGTTCCTGACCGGGCGGAATTCCACGCTGACCATCCTGTTCTGGATGAACGTGTTCCAGCTGCCGGCGTACATGGCCACCGACCTCGCGCTGGGGGGCGACCCGCTGTTCTTCCTGCGGATCGGGGCGGAGCACTGGCTGCCGCTGCTGGCGCTGATGGTGACCGGGCTTTCGGCGCATGTGTGCTTCACCAATGCGATGCGGTATGGCGATGCCACGCTGGTGGTGCCGATCGACTTCCTGCGCATTCCGTTCATCGCGACGGTGGGGGTGCTGCTGTATGCGGAGCCGTTCGACCCGGTGGTGCTGCTGGGGGCGGCGATCAGCGCGGCGGGCATCCTCTGGAGTTTGCTGGAGGCGCGCCAATCTATGGCGGGGCGAGGAGGAGGGAAGACATGAGCGATCTGCCGTTGGACCAGGGTTTGTTCGGGCGGCTGCGCCGCGATGCCGGGGCGGCGTGGGAGCGGTATGTGTCGCACCCCTTCGTGGTGGCGCTGGGGCACGGGACGCTGCCGGAGCCGGCGTTCCGGCATTACCTGATCCAGGACTACCTGTTCCTGATCCAGTTCGCGCGGGCCTATGCGCTGGCGGGGTACAAGAGCACCGACCTGGCCGATTTGCGGGCGGCGGCGGCTTCGGTTTCCAACATCGTGGACACCGAGATGCCGCTGCATGTGGGCTATTGCGCCGGGTGGGGGCTGACCGAGGCGCAGATGGCGGCCGAGCCGGAGGACATGGAGACCATGGCCTATACCCGCTTCGTGCTGGAGCGCGGGATGGCCGGGGATCGGCTGGACCTGGATGCGGCGCTGATTCCCTGCGTGGTGGGCTATGCCGAGGTGGCGCAGCTTCTGCTGGCGGATCCTCGGACGAAGCTGGAGGGCAATCCGTACAGGGCGTGGATCGAGGCGTATTCCTCGCCGGAGTACCGCCAGGTGGCGGCCACGGCGATTGCCAACCTCGACCGGCAGGCGGCGGCGCGGGGCGGGGAGGCGCGGTATGCCAGCCTGCTTTCCACCTTCACCGCGGCCTCGCGGCTGGAGGAGGCGTTCTGGGAGATGGGCTGGCGGCATCGGTGATTGGTCTGTCCCGGCGGTAGGGGACCGGACTTGCGGTAGCGGCTGCCGGGCGCCCATCGTGGCGCATGACACATCGTCCCCCGCTTACGCCGCTGTTCGCGCTGCTGCTGATCCGGGGCATCGCTTCGTTCCAGTTGCAGGCGGCGGCGGTGGCCGCGCCCTCGTTGATCCGGGACCTGCAGCTTTCGTATGCGCAGGTGGGACTGGCCATGGGGGCGTTCCTGCTGCCGGGGATCTTCCTGACGGTGCCGGCCGGGTTGATGGCGCGGCGGTTCGGGGACCGGCCGATGCTGCGCGGGGCGTTCGGGCTGCTGGCGCTGGGGATTGCGCTTTCGGCGATGGCCGAGGGGTTCGCGATGCTGCTGGCGGGGCGGCTGCTGGCGGGGGTGGGGGGCGTTACCATCCTGATGCTGGTGATCAAGATGACGGCGGACCGCTATGCGGGGCCGCTGCTTTCGACGGCGACCTCCACCGTGATCGTTTCCTGGCCGCTGGGGACGGGGTTGGCGCTGGTGCTGCTGGGGCCGGTGGAGGCGGCCTATGGGTGGCAGGTGGTGCTGTGGCTTTCGGCGCTGCCGGTGGTGGCGGGGCTGGGGCTGACCTGGCTGGTGGGGCAGGCGGCGGCGGTGCCGGCGGCGGGGAGTGGGCCGCCGGCGAAGGTGGGGGTGGGGTTCGTGGCCGGGGCGGCGCTGTCCTGGGGGACCTACAACGGCTCGATCGTGGTGATGGCGACGTTCCTGCCGGCGCTGTTCATCGCGCTGGGGATGGCGGCGGAGGCGGCGGCTTCGCGCAGTTCGATCGTGTTGTGGAGCTTCGCGGTGGTGGTGCCGTTCTGCGGGTTCCTGGCCGATCGGGTGATCGGGCGGACGGGGGCGGTGGTGGTGGGGATGGGGCTGACGGCGGCGGCCTTCCTGCTGGTGATGCCGACCGGGGGGGCGGCGTGGGTGTTGATATTGCTGGGGATCGGGCTGGCACTGCCGCCGGGGGCGCTGACGGCGCAGGTGGGGGATGCGACGCCGCCGGCAGCGCGGGCGCTGGTGTTCGGGTGGTATGCGGCGGGGTCCTATTGCGGGATGACCTCGGCGCCGTGGATCGCGGGACGGCTGCGGGACATGAGCGGGGATCCGAATGCGCCGATGCTGTGGGGGGCGGGGCTGATGCTGCTTCTGGTGCCGCTGTACGGGTGGTTCCGGTGGGAGGCGCGGCGGAAAAGGGGCTTGTGACAGGGGGTTGTGGGTTTTTATTTTGAATGTGGAATGAAATGGACGTGGGTAGGCGCGGCGGCCGGGGCGGATTTTGAATAATCGGGGAGTGCGGGGACGGGCGCGCAGCGGGTGTGCGCGGGCGTGACGGGGAGGGGATGGGCCTGGTGCGGGCGCTTGTGGGGCGTGCGCTTCTGGGGTGTGCGGGGGGCGCGGCAGGGCCTGGTACGGGCGTGGGGGTGTCGGGTGCGGCGCGCGGTGGCGCGGCGGGCCGGGGTGGGGCGGAGCGGGGGGAGGCGGCCCTGCTTCCAGTCGCGGACCATCGCCTCCAGCGTGTTGAGGATGCGGGCGAGGGTGAACAGCACGAGGGCGTGGAGCAGGGCGTTGATGGCCCATTGCCGCACGAGGGCGCCGGCCTGCGCGCGCAGTTCTCCCGCCAGGGCGTTGAATGCCTGGTCGAGGGCGGTCGCCTCGTTGTGTTGCGGGATGGTGTTCATGAATGGGAATATATCTAACTCTTGTTAGGGATGCAAGGGGGATTTGTTTACGTACGTACTCGGGGTTTGGGGTGGGGT
>CANHCJ010000340.1 GCA_947458025.1 Rhodospirillales bacterium | reverse complement strand
GCAGGGGGGGGCGCGGCAGGGGCCGGGGCAGGCGCCGGCGCGGCCGGCACCGCGCGCGCGCCAGAGGGATCGGTCAGCAGCGACACCTTGGTGAACCCGCCCTGGATGATCACCCCCATCACTTCCATCATGGTGCCGTAGCTGTTCGCCCGGTCGCCGCGCACGAAGATGCGCCGGTCCTTCTGCTCCTTGGCGATCGCGCTAAGCTTGGCCGCCAGTTCCGCAAGCGGGATCGCCTGGTCCTGCAGGAACACCTGGCCCTTGCTGTCCACCGAGACGTTCAGCGGCTCGCTGTCCTGGTTCACCGGGCTGGCCGTGGTCTTCGGCAGGTCCACGTTCACCGCCGTGTTCATCAGCGGCGCCGCCACCATGAAGATGATCAGCAGCACCAGCATCACGTCGACGAACGGCGTGACGTTGATCTCCGACAGCGGCTGGTAGCGGGCCTTGCGCCCGCCGCCGCCGCCCTTGGGCATGCTGGCGCCCATCTCAGCCCCGCGCCCGCGGCGCGTCCCCGCCCAGGCTCGCCTCCGACTGGCGCGACAGGATGGCGCCGAACTCGGTGGCGAAACCCTCCAGCCGCCCGGCGAAGCGCGCGAGGTCGGTGCTGATCTTGTTGTAGGCGAGCACCGCGGGAATGGCCGCGATCAGCCCGATGGCGGTGGCGAACAGCGCCTCGGCGATGCCCGGCGCCACCACGGCCAGGTTGGTGTTCTGCATCTGCGCGATGGCCGAGAAGCTGTTCATGATGCCCCACACCGTGCCGAACAGCCCGACGAACGGCGCCGTGGAGCCCACCGAGGCGAGGAAGATCATCCACTTCTCCATCGCCTCCATCTCGCGCTGGATGGTCACCCCCATCGCCCGCTCCACCCGCTCGCGGGCGAAGCCGCGGGCGATGTCCGCCCCGGACGTGCGGCTGCTGCGGCGCCATTCCGTCATCGCCGCGCCGAACACCGCGGCCATCGGGTGCGCGGGCTTGGCGCCTTCCGCGTCGTACAGCTCGTCCAGGCTGCCGCCAGACCAGAACCGGTCCTCGAACGCATCGGCCGCGCGCTGCGCCCGGCGCAGGCTGGTGACCTTCTCGAACACGATCGCCCACACCCACACGCTGGCCACCACCAGCATGAGCATCACGGTCTTCACCACGATGTCGGCCTGCAGGAACAGGCCCAGCAGCGACATGTCGTGCGCCGCCCCGAGAGTCACCGCGTCCACGGCACGATCCACGGCCAGTCCCCTTCGCTCCGGCCACGACCCTTCGCCGGGATCGTGGTCGCATCATGACCCGGCCGCGGCCTAGTCGTGGCCGTGGCCCTCTTCCTGCTCCGGCGCCAGCCGCAGCATCGCCTCGCGCCAGCGCGGCGGGATGCGGGCCGGGCGCTGGTCGGCGATCCGCACGCTCACCAGCTGCAGCTCCAGCTGCGCCAGCAGCACACCATCCCCGTCCCGCACCACATCCTGCCGCAACTCGACCTTCGCGGCGCCGACCGACAGGGTCGTCGTCTCGACCACCAGCGAATCATCCAGCCGCGCCGGTGCCAGATAATCCACTTTGATGCGTCGCACCATGAAGAATAGGCCATGCAGGGCCGACATTTCCGCGTGCGGAACGCCCAAGTCGCGCAATGCCTCGGTGCGTCCGCGCTCGGCAAAGCGCAGGTAATTGGCATGGTACACGATGCCGCCCGCATCCGTATCCTCGTAGTAGACACGAACGGGATAGCGGTGCGCCTTCATTTTCTGGCTCATTCTTCCTCGGGCAGCAGATCCAGCGCGCCCTGCCCGCCGGAAGGCGGCGCCAGCCCCAGGTGCCGCCAGCCCCGCTCGCCCAGCATCCGCCCGCGCGACGTGCGCAGCACCAGGCCTTCCTGGATCAGGTAGGGCTCGATCACATCCTCCAGCGTATCGCGCGCCTCGGCCAGCGCGGCGGCCAGCGTCTCCACCCCCACCGGCCCGCCGGCATGGTGCTCGGCGATGCGCCGCAGGTAGCGCCGGTCCATCGCATCCAGCCCCAGCCGGTCCACTTCGAGGCGCAGCAGCGCCGCATCCGCAATCTCAGCCGTCACCGCCGCGGCCTTCTGCACCAGCGCGAAGTCGCGCACCCGCCGCAGCAGCCGCCCGGCAATGCGCGGCGTCCCGCGCGAGCGCCGCGCGATCTCGCGCGCGCCCTCCGCGGTCAGTGCAAAACCAAGCTTCTGCGCCCCGCGGCTCACGATCAGCTCAAGTTCCTCGGCGGTATAGAAGATCAGCCGCAGCGGAATCCCGAACCGGTCGCGCAGCGGCGTGGCCAGCAGCCCCGCCCGCGTCGTCGCCCCCACCAGCGTGAACGGCGCCAGGTCGATCCGCACGCTGCGCGCCGCCGGCCCCTCGCCGATGATGAGGTCGAGCTGGAAATCCTCCATCGCGGGATACAGGATCTCCTCGATCGCCGGCTGCAGCCGGTGGATCTCGTCGATGAACAGCACGTCGCGCGGCTGCAAATTGGTCAGGATCGCCGCGAGATCCCCCGCGCGCTGGATCACCGGCCCTGAGGTCGCCCGGAACCCCACCCCCAGCTCGCGCGAGACGATCTGCGACAGCGTCGTCTTGCCCAGCCCCGGCGGCCCGTGAAGAAGCACATGATCAAGCGCTTCGCCGCGATGCCGCGCCGCCTCGATGAAGATCGCCAGGTTCTCCCGGCTCGCCTTCTGCCCGATGAAGTCGGCCAGCGACTGCGGCCGCAGCGACGCCTCCGCCGCATCCTCCTCGCCGCGCTTGGCGGAAACCTCGCGGTCGCTCACCGCGCCAGTTCCTTCAGCCCATCACGAATGACGGCATCGAGGCTCGCATCCTCGCCCAGACGCTCCAGCACCTTCGCCACCGCCGCCTGCGCCTCCGCGCGCCGGTAGCCGAGGTTCACCAGCGCGGACAGCGCATCGCTTTCCACGCCCCCCACCGGCGGCGGCAGCACCGGGGAGAACCCGACGCCGGAGGGCATCGCACCCGCCTTCTCGCGCAACTCGGTCAGCAGCCGCACCGCCAGCTTCGCCCCCACGCCCGGCGCCCGCGTCAGCGCCCCGCGGTCGCCGGCCTGGATCGCCCCGATCAGGTCGCGCGGCGACAGGGCGGAGAGGATGTTCAGCGCCACCTTCGCCCCCACCCCCTGCACCGTGGTCAGCAGCCGGAACCACTCGCGCTCGGCGGCCTCGAAGAATCCATAAAGAACAATGGCGTCCTCGCGCACATGCGTCTCGATCAGCACGGAGGCCACCTGCCCCGCCGGCAACGCCGCCAGCGTGCGCGTGGAGGCGCTCACCAGATACCCGACGCCGTTCACGTCCACCACGCAGCGATCGGCCTCGATCTGCTCGATCCTGCCGGTCAACTTCGCGATCATTGCGCGGCAATCCACTTCAACCGGCTCGCTCGGTGATGCGCATGGCAGATCGCCACCGCCAGCGCATCCGCCGCATCCGCCCGCTTGATCAGCGCCCCCGGCAGCAGCCGGCGCACCATCATCTGCACTTGGTCCTTGCTCGCCGCCCCCGTCCCCACCACGCTCTGCTTCACCGTCATGGCGCCGTACTCGGAAACCCCGATCCCGCGCAGCGCCGGCGCCAGCAAGGCCACGCCGCGGGCATAGCCCAGCTTCAGCGTCGCCGTGCCGTTGCGGTTCACATAGGTCTCCTCCACCGCCGCCTCGTCCGGCCGCCAGGCATCCATCACCTCGCCCAGCGCATCGTGCAGAACCTTCAGCCGGTCCGGCACGCTCTCGCCGCTGTCGGTCGCGATCACCCCGTCGCCCAGATGGCGCAGCCGGTTGCCGTCCGCCTCCACCACCCCCCAGCCGGTGAACCGCAACCCGGGATCGATGCCCAGCAATCGCACCATCAGGCCGACAGCTTCGCCATCACGGCCTCGGACACCTCGAAATTGGCCCAAACGTTCTGCACGTCGTCATTGTCCTCCAGCACGTCCAGCAGCTTCATCACCGAAGCCGCCTTCTCCTCATCCAGACTCGCCGTGGTGTTCGGCCGCCACTCCAGCTTCGCCGACTCGGGCGCCCCGAACCTGGCCTCCAGCGCATCGCGCACCGCGAACAGGTCCTCCACCGGCATCGTCACCTCATGCCCCTCGGCGCCGCTCTCCACATTCTCCGCGCCCGCCTCGATCGCCGCCTCCAGCATCGCCTCCTCGCTGGCCACGCTGGCCGGATACCGCACCACGCCGAGCCGGGAGAACAGAAAAGAAACGGAGTTCGTCTCCCCCAACGCCCCGCCATGCTTGGCAAACGCCGCCCGCACCTCGCCAGCCGTCCGGTTGCGGTTGTCCGTCAACGCCTCCACGATCACCGCCACGCCCGCCGGCCCATAGCCCTCGTAGCGAACCTCGAAATAATCGTCGCCCTGCTGCGCCCCGGCCGCCTTCTTGATCGCCCGGTCGATCGCATCGCGCGTCATGTTCTGCTTCAACGCCCCCAACACGCCCGCCCGCAGGCGCGGATTCGCATTGGGGTCCGGCAACCCGGCCCGCGCCGCCACCGTGATCTCCCGGATCAACTTGGCAAACACCTTCGCCCGCTTGGCGTCCTGCGCGCCCTTGCGATGCATGATGTTCTTGAACTGCGAATGCCCAGCCATGTGCCCCTCGTTGTCGAAACCCTGCGGGGCTCCGGCGGCGGAGAAGAAGGCAAGGCCAGGGGCTTTGCCCCTGGACCCCACCAAGGGCAGGGGCCCTTGGAACCCACCACCTGTTCCGCCTTCGGCGGGGAGGGGCCCTCGCCCCTCCCCGCCGAAGGCG
>CANHCJ010000339.1 GCA_947458025.1 Rhodospirillales bacterium | reverse complement strand
GTGGTCGGGGCCGCGGCCGCAGCCGGGGCCGAAGCCGTCGGTGCCGCAGGGGCTGCCGGTGCCGGGGCGCCCGGGGTGGGCGCGCGCTTCTTGCGCACCTCCACCTGCACCACCTTGGAGCGCCCATGGCTGAAACTCTGCCGCACGGATCCGGCATCCACGGTCCGGCCCAGCTCCATGCGCCCCGCCGGACGCAGCGAAAGCCTGCCCTTGCCCGCGTCCTGCTCGTTGCCTTCGCTCATCTACCCGCCTGTATCTTTCGCCATGTCCCCGGCGCCGCCGGAGCCATCGATTGCGCCCGACTCCGGCCTGGCGACGCCAGGCGAAGGGGCCTCCGCCGCGGCCGGGGGGGTGCCGCGCACCCCGTCCAGCCGCTCCGATTCCATCCGCACCCGCTCGGCCAGACGGCCGGGCAGAAGCACGACATGCACCGCGTGGTCACGCCCGAACACGCCACCAAGCCGCGACGCCTCCAGGGGTGCGACCACCGGCACCCGACCTCGCCAACCGCCCAGAAATCGCTGCCGTTCCTCCGGGCTGCCGTCGCTCGCCTGCACCACAAGGCCGGCACGACCGCCGTCCAACCACTCCCGCGCCTTGCCGAACCCGGCCACCGCCTGCCCGGCGCGGCGGGCGAGGCCCATTGTCTCCACGACCCGACGGGTCAGCGCCGCCACCAGGTCGGACGTGAGATCGGGGGAAACCGTCACCGGACAGCGGGCCGCCCGGGCGAACGCGCCGCGCGAGCGGGCCGTTTCTATCACATCCCCCACCGCGCTCAACCAGATTCCCCGGCCGGGCAGCGTTGCGGCAAGGTCGGGAACAACCTCCGCCAGCTTGCGCCCCGCAGCAGGGTCGGCCGGGCGCAGCACGAAGCGGATCATCCGCTCCTTGGCCAGCCGCTCGCGCGTCACGATGCACCGGCGCAGCGGGCCCGATTCGGGCTCGTCCGCCTCCGGGGCTTCGTCGGCCGGGGACAGGGGAAGCGCGTCAGCCGTGGCCCGCCTCCTGTTCCCCGTCGGCGGCCGGCTCCGCGGCGCCGTCCTCCTCGTCGAACCAGTGCGCGCGCGCGGCCATGATCACGGCGTTGGCGGTTTCCTCGTCCATCGCCTCGGTGCCGACGATCTCGATCAGCTCGTCCGACGCGAGGTCGGCGAGATCGTCGAGCGACTTCACGCCCTTCTCGCCCAGCGCCACCAGCATGGCGGGCGTGAAGGTTTCCATCGCCGCGATGTCGTCGGACACGCCGAGCTCGATGCGCTTCTCGTTCAGCTCGTTGTCGCGCTTCAGCAGGTGCACCTCGGCGCGGCGGATCAGCTCCTCGGCCACCGCCTCGTCGAAGCCCTCGATGTCGGCCAGCTCGTCCACCGGGGTGAAGGCCAGCTCCTCGATCGTGTTGAAGCCCTCGGTCACCAGCAGGCCGGCGATCACATCGTCGACATCCAGCGCCTCCACGAACAGGCCGGTGCGGCGGCGGAACTCCTCCTGGCGGCGCTCGCTCTCCTCGGCTTCCGTGAGGATGTCGATGTCCCACCGGGTGAGCTGGCTGGCCAGGCGCACGTTCTGGCCGCGGCGGCCGATGGCGAGCGACAGCTGGTCGTCCGGCACCACCACCTCGCAGCGGCCGGCTTCCTCGTCGAGCACCACCTTGGTCACCTCGGCCGGGGCCAGCGCGTTCACCACGAAGGTGGCGGTGTTGGGCGACCAGGGGATGATGTCGATCTTCTCGCCCTGCAGCTCCTGCACCACGGCCTGCACGCGGCTGCCGCGCATGCCCACGCAGGCGCCGACGGGGTCGATGGAGGCATCGCGCGAGATCACCGCCATCTTGGCGCGGCTGCCGGGGTCGCGGGCGACGGCCTTGATCTCGATGATGCCGTCGTAGATCTCGGGCACTTCCTGGGCGAACAGCTTGGCCAGGAAGCCGGGATGGGTGCGGCTGAGGAAGATCTGCGGGCCGCGGACCTCCTCGCGCACATCGAAGATGTAGGCGCGCACGCGGTCGCCGTTGCGGAAGCTCTCGCGCGGGATCAGCTCGTCGCGGCGCAGCAGCGCCTCGGCGCGGCCCACCTCCACCATCAGGTTGCCGTACTCGGTGCGCTTGACCACGCCGTTGATGATCTCGCCCACGCGGTCCTTGAACTCGTCGTACTGCTTCTTGCGCTCGTACTCGCGCACGCGCTGCACGATCACCTGCTTGGCGGTTTGCGCGGCGATGCGGCCGAAATCGATCGGCGGCAGCGGATCCACGATGAAGTCGCCGATGCCCTTCTCGGGGAAGAGGCGCTTGGCGATGTTCGCCGCCATCTGCGTCTCTTCATTTTCCACGGTCTCGACGATCTCGGTCCAGCGCGAGAGGCGCACGTCGCCGGTTTTCTTGTCGATGGTGGCGCGGATGTCCTTCTCGTGGCCGTACTTGGCGCGGCCGGCCTTCTGGATGGCCTGCTCCATCGCCTCCAGCACCTCGTCGCGGTCGATCGACTTCTCGCGGGCGACGGCATCGGCGACCAGCAGCAGTTCCGGGCGGGCGATCGCGGTGTCCATGGGTGAACCTCGTGGTGGAACGGCGGAGGGGGTCAGTTGGTCGGGGTCGGGCGGGCCGTCGCGGCAATCAGCGCGTCGGTCAGCACCAGCTTGGCGCGGCGGATGTCTTCGTGCGGCAAGGCGAGTTCGGTGCCGTCGTCCAGCCGCATGCGGGCATGGGTCTCGTCCGCCCCCAGCACCACGCCGGAGATGCGGCGGCGACCATCGAGCGGGATGGACATCTCGGCGCGGGCCAGGTGGCCGGCGAAGCGGTTCCAGTCCTTCACGCGCGTCAGCGGCCGGTCGATGCCGGGGGAGGAGACCTCCAGCGTCCAGTTGCCGGCAATGAGGTCGGCGACATCGAGCACCGCGCCGATGCCCTGGCTGATCGCCTCGCAGTCGGCCACGCTGATCGGCGCGCCATCGGCACGGTCGGCCATGATCTGCACCGTCGGCCGCTCGCGCCCCAGCACCGCCACGCGCACCAGCTCATAGCCCATGCCGGCCAGCGAGGGCGCGATCGCATCCGCCACCCGGGCTTCCAGGCCCGAGGCGCGCGGCAGGTCGGTGGTGTCGAAGTCGTCGCTCACGCGGATCCGCTTGCTCCAGCCGGGCGGATGCGGCTCCCTGGTGGGGAAAACAAAAAAGGCGGCCCGTTAAGGCCACCCCCCGCAAACGACCGGAAGATATTGAGTGGTCATGAGATAGACCAGCGCGGGCCGAATTGCAAGCGCCACCCCCTTGCATCGGTGCCGCCGCGGGCGGGAGAAGGGGGCAGGCAAGGAACTCCCCCACCATGGCGCTGCCCGAGCTTTGCGTCGTCATCCCCGTGCTGAACGAGCGCGACAACATCGCGCCCATAGTCGCGCGGCTGGAGGAGGTGCTGGCGGGCATCGCGTGGGAGGTGATCTTCGTCGACGACGATTCGCGCGACGGCACGCGCGAGGCGGTGCTGGCCGCCGCCGCGGGGCAGCCGCGCGTGCGGCTGCTGCACCGGATCGGGCGGCGGGGCCTCGCCTCGGCCTTCATCGAGGGGGCGCAGGCCAGCCTGGCCGCCAACATCGCCGCGATCGACGGCGACCTGCAGCACGACGAGACGCTGCTGCCGCAGATGCTCGCGGTGCTGCGCGAGGGGGCGGCGGACATCGTGGTGGGCAGCCGGCACGTGGCGGGCGGCGGCATGGGGGATTTCGCCGCGGCTCGGGTGGGGATGAGCAACTTCGCCACGCTGCTGGCCCGCCCGCTGCTGCGCGCGCCGCTGACCGATCCGATGAGCGGGTTCTTCATGCTGCCGCGCCCGGTGTTCGACCGCGCGGTGCGGCGGCTTTCGGCGATGGGGTTCAAGATCCTGCTGGACATCGTCGCCTCGCTGCCGGAGCCGCCGCGGGTGCGCGAGCTGCCCTATGAGTTCCGCAGCCGCCGGCATGGCGAAAGCAAGCTGGATGCCGGCGTGCTGCGCGACTACCTGCTGCTGATCGTGGACAAGCTGATCGGCCACATCCTGCCGGTGCGCTTCGTGCTGTTCGCCGGCGTCGGCGCGGTGGGGATCGCGGCGCACCTGCTGGTGCTGCGGCTGTGCCTGTATACGCTGGAGCTGGACTTCGCCACGTCGCAGACGGTGGCGACCGCGGTGGCCATTCTCGGCAACTTCCTGCTGAACAACATCTTCACCTTCCGCGACCGGCGGCTGCGTGGGGCGCGGTTCCTGTGGGGGCTGCTGACCTTCGCGGCGATCTCCGCCGTGGGGGCGGCGCTGAACATCAACATCGCCTCGGTGCTGTTCGGCCCGGCGCACTGGAGCTGGTACTTCGCCGGCTTCGCGGGGGCGGCGATGAGCCTGGTGTGGAACTACGCGGTGTCCTCCGCCGTCACCTGGCGGCGCTAGGCGCGGGCATCGGGGTCAGCCGGCGCTCGGCCAGCCGCAGGCCCGGCATGGGGACGCAGCCGCCCGGCCGGTGCCACAGGCAGAAGGCGCGGTTGGGCTGCGCCGCGGGCCAGCATTGCACCGCGGTGTAGCCGGCGGGCTCGCCCGGGAGCGCCATGTGGCGGAACAGGTAGTTCGCCGCCGCATGCCCCGCGGCGGCAGCGGGGCCGGGCGGGATGCCGTAGAGGTCCAGGCCCGGCCGCAGGTGCACGTAGCCGCCGGCGTCGGGCCATAGCGACCACGGCTCCACCGCCACGCCGCAGGCGTCGGGATCGGCGTTGACCATGGCTAAGCATTCGGTGATCGCCAGCCCGTCGCGCCAGGGCAGGCCGCGCGGCGACAGGGCGGCCTGGGCG
>CANHCJ010000338.1 GCA_947458025.1 Rhodospirillales bacterium | reverse complement strand
CCACGCCGGGCTGCTCGCGCTCGAACAGCGCCAGCCACTCGCGCAGCAGCCGCGGCAGGACGCCGGGCTCCGCATGGCCGGTGCGCAGCAGCACGTCGGCCCAGTTCTCGGCGGGGGCGGACTCGTCCGGCCCGTCGCGGTGCGCGGGGGCGGCGATCAGGCGGTGGGGGCGGTTGCCCAGGATCTCGCTGGCATAGGCGGAGCCGCGCAGCGCGATCGCGACCGTGTGGCCGCGGGCGGCCAGCGTGTCGGCCAGCGGGATGATGCGCCGCAGATGGCCGTAGCCGCCGCCGAGGTCCAGCGCGACGAGCACGTGGGCCATGGCAGCGGCGCCGGGTTCAGGCGACCAGGGCGGCGCGTTCCATGCTGGCGCGCGCCCAGGCGGCGGCGGCGTCCTCGTCGAACAGCTCCGTCAGCTTCTTCATCATGGTGCCGCCCAGCTCCTCGGCATCCACGATGGTGACGGCGCGGCGGTAGTAGCGGGTCACGTCGTGGCCGATGCCGATGGCGATCAGCTCCACCGCCTCGCGGTTCTCGATCTCGCGGATCACCTCGCGCAGGTGCTTCTCCAGGTAGTTGCCCGGGTTCACCGACAGCGTGCTGTCGTCCACCGGCGCGCCGTCGCTGATCACCATCAGGATGCGGCGGTGCTCCGGCCGGCCCATCAGGCGCTTGTAGGCCCACTGCAGCGCCTCGCCGTCGATGTTCTCCTTCAGGAGCCCCTCGCGCAGCATCAGGCCCAGGTTCTTGCGGGCGCGGCGCCAGGGGGCGTCGGCGGATTTGTAGATGATGTGGCGCAGGTCGTTCAGGCGGCCCGGGTTGCGCGGCTTGCCGTCCGCCACCCAGCGCTCGCGCGCCTGCCCGCCCTTCCAGGCGCGGGTGGTGAAGCCGAGCACCTCCACCTTCACGCCGCAGCGCTCCAGCGTGCGGCTGAGGATGTCGCCGCACATGGCGGCCACCGTGATCGGCCGGCCGCGCATGGAGCCGGAATTGTCGATCAGCAGGGTGACGACGGTGTCGCGGAAATCCGTGTCGCGCTCCTGCTTGAACGACAGCGCGAGCAGCGGGTTGGTGACGACGCGGGCCAGGCGGCCGGCATCGAGGATGCCCTCATCCAGGTCGAAGTCCCAGCTGCGGGTCTGCTGCGCCATCAGCTTGCGCTGCAGGCGGTTGGCGAGCTTGGAGACCACGCCCTGCAGGTGCTGCAACTGCTGGTCGAGCTGCTGGCGCAGGCGGGCGAGTTCCTCGGGGTCGCAGAGATCCTCGGCCTCCACCTCCTCGTCGAAGGCGCGGACATAGGGCTTGTAGACGTTCTCGTTGTCGGCCAGCGGCTTGTCGCGGCGCGGCTGCGGGCCGCCGGGCTTGTCGTCGCCTTCGGCGGCGGCGGCTTCCTCCTCGGAATCCTCCGCGCCCTCATCCTCGGCGGCCTCGCCTTCCATTTCCTCGGGCTGGGCGCCGAGCATGGATTCGCTCTCGCTGTCGGACTGGCCTTCGCTGTCCTGCGAGTTGTCCTGCTGGCCGGACTGCTCGCCGCCGTCCTCGCCGTCGTTCTCGTCGTTCTCGTCGGCGTCCACCTCGGCCTCGGCCAGGTCCATGGCGGCGAGCAGCTTGCGCGCGGCGCGGGTGAACTGGGTCTGGTCGTCCATGGTGCGGGCGAGTTCGTCCAGCGCCTGGTCGGCGCCTTCGCCGAGCGTGCCGCGCCAGAGGTCGAGCACCTTCTGCGCCGCCGGCGGGCTGGGTTCGCCGGACATGCGCTCGCGGGCCAGCAGGGCGAGCGCCTGGTGCACCGGCAGCTGGTCCTTGCGGGTCATGCGGTCGAAGCCTTCGGCCTCGCACTCCTCCTGCAGGCGGGCGCGCAGGTTGTTGGCGACGCCGGACATGAACTTGGCCCCGACCACTTCCACGCGCGCCTGCTCGATGGCGTCGTAGGCGTCCTTGGCCTCGCGGCGGGCGGGCATGCGGGCGTTGTGCACGGCGTCGTCATGGTGGCGCAGGCGCAGCGCCAGGCTGTCGGCCGCACCGCGCAGCTTGGCCATCTCGTTGGCCGGCAGCGCCCGGGTGGGCAGCGGCAGGCGGGCGCGCTTGCCGGCGAGGCCCGAGGGGCCGGGCTGGAAGGCGACCTGCACCTCGTTATTCTGCGCGATGGCGCGCAGCACGCCGGCGGTGGCGCGCTTGAACTCCTCCGTGCGGGTGTTGTCCTTGGAACCGGATCCGCTGCCGCTCATCGCATCGCCTCTTTCATCGCATCCGACCGCCGCGCGGGCGGTCCCACGGCATCAGTTTCACATGGAGACGGTGAGACAGGGAGAAGATCAGGCCCGGCCCTTTCTTCTCCCCGTCTCGCCGTCTTCATGTGGGAATCCTTGCTTCCTGACTGCGCCAGAGCCTCAGCGCTTCATGAAGGCGCCGGTGGCGACCTCGGCGTTGAAGCAGCGCTGGAAGTACTCGGCCACCGTCTGGCGCTCCGCCTCGTCGCACTTGTTGAGGAACGACAGGCGGAAGGCGAAGCCCACGTCGTTGAAGATGCGGGTGTTCTCGGCCCAGGTGATCACGGTGCGGGGCGACATCACGGTGGAGATGTCACCGTTGATGAAGCCGGCGCGGGTGAGGTCGGCCAGCGCCACCATGCTCTCGATCTGCTTCTTGCCCTTCGCGTCGGTGGGCTCCATGCCCATCTTCGCCATCACGATCTCGGTCTCCTGGCCGTGCGGCAGGTAGTTCAGGGTGGAGACGATGTTCCAGCGGTCCATCTGGCCCTGATTGATCTGCTGGGTGCCGTGATACAGGCCGGTGGTGTCGCCGAGGCCCACGGTGTTCGCGGTGGCGAACAGGCGGAAGCTGCGGTGCGGGCGGATCACCTTGTTCTGGTCGAGCAGGGTGAGCTTGCCTTCCACCTCCAGCACGCGCTGGATCACGAACATCACGTCCGGGCGGCCGGCGTCGTACTCGTCGAACACCAGGGCGCAGGCGTGCTGCAGGGCCCAGGGCAGGATGCCCTCGCGGAACTCGGTGACCTGCTTGCCGTCCTTGAGGACGATGGCGTCCTTGCCGATCAGGTCGATGCGGCTGATGTGGCTATCGAGGTTGACGCGGATGCAGGGCCAGTTGAGGCGGGCGGCGACCTGCTCGATGTGCGTCGACTTGCCGGTGCCGTGGTAGCCCTGGATCATCACGCGGCGGTTGAAGGCGAAGCCCGCCACGATGGCCATCGTGGTTTCCTTGTCGAACCGGTAGGTCGGGTCGAGCTCGGGCACGTGCTCGGTGCGGGTGGAGAAGGCCGGCACCTGGAGATCGCTGTCGATCCCGAACACCTCGCGGGCGTTCACGGTGGTGTCCGGCATGTCGATGGCGGACGTCGGCGCGGGGCGGTCGGAGGCGGCAACCTGGTTCATAGGCCAGCAATCCTGATGTTTCCGGGGAGGATACTCCCGGGTTTCGGCGATGTGTAGCCATGGGCGGCGCGCCCGGGCGGATGCCCGTGCACCGTATCGGGACAGACTAGCAGCGTTCAGCCCGCCGCCGCCATGCGCGGCTCGGAGGCAAGCTTCCCGCGCAGCGTGGCATAGGCAAGGTTGATGGTCTTGAGCCGTTCCTCGGCCCCGCGGTCGCCGTTGTTGGCGTCCGGATGGTGGCGCTTGGCAAGCTCGTGGTAGCGCAGCTTGAGCTGCTCCATCGTGACGGGCCAGCCCAGGCCCAGCGTGGCCAGCGGCTCGCGCAGTTCCTGCGGCGCCTTGTCGGCCTTGGCGCGCTGCGGCTTGGCGTGCAGGGCGGACAGGATCGAGAGCGGGTCGCGCAGCGCCTCCTCCGGCAGGCCGCCGCTGCCGAGCCGGCCGAGCGGCCAGGAGGGGCGCTGCCAGGAGGTGTCGGCGCGCAGCTGGGCCTCGATCTGGGCCGGGGACATGCCCTTGTAGAAATCCCAGGACGCGTTGTAGGCGCGCACGTGCTCCAGGCAGAACCACCAGTATTCGTTGAGCGCCTGGCGCGAGCGCGGCGCGCGGTATTCGCCGGCTGCGGTGCAGTCCGGCATGTCGCACGCGCGGCCCGGCGCACCCGGATCGGGCGCATAGGCCCGGGATCTCTGGGAACGACGGGTCATCCCACCGCTTTTGGGCAAAGATGGCGCCTTTGGGAAGGGGGATTTGCGAATCGGCCCGCATGCCGGCCCCGCCCGCGCGCCGGCTTGCCCGCGGGCGGCCCCGCGCCCATCTGCATTCCGCCATGACAACGCGCGCCGACCGCATCGAATCCCTGATCCGCGAGCACTTCGCCCCCGTGCGGCTGCGCGTGGCCGATGACAGCCGGCTGCATGCCGGCCATGCCGGGGCGAGCCCGGCGGGGGAGACGCATTATACGGTGCTGGTGGTCTCGGCCGCCTTCCAGGGCCAGACCCGCATCGCCCGTTCGCGCGCCGTGCACGCGCTGCTGGATGGCGAGTTCCGCACCGGGCTGCACGCCCTGGCGCTGACCCTGCGCACACCCGAGGAACAGGCCCGCGCCGACGGCGCCTGACGCCCCGGCGCCCTTCCTGGCCGGCGCGGCGCACAAATCCGCGCACCAAGTCTCCACAAATAGACATTTGGCGTCGGCGGGCCGCAATTCTGGCCATGCCGAGTCTCCATCTGTTCACAACCGCGTTGGTGTCTGGATTTTCGGTGGAATTGGCCCGTGAACGGATCGCTAGAGCGGTAGCCGATCAGTCTGGATCATAGCCTGCTGCGGCGAAGTAGTTGGCGCACTCGTTGGGTGTGAAGGTGTCGATGATCCGCCCGATGGCGGACCAGAGGCCTTCGACGGTGCGCTCACCGACCTTTCGGAGCTTGGCCT
>CANHCJ010000337.1 GCA_947458025.1 Rhodospirillales bacterium | reverse complement strand
GCCTGGGGCACGGATGCCGGGGTGCTGCAGGGGCTGGCGGAGCAGGGGCACGAGCTGCCGTCGCGCATCCTGGAATGGCGGCAGCTGGCGAAGCTTAAGTCCACCTATGCCGATGCGCTGGTGGAGCAGATCAACCCGGACACGGGGCGGGTGCACACGAGCTATGCTATGGCGGTGGCGAGCACGGGGCGGCTTTCCTCGACCGATCCGAATTTGCAGAACATCCCGGTGCGGACGGAGGAGGGCCAGCGCATCCGGCGCGCCTTCGTGGCGGAGCCGGGGCATGTGCTGGTTTCCGCGGACTACTCGCAGATCGAGCTGCGGCTTTTGGCGCATGTGGCCGATATTCCGCAGCTGAAGGAGAGCTTCGCCGCCGGCGAGGACATCCATGCGCGCACGGCCAGCGAGGTGTTCGGGGTGCCGATGGCCGGGATGGACGGGGCGACGCGGCGGCGGGCGAAGGCGATCAATTTCGGGATCATCTACGGCATTTCCGCCTTCGGGCTGGCGCGGCAGCTGCAGATCGAGCCCGGCGAGGCGAAGGCCTATATCGACCTGTATTTCCGGCGCTACCCGGGCATCCGCGACTACATGGAGGCGACGAAGGAGGAGGCGCGCAAGCTCGGCTACGTGCTCACGCCGTTCGGGCGGCGGTGCTGGATTCCGGGGATCGGGGACAAGAACCCGGCGCGGCGCGGCTATGCGGAGCGGCAGGCGATCAATGCGCCGCTGCAGGGCGGGGCGGCGGACATCATCAAGCGGGCGATGGTGAAGCTGCCGGGGGCGCTGGCGGAGAGCAACCTCGGGGCGCGGATGCTGCTGCAGGTGCATGACGAGTTGCTGTTCGAGGTGCCGGAGGCCGGGGCGGCGGGGCTGGCGGCGCTGGCGCGCGGGGTGATGCAGGAGGCGGCAACGCTTTCGGTGCCGCTGGTGGTGGAGACCGGGCAGGGGCGGAGCTGGGGCGAGGCGCATTGAGCGCTTGATCCAGCGCAACGCGCGCGGGGGCGCGGCGGTTCAGGATCGGGGGTGGAGGTGACCCATGGCTGATCTGAACCGAATGAGTGCTGCCGACGTAATGACGCGCACAGTGGTGACCGTCGGCCCCGAGGCGACGCTGCGGCAGGCGGCGCGGCTGATGACGCATCACCATGTCTCGGCGCTGCCAGTGCTGAAAGGCGGCGTGGTGGTGGGGCTGGTGAGCGAGGCGGACCTGCTGCAGCCGGGTGCGACGCCGGCGCCGCAGCGGGATTGGTGGCTGCATCAGCTGGCCGGCGAGGTGGAGCTGGCGCCGGACTACATGAACGCGCTGCGCGATGCCGGGCGCAGCGTGGGGCAGGTGATGCAGCCGGATCCAATCTGGGTGCCGGAAGACGCGGCGCTGCCGGTGGTGGCGGGGCTGATGGCCAAGGAAGGCGTGCGGCGGGTGCTGGTGCTGCGGGAGGGGGCGCTGGTGGGCGTTGTTTCGCGGCGGGATTTGGTGGGGGCTTTGGCCAAGTAAGGAAGAGTCTTCTTTTTTCTGAAGAAAAAAGAAACAAAAAAGACTTCCCGACTTTAGGGCGGGTGCCAAGTCGGAAAAGTTTTTTTGTTCTTTTTTTCAAAAAAGAACATGCTTACTTCATCCCCCGCAGCACCGCGGCGGTCGCTTCGTCGGCGGGGTAGAAGGCTTCCAGCGCGAGTTCGGCCAGGGTGATGTCCACCGGGGTGCCGAAGACGGTGATGGTGCCGAACAGGCTCAGGATCTGGTCGCCGAGGCGGAGCTGGAGTGGGACGACGAGGCCGGAGTCCGTGGGGCTCGGGTGGTCGGTGCCGCCGGGGTAGGCGGCGAGTTCCTGGAGCAGGTCGGAGAGTGCCGGGTCGGCGGTGGCGGCGATCTGCTGGCGCAGGCGGGCGAGGATGTGGCCGCGCCAGGCGGGCAGGTTGGCGATGTGCGGGGCGAGGCCTTCGGGGTGGAGGCTGGCGCGCAGGGCGTTGGCGGGCGGCGCCAGCAGGTGCGGGGCGACGGTGGCGGCGAGCAGGCGGTGGGTGGCCTGGTTGGCGGCGACGATCGTCCAGTGGCGGTCCACGGCCAGGGCCGGGTAGGGGTCGTGCGCGGCGAGGATGGTCTCCATGGCCTGGCGGGCGGCGCGCATTTCCGGGTCGGAGAGGGCGTGCTGGGGGTAGAGGGCGGCGAAGCCGGCGGCCTGGAGGAGGGCGTTGCGCTCGCGGAGCGGCACGCCGAGAAGCTCGGCGAGGTGGAGCAGCATGTCGCGGCTGGGCCGGGAGCGGCCGGTTTCCAGGAAGCTGAGGTGCTTGGTGGAGATGCCGGCATCGAGGGCGAGGGCGAGCTGGCTGAGGCGGCGGTGCTGGCGCCATTCGCGCAGGAGGTCGCCGATCGGGCGGGTTTGCGTGTGCATGAGGATCATGGCGGGAGCCTAGGGCAGGGGCGGGCGGCGTTTCCATTACCTCGCGCTTAATCGACGCGCGGCCGGGGCGGGGGCCAGGGTGCGGGGGCGCACCGGATGGGTGCGCTGGGCAAGGGAGTGCGGGCGATGACGCTGTTGCGGAATGTGCGGGTGCTGCTGGGCGTGGATGCGGCGGTGTGCGCGGTGGGGGCGGTTGGGTTGCTGGTGGCGGCGGGGGCGCTGGCGCCGGCGACGGGGTTGCCGGAAGGGCTGCTGCGCGGGGCCGGGCTGGTGCTGGTGCCGTGGGTGGCGTTCCTGGCCTGGTGCGCGAGCCGGGCGGTGCCGCCGCGGCGGGCGGTGCTGGCGGTGGTGGTGCTGAACCTGCTGTGGGCGGCGGACAGCGTGCTGCTGCTCGCCACGGGCTGGGTTTCGCCGAACGGGGCCGGCGTGGCGCTGGTGCTGGTGCAGGCGGCGATGGGGGCGGGGATCGCGGGGCTGCAGGCGCTGGCGCTGCCGCCGGCGGGTGGGTTGCAGCGGGCTTAACGCCGGTCCGGCGGGCTGGCATGGCTGGTCCGCCGGGTTCGGGTTCATCGAGGACTTGCAGACATAACGATATCCTTATACCTGTGCGGCCAACAGCACAGGAGCGACCCGCATGGCGGATTACAAGGTGAAGGACATCTCCCTGGCCGATTGGGGCAAGAAGGAGATTTCCATGGCCGAGGACGAGATGCCCGGCCTGATGGCGATCCGCGCCGAGTATGGCGCCAGCAAGCCACTGGCCGGGGCGCGCATCGTCGGCTGCATCCACATGACCATCCAGACCGCGGTGCTGATCCAGACGCTGGAGCACCTGGGCGCCACCGTGCGCTGGTCTTCCTGCAACATCTTCTCCACCCAGGACCATGCGGCGGCGGCGATCGCGGCGGCCGGCACCCCGGTGTTCGCCTGGAAGGGGCAGACCGAGGAGGAGTTCTGGTGGTGCATCGAGCAGACCCTGGTGGGGCCCGACGGGTGGAAGCCGAACATGATCCTGGATGACGGCGGCGACGCCACCCAGATCATGCACGACAAGTATCCGCACCTGCTGGACGAGGTGCGCGGCATCACCGAGGAGACCACCACCGGCGTGCACCGGCTGTGGGAGATGGCCAAGGCCGGCACCCTGCGCGTTCCCGCCATCAACGTGAACGACAGCGTGACCAAGTCGAAGTTCGACAACCTCTATGGCTGCCGCGAGAGCCTGGTGGATGCGATCCGCCGCGGCACCGACGTGATGATGGCCGGCAAGGTGGCAGTGGTGAACGGCTTCGGCGACGTAGGCAAGGGCTCTGCCGCCAGCCTGCGCAATGCCGGCTGCCGCGTGATGGTGACCGAGGTCGACCCGATCTGCGCGCTGCAGGCGGCGATGGAGGGCTATGAGGTGACGACCATGGAGGATGCCGCCGCCCTGGGCGACATCTTCGTGACCGCCACCGGCAACATCGACGTGATCACGCTGGACCACATGCGCCGCATGAAGCACCGCGCCATCGTGTGCAACATCGGGCACTTCGACAGCGAGATCCAGGTGGGCGCGCTGCGCAACTTCACCTGGGACAACGTGAAGCCGCAGGTGGACGAGGTGGTGTTCCCGGACGGCAAGCGGATGATCCTGCTGTCCGAGGGCCGTCTGGTGAACCTGGGCAACGCCACGGGGCACCCGAGCTTCGTGATGTCCGCCAGCTTCACCAACCAGGTGCTGGGGCAGATCGAGCTGTACACCGCGCCGGCCGGCAAGTACGCGAAGCAGGTGTACACCCTGCCGAAGGCGCTGGACGAGAAGGTGGCGGCGCTGCACCTGGCCAAGGTGGGGGCGAAGCTGACCAAGATGACCCCGGCGCAGGCCGAGTATATCGGCGTCACCGTGGCCGGGCCGTTCAAGCACGACCTGTACCGCTACTGATCGCTGCCTGCGCGCGCGGCCGCCCGGCGGCCGCGCGCCAGGAAATGAGACACGCCGCCTGCCGCCCGGTCGCTGCCGCGATCGTGACCGGCAGGCGGCGTTTTGCTGCGCGGTTCACCAATCCTTCATTGGTGCGGGTACTCCTGCGGGTCGACCTTGGGCGTGAGGGAACGCGGCGGGCTGTGCCGCGTCTTCCTGCCGGACCGGGGGTTCGCCCCACAGGAGAGTGGTGCCTGAGATGCCGAACGACGCGACGCCTGAGACCTTGTTTGCCATCGATCCCTCCGCGCCGGTGACCAGCGCGCTGCAAGGGGCGATGCCGGCAATCCGCGACCGCAGCGCGCGCGACGACCTGCTGTTCCTGGAACGCTGGGAGATGGCGCCGCTGGAAGGGATCGGGCCGGCGCTGCGGGTGCAGCAGATCCGCCGCGCCAACCCGGAGCTGGCCGATGCGATCCGCGCCGAAGTGGCCGGGCGACGGCCCGGGGTGAGATGATCGGGCGACG
>CANHCJ010000336.1 GCA_947458025.1 Rhodospirillales bacterium | reverse complement strand
GGCGCGGATGGCGCGGCTTGACGTCGCCGTGGCGGCCGACAGCCTCCTGGCCGCCGGCGAGGAGGGCGCCGGCAGGCGGTGGCACGTCGTGGCCGTCGCAGACCGCGAAGGCCGCCACCTGTGGTCCAGGGATCCCGGCGCCGTCTTGCCGCCGGCGGCCGGAAGGCGCGACGCCGCACTCCAGGCCGGAATGCTGCCGGACGGGGCCGGGCCCGACGGCAAGCTCCAGTCCAGCGCCTTCGCGCAGGCGCCGCGCAGCGGGCTGCTCGTTGCCATCTCCCAGCCGGCCCCTTCCATGCTGCAGGGTGTTCCGTTCGGCCCAGGCGGCACGGCATGGATCGCCGTTGCAATGGTGCTGGCCTCGCTGGGTCTCGCGGCGGCGGGCGCTGCCGCGATCCATCGCGCCTATCGCGGCGCCGCCACCGGCGCCCGGTCCGGCCCCATCCCCATCGAGGATGCCGCCCGCCTGGGCGCGGACCTGCGCCTGCGCCGCGACCGGCTGTTCCAGGCCATGGGCGGCATCGCCGTGGCGGAACTCACGCGCCCGCCGGGCCGCACCTGGCGGGACGCAACCGTCGTGGCATCCCCCAACCTGCGCACGCTGCTCGCCTGGCCCAAGGACCGCCCCCTCACCTTGGACTCGGTGATCGAGAGCCTCGCCGAGGACGACAGGAAGTCACTGGAAGCACTGGTCACCAGCGCCGGCGCCGAGGCAGTCGCCTTCAGCCTGGTCGTGCAGATGACGATCGGCGACCGCATTCGCCATGTCAGCCTCGTGGGCATGATGCGCGAAGCCATTCCCGGTCTCGACGACCAGCTGATCCTGACCCTTCAGGATGTCACGCCCCAGCGCGAGCTTGAGCGGGAACTGCAGACCCAGGCCGCGCGCCTGGGCGTGGCAACGGAGATCGCCGGGCTGGGGCTCTGGGAGCGCGACCTGAGGGGCAATGTCGGCCGCGCCAACGATCATCTCTGGCGCATCCTGGGCCGCGCGCCGGGCGGCGCGATCGAGGTGGAGGAATACCTCCGTCTGGTACATCCGGAGGATCGCGAGCAGGTCGCCCATCTTTTCGCCACTGCCAGGCCAGGCGAGATCGGGCCGGAAAGCATGCCGGCCGCGCCGGCGCCGGCGGTGCGCTATCGCATCGTGCGGCCCGACGGCGAGATCCGGCACGTTCACCTCCGCCGCAGGTTCGTCACCGACAGCGCCGGGGTGCCAGACCGGGTGGTGGCCGTCCTGGCCGACGAAACCGAGGCGGTGCTGGCGCGGCAAGCACTGGAAGCAAGCGAGAGCCGGCTGCGGCTTGCCGTGGAAGCCGCAGCGCTGGGCGTGTTCGAATACGACCCGATCCGTGAGGTGGGCCACTGGTCGGACCGGATGTGGCGGCTGCGCGGGCGCGAACCCCGGGCCACGGCGCCCTCCCTGCCCGAGGCCGCCGCCATGGTGCATCCGGAGGATCGCGACTGGGTGGTGCCCAAGACCCACAGCATGTGGGCGCAACGGGATGGCAACCCCAGCGAAGCCGTGCATCGCGTGCTCTGGCCGGACGGAACGGTGCGCCACATCATGTCCCGCGCCATCACCCGGCACGACAGCGACGGCCGCCTGCTGCACGTCTTCGGCATCAACCTCGACGTCACCGAAAGCCGCCGCGCGGCCGAGGCGGTGAAGGAAAGCGAGACCCGCCTGCGCCTGGCCAGCGAGGCCGCCGATCTCGGCATCTGGGACATCGACCTCGTGGCGGGCCGCCGCACCATCTCGCCGCGCATGTGGCGCATGTTCGGCCTCGAGCCGCGCGAGGGCGCACCGGAGCGCAGCGAACTGCTGGCCGTGGTGCTGCCGGCGGACCACGGCATCCTGCACAAGGCATGGGCCGAGATCGCCGCCGGCGAGGACGTGATCGACTACGAGTACCGCGTCCGCCTCCCGGACGGCGAGATCCGCCACCTGCACGGCCAGGGCCGCACGATGCGCGATGCCGACGGGCGCCCGCTGCGCATCACCGGCATCTCCGCCGACGTCACCGAGGCGCGGCGCGCCACCCAGGCCCTCGCCGACAGCGAGGCACGCATGCGCCTGGCCGTGGACGCCGCCGATATCGGCGTGTTCGAATTCCATTCCCGGGACGGTACCGGCTACTGGTCCGAGCGCAACTGGCGGATGCGCGGCCTCCAACCGCACGAAGGCATCCCGACCTTCGACGAAGCCGAGAACCTGGTCCATCCGGAGGATCGCGCAAGCGCCACGCGCGCCCGACACAAGCAACTCGGCAACCCCGACGGCGGGATCACGGAACACGAGTACCGCCTGGTCTGGACCGACGGCACGGTGCGCTACGTCTTGTCGCGCAGCATCACGCGGCGCTCACCAGACGGCACGTTGCTGAAGGTCGTGGGCATCAACATCGATGTCACCGCAAGGCGCATGGCCGACCAGCTCATCATGCGCAGCGAGGCCCGCTTCCGCCTCGCCATCGAAACGGCGCAGCTCGGCGTGTGGGATTACGATCCGGCCACCGGCGGGTCCGTCTGGTCCGCCCGGATGTGCGAGATCCGCGGCCTGCCCGCCAAGGACAGCCCCATCACCCTCGCGGAGATCCTCGCCACCACCCATCCCGACGACCGCGCCCGCATGGCCGCCCAGGTGCAGGCCCAGCGCGACGGGTTGCGCCCCGGCGCAACGGAAACCGAGTACCGCGTCATCCGCCCCGACGGCACCGTGCGCCTGGTGCTGTCACGGTCCGTCGCCATCCACGACGCGGCCGGGCGGCTGCTGCAGGTCCTCGGCGTCAACCAGGACATCACCGACCAGCGCGCCGCCGAGGCCGCCCTGCAGGAAAAGGAGGCGACGTTCCGCCTCGCCACGGAAACCGCCTCGCTCGGCATCTACCGGATCAACCTGCCAGAATTCACCGGGGCATGGTCCGAGCGCATGTACACGATGCGCGGCCTCCCGCCCCGCCCGGGCAGGCCCACAATGAGGGAGGCCATGGCCGCGGTGCATCCGGACGACCGGGACATGCTGCATGCACGAATGGCGTCCTATGCCACCAGCGCCAGCGGCGAGGTGTCGCAATACGAGTTCCGCGTCGTCTGGCCCGACGGCACGGTGCGCCACATCCTGGCGCGCGCCTTCACCGAACACGACGATGCCGGCGCGCTGCGCAAGATCATCGGCGTGAACCAGGACATCACCGAGCAGAAGCGCGCCGAGCAGGAACTGCGCGACAGCGCGGCCCGGTTCCAGCTTGCCACCAAGGCGGCCGGGCTGGCGGTGTGGGAATGGCAGGTGCCGGACGGAACGCGCCACTGGTCGCCGGAGATGTGGGCCCTGCGCGGCCTGCCGCCGCGGGAGACACCCCCCTCCGACGCGGAGGTGATCGCCACGGTCTACCCCGAGGACCGCATCCAGGCGGCAGCGTTCATCGAAGGCCTGCGCACCAACCCAGGCGAACAGGCCGAGGGCGAGTACCGCGTCGTCCGCCCGGACGGCTCCATCCGCCATCTCAGCCTGCGCGCCGTGGCGCTGCGCGATGCGGCCGGGCGCGTCGTGCGCATCACCGGCATCGCCTCCGACATCACCGAGCGGGTGCTGGCCACGCGCGCCCTGCAGGAAAGCGAATCCTTCTTCCGCCTCGCCACGGAAGCCGCCTCGCAAGGCGTCTGGGACCGGGACACCCGCACCGGCCAGGTGCGCTGGTCGCACCGCATGTGGGCGATCTGCGGCCTGCCGGAACAGGCCACGCCCCCCACGCGTGAGGAATGGGAAGCCCTGCTGCACCCCGACGACCGCGCCGAGGTCATGGCGATGCTCGCGAAGCTGCGCACCCGCCCGGACGACAGCGCCGACCAGATGGCGTTCCGCATCCGCACCCCGGAAGGCGCGATCCGCCATCTCGACATGCGGGCGATGTCGGTGCACGACGCGGATGGCGTGCTGCCACGAATCATCGGCGTCGTGGTCGACGTCACCGAGGCGCAGGAGCTGCGCGCCCAGGCGGCCATCGCGGGCAACGTGGCCACGCTGGGCCAGCTGGCCGGCGGCATCGCCCACGAGCTGGCCCAGCCGCTGCAGGCCATGATCGCCGCCGCCGACACCGCCGCGCTGAAGCTCCGGCAGTCCGACGACCCCGAAACGCGGGAGGACGCCCGCGAGAAGCTCGCCCGGATCAGCACCCTCGCCGCCCGCGCCGGCCGGACCATCCGGCACCTGCTCGCCTTCAGCCGCGGCACCAGCACCAGCGGCGCCGCCGCGCTGCCCGATGCCGTGGCCGGCGCGCTGGAACTGGTCGGCCAGAACCTGCGCCAGGCCGATGTCGACGTGGCGGTGGCGCTTCCCGCCGACCTGCCGATGGTGGTCGGCGGCCTCATCGAGATCGAGCAGGTGCTGGTCAACCTGCTGCTGAACGCGCGCGACGCGTTGGAGGATCGCCCGCTCCGCCGGGTCGATATCCGCGCCGCCCGGCACGGGGACAGCATCGAGCTCACCGTCGCGGATACCGGCCCGGGCATCCCCGCCCAGGTCGTCAGCCGCATCTTCGACCCGTTCTTCACCACCAAGCCCGCCGGCAAGGGCACCGGCCTGGGGCTGGCGATCTCGCAGAAGACGATGCAGGCCATCGGCGGCACCATCGCGGTCCGCACCGGCAGCGACGGCACCGCCTTCACGCTGGCGTTTCAGCCCCTCGAGGAACCGAACCCCGCCACCCCGGAATGACCGGCCATCCCGGCCCGCGCCTCAGCTCTCCTCGGTGGCCAGCTGCTTGCGCTGCTTGTTGAACATCGGCAGCAGCGGCGAGATCAGCAGCAGCACCGCCAGCCCCAGGCACACCGCGGAGATCGGCCGCTCCACGAAGGTC
>CANHCJ010000335.1 GCA_947458025.1 Rhodospirillales bacterium | reverse complement strand
CGGCCCGAGGCGCGCGAGCGCGGCGCGATGGACCGCGGCGAGACCCGCGCCACAACCCGCGGCGGCGCGCGCGTGGGCGTGCTGCCGCTGCAGATGATCGGCACCACGGAATCGGAGAACCACCTCTCCACCGGCCTGGCCGATGAGATCACCTCTGCCCTGGCGCGCTTCCGCTGGATGTTCCTGGTCTCCTCCAGCTCGCTGGCCCGCTACGCCACGCAGACGCGCGACGAGATGCAGATCCGCCGCGCCTTCGACATCCACTTCCTGCTGGACGGCACCATCCAGCGCGTGGGCGAGCGGCTGCGCATCAACCTGCGCCTGCTGGACCTGCGGGCCGGCAACCAGGTGGTGTGGAGCCAGCGCTTCGACCGCGCGGCCGACGACCTGCTGACCCTGCAGGACGACATCGCCGCCGAGGTGGTGGCGCAGATCGACCCCGAGATCCTGCTGATCGAATCGCAGCGCGTCACCTCGCGCCCGTCGCACGACGCGAACGCCTACGACCTGGTGCTGCGCGCCATGCCGCTGATCAGCCGGCTGGACAAGCCGCTGTTCCTGGAAGCCGGCGACCTGCTGCGCCGGGCGGTGGAGCTGGAGCCGGACTATGCCGCCGGCCATGCCTGGTACGCCTACTGGCTGATGTTCCTGGTGGGCCAGGGCTGGGCCGAGGCGCCGGCGGAGGCGATGGCGGAGGCCGGGCGGCTGGCCGAGCGCGCCATCACGCTCGATCCGCAGGACGCCAAGGCGCTGACCATCGCCGGCCATGTGCGGGCCTTCCTGCACCACCGGCTGCGCGAGGCGATCGCGCTGCATGAGCGGGCGCTGATGCTGAACCCGAACCTGGCGATGGCCTGGAACCTCTCCGGCGTGGCCTTCGCCTACCTGGGCGACCTGCCGGAGGCCGAGCGCCGGGTGGCGCGCTACAAGCAGCTCTCGCCGTTCGACCCGCAGGCCTATTTCTACGACACCGCGCGGATCATCATCGCCCTGCTGAAGCGCCAGCACGAGCAGGCGGTGGAGATCGGGCGCGAGGTGAGCCAGATGAACCCGGCCTTCTCGGCGGCGTGCAAGCCGTATCTCGCCGCCCTCGGCCATCTCGGCCAGAAGCAGGAGGCCGATGCGGTGCGGGCGCGGCTGCTGGAGATCGAACCGGAGTTCAGCATCAGCCGGTTCACCCAGGCGAGCCCGTTCGAGCGCGCCGAGGACCGCGAGCACTATGTGCGCGGGCTGCGGCTGGCGGGGATCAAGGAGTAAGCAAGGGTCTTCTTTTTCTGAAGAAAAAGAAGCAAAAAAACTTTCCCCTTTTGATGCGGAGGGGCCGCATCAAAAGGGCAAAAGTTTTTTGGTTCTTTTTTTCAAAAAAGAACCGCTTGCTTGCTCCGCGGTTGGTGGAACCGCCTTCGGCGTTCCACCCTACGGGCGGATGAGAGTGCCGTAGCCGCCTTCGGTGAAGAGTTCGAGCAGGCAGGCGTGGGGTTGGCGGCCGTCGAGGATGACGGCGCCCTTGACGCCGCGCTGGACGGCGTCGGTGCAGTTCTCGACCTTGGGGATCATGCCGCCGGTGATGGTGCCGTCTTCGAGGCGGGCCTTCACGTCGGACAGGGTCATCTCGGGGATGAGGGTCTTGTTCTTGTCGAGCACGCCGGGGACATCCGTCAGCATCAGCAGGCGCATGGCGCCAAGCGCGCCGGCGACGGCGCCGGCGACCGTGTCGGCGTTGATGTTGTAGGTCTGGCCGTCGGCGCCGACGCCGACCGGGGAGATGACCGGGATGAGGCCGGCGCCGGTGAGGGCGTGGATGACGCGGACATCGACGTGGGAGGGGTCGCCGACGAAGCCGAGGTCGATTTCCTCCAGCGCGCCGGTTTCGGGGTTCTTGCGGGTGCGGCGGGCCTTCTCGGCGGTGATGAGGCCGCCATCCTTGCCGCAGATGCCGACGGCGAGCGCGCCGGCGCGGTTGATGAGGCCGGCGACGTGCTTGTTGACGGTGCCGGCGAGGACCATCTCGACCACGTCCATGGTGGCCTGGTCGGTGACGCGCAGGCCGTCGATGAAGGTGGACTTCACGTCCAGCTTCTTGAGCATGGCGTTGATCTGCGGGCCGCCGCCGTGGACGACGACGGGGTTGATGCCGACCTGCTTGAGGAGGGCGATGTCGCTGCCGAACATCTCGGCCAGGTGTTCCTCGCCCATGGCGTGGCCGCCGTATTTCACCACGATGGTGGCGCCGGCGTAGCGGCGCAGGAAGGGCAGCGCGTGGGCGAGGATGCGCGCCTGCTCCTCGGCGCTGCGCTGGGCGGAGTCGGTCATGCTGGCGTCCTCTTGCGGGCGTATTCGGCGGGCCTTGTGGGGCGGAGTTTGGGCGGGGTCAAGGAGGGGGCGGGTGCCAGGCGGCGGCGCTGAAGGAAGCAAGGCTAGGTTCACATGGAGACGGAGAGACGGAGAGAAGCAAGGGAGAGTGTCGCCTGCTCCTTCCTTCTCTTCGTCTCTCCGTCTCCATGTGTTTCTTGCTTGGGCTTGAGAGCGCGCGGGGAGAGGGATGGCGCGCCGAAGTGCGCCCTAGTCGGGCTCTGCCAGCGTTGCCAGTTCCGCGCGGAGTTCGGGGATGCCGAGGGCGGTTTCGCTGCTGGTGGTGGCGATGGCGGGGTAGGCGGCGGGGTGCTTGCGGGCCAGGGCCTGGACCTCTTCCTGCTTGCGTTCCAGGGCGGCGGGCTTCACCGCGTCGGCCTTGGTGAGGACGAGCTGGTAGGTGACGGCGGCGCGGTTCAGCAGGTCCATCACGGCGAGGTCGGATTCCTTGATCTCGATGCGGGCATCGAGCAGCAGGACCACGCGGCGCAGGGTGGGGCGGCCGCGCAGGTATTCGAACATGAGGCCCTGCCAGTCTTCCTTCACGCGGCGTTCGGCCTGGGCGTAGCCGTAGCCGGGCATGTCGACCAGCACGAGGCGGTCGGCGAGGTTGAAGAAGTTGAGCTGCTTGGTGCGGCCGGGGGTATTGGAGGCGCGGGCGAGGCTGTTGCGGCCGGTGAGCGCGTTGACCAGCGAGGACTTGCCGACGTTGGAGCGGCCGGCGAAGGCGATTTCGGGCAGGTTCGGCGGCGGCAGCTTATCGAGCTGCTGGGCGGCGAAGAAGAACTGGCATTCGCCGGCGAAGAGGAGGCGGCCGGCTTCGAGCCAGGCGGCTTCCTCCTCCGGCGTGCGGGTGGCTGGGTTCAAGCGCGTTTTCCCAAGTACGGGCTCACACGCGGGCCGCCCCGGGCTTTTCCAGCGTGGTCTGGCGCATGATGAGCCATTGCTGGGCGATGGTGAGGACGTTGTTCCAGGTCCAGTAGATCACCAGGCCGGCGGGGAAGGAGGCCAGCATGAAGGTGAACAGCACCGGCATCCAGGCGAAGATCTTGGCCTGGATGGGGTCGGGCGGGGCGGGGTTCAGCTTCATCTGGGCCCACATCGTGACGCCCATGAAGAGCGGCCAGATGCCGAGGTGGAGGAAGGGGCTGAACTGGCCGGGGTCGAAGGGCAGCAGGCCGAAGAGGTTGAAGATGTTGGTGGGGTCGACGGCGGAGAGGTCCTTGATCCAGCCGAAGAAGGGGGCGTGGCGCATCTCGATGGTGGTGAAGATCACCTTGTAGAGCGCGAAGAAGACCGGGATCTGGATGAGGATGGGCAGGCAGCCGGAGGCGGGGTTCACCTTCTCCGCCCGGTACATCTCCATCATCGCCTGCTGGAGCTTCTGCGGCTCTTCCTTGTACTGCTCGCGGAGCGCGGTCATTTTCGGGGCGAGCAGCTTCATCTTGCTCATCGAGCGGTAGGATTTGTTGGCGAGCGGGAAGAAGGCGAGCTTGATGATGAGGGTGAAGACGAGGATGGCGACGCCGAAATTGCCGGTGAGCTGGAAGAACCAGTCGATGGCGTAGAAGAAGGGCTTGGTGATGTAGAAGAACCAGCCCCAGTCCACCGCGTAGCTGAACCAGGTGACGTTGAGATTGTCCTCGTAGCGGTCGAGGACGTGGACTTCCTTGGCACCGGCGAAGGCGCGCCAGGTGGTGGCCGAGGCGCCGCCGGCGGGGGCGGGGACGGCTTCCTTGGCGACGAAATCGACCTGGAAGCGGTCGGCGCCGGCTTCCTTGATGTGGCGGACGGCGGCGAGGTTGACGGTCTTCTGGTCCGGGATGATGGCGGTGAGCCAGTATTTGTCGGTGAAGCCGAGCCAGCCGCCGGTGGCGGATTGTTCGAGCGCGACGCCGGCCTTCTTCTCGCCGTCGGACTTGGCGCCGTCGTAGGTGATTTCCTTCAGGCGCTCGTCGAGGATGCCGAGCATGCCTTCGTGCAGGATGTAGTAGCCCTCCACCTTGGGCATGGTGTCGCGGCGGATACGGGCCCAGGGGTGCAGCGCCACGGGCGCGCCGGTGGCGTTGCGGACGCGCTGGGTGAGGGTGAACATGTAGTCGGCGTCGAGGCCGATCTCGATCTCGAAGGTGAGGCCCTGGCCGTTGTTCCAGGAGAGCGTGGCGGTGGAGGTGGAGGAGACGGTGCCGGTGCCGGTCCAGAGCGTGTCGCTGTCGGGCAGCTTCGCGGTGGTGCCGGGGTCGGCGGACCAGCCGACCTGGATGTAGTAGGGGTCGCGCTCCGAGCGGGGCTCGAGCAGGCGGACGAGGGGGGCGGTGGGGGAGACGGAGGTGCGGTAGCCCTTCAGCACCAGGTCGTCGATGCGGGCGCCGAGGAGGGAGATGCTGCCCTGGACGCGCGCGCCCTCGATCTGCAGGCGCGGGACCTCGCGCGGGACGGTGGAGGTGGCGGCGGCGGCGGGGCCGGCGGGGGTGCCGGCGGGGGTTGCGGTGACGACCTGGCCCTGGGGG
>CANHCJ010000334.1 GCA_947458025.1 Rhodospirillales bacterium | reverse complement strand
CGACCCGATGCCTGATCCCGAATCGCTCCCCGCAGACTCGGCCGTTCCCGATTCGGACCCGGTGGACATGGACGCGCTGCTGCGGCTGGCAGAGGCGATGATCTTCGCCGCCACCGCCCCGGTCACCGCCCGCCAGCTGGGCCAGCTGCTGCCCGACGGGGCGGATTCCGATGCCGTGCTGGCCGCCCTGCGGGAGCGCTATGCCGGGCGCGGGGTGGAGCTGGTGGAGGTGGGCGGCGGCTGGCAGTTCCGCACCGCGCCCGACCTCGCACCCCGGCTGCGCCGCGTGGTGCAGGTGCCGCGCCGCCTGCCGCGCGTGGCGATGGAGACGCTGGCGATCATCGCCTACCACAAGCCCGTCACCCGCCCGGAGATCGAGGAGCTGCGCGGCGCGGCCCTCGGCCAGGGCACGCTGGACCAGCTGCTGGAGGCGGGCCTGGTGGCGCCGCGCGGCCGCAAGGAGTCGCCGGGCCGGCCGACGCTGTGGGGCACCACGCCGGCCTTCCTCTCCCAGTTCGGGCTGCAGCAGCTGCGCGACCTGCCGCGCCGCGAGGACCTGCTGGTGGAGCCGGCCACGCTGCCGATCGAGCCCCCCGCGCCGGCCGCCGAGGGGGCCGATGCGCCGCCCGCGGAGGACCCGGCATGAACGCATGGCAATTTCCCAGGCGCCCGGTTTCCTGCTAGCAAACCGCCGCAGGAGAACCCCTTCGCCGATGCCACGCACGCTGCGCATGACCGGTTGCCGCCATGTTTGATTTCGCATGGTCCGAACTCGCCGTGATCGGCGTGGTGGCGCTGCTCGTCATCGGCCCGAAGGACCTGCCCAAGGCGATCAAGTCCGTGGGCGACTTCGTGCGCAAGGCGCGCAGCATGGCCAGCGAGTTCCGCACCCATGTGGACGACATGGTCAAGGACGCCGAGCTGGATAAGGTCCGCGACCAGATCAACGAGATCCGCAACTTCGACATCAAGGGCGCGATCGAGAAAGAGATCGACAAGGACGGCACGATCCGCTCGGCCTTCGACGACCCGTTCAAGGACCGCGCCCAGCCGCTCACGCCCGCCGAGCCCACGTCGTACACGCCGATCGACCTGCCCCCGCCGGAGGAGCCGGTGCCGGTGACGGCGGCCGAGCTGGCGCCGCCGGACGACGGCCTGCCCGCCTTCATTCCGCCCTCCATCGCCAACCCGCCGCCGATGCCGGATTTCCTTCCGCCGGCCACTTCCCGCCCGCCGCTCGTCGGCGCCTAGACCGCAGGATCAGGACGTGGCCGTCACCGAGAAAGAAGACACGATCGACGACAAGCCGATGCCCCTGCTCGATCACCTGATCGAGCTGCGCCGGCGGCTGATGTGGTCGCTGGCGACGCTGCTGGTGGCGGTGATCGGCTGCTGGTTCCTCTCGCAGCACATCTATGCCTTCCTGGCCCAGCCGCTGATCGACATCCTGATGGAGAAGTCGGGCGGGGAGCAGCGGCGGCTGATCTTCACGGCGCTGACCGAGGCGTTCTTCACCTACCTGAAGGTGGCGATCTTCGGCGGGCTGTTCATCTCGTTCCCGATCATCTCGCACCAGGTGTGGCTGTTCATCGCGCCGGGGCTCTACCGCAGCGAGAAGCGGGCGCTGGCGCCGTTCCTGATCGCCTCGCCGGTGATGTTCCTGCTGGGCGCGGCGCTGGCGTACTATTTCATCTTCCCGGCCGCCTTCAAGTTCTTCGTCAGCTTCGAAACGCCCGCCACGCCCGGCGGCGTGCCGATCCAGCTGGAAGCCAAGGTGGGCGAGTATCTCGACCTGGTGATGAAGCTGATCTTCGCCTTCGGCATCGCCTTCCAGATGCCGGTGGCGCTGTCGCTGATGGCCAAGGTGGGGATCGTGTCGTCCAAGGGGCTGAAGGCGGCGCGGCGCTATGCCATCGTGGGCATCTTCGTCTTCGCCGCCATCGTGACCCCGCCCGACCCGCTGAGCCAGATCGGGCTCGCCATCCCGCTGATGGGGCTCTACGAATTGTCGATTATCGCCGCCAAGCTGGTGGAACCCAAGCCCGTGAATGAGGACGACGCCTGATGCGCATCGCGTGCCTGCACACCGTGGAGAGCAACGTGCCGGTGTTCGAGGCGGCGGCGTCGTCGCTGCCCGGCGTCTCGCTGTCGCACGTGGTGCGGCCGGACCTGCTGAAGCGGGCGGAGGCCGAGGGCGGGCTGACCGATGCGATCCGCGACGAGGCGGCCGAGCTGCTGCGCGAGATGGCGGGCGGGGCGGATGCGGTGCTGCTGACCTGCTCCACCGTGGGCCCGGCGGCCGAGCGCGCCGACCTGCTGGCGCCGGTGCCGGTGCTGCGGGTGGATGCGGCGCTGGCCAGCGCGGCGGTGGCTCGCGCGGCGGCCGGCAAGGGCCGGGTGGACGTGCTGTGCACCGTGCAGACCACGGTGGAGCCGACGCGGGCGCTGTTCGAGCGCGTGGCTGACGGCACCGAGGTTGCCATCGCCATGCACATCGCCCCCGGCGCGTGGGATGCGTTCCGCGCCGGCGACGTGGCCGCCTACAACCGGCTGATCGCCGAGGCCGCCGATGCGCTGTTCGCCAAGGGGGCCGAGGTGGTGGCCTTCGCCCAGGCCTCCATGGCGGGGGCGGCCGCGCTGTGCGGCAAGGGCGCGCCGCTGACCAGCCCGGGTGCGGGGCTTGCGGCGGCAGCGCGATCGTGACGCTTCGCTGATCCGTCCGATCCTGCGCTAAGCTTCCCATCCCAGCGGCCTGCCGCCGCCCCTTCCGGGGAACCGACATGCACGACATCCGTACCCTTCGCGACGACGCGGCGTTGTTCGACGCCGCCATGGCCCGCCGTGGCCTGGCCCCCGTCTCGGCCCCGATCCTGGCCCAGGACGCCGAGCGCCGGGCGGCGCAGACGGCGCTGCAGGAGATCCAGGCCTTCCGCAACGCGCTCTCCAAGCGCATCGGCGAGGCGCGCCGCAAGGGCGAGGACAGCGCCGCGCTGGAGGCCGAGGTGGCCGCCAAGCGGGCGGAGATGGAGGCGCTGGAGAAGAAGGTCGCCGGCCTGGACCGCGCCATCTTCGACACGCTGGCCGCCCTGCCCAACGTGCTCGACGCCGACGTGCCGGACGGGCCGGACGAGACGGCGAACGTGGTGCTGAAGCAGGTGGGCGCGCCGCGCGACCTCGGCTTCGCGGCGAGGCAGCATTTCGAGCTCGGCGAGGCGCTGGGCATGATGGATTTCGAGACGGCGACCAAGATGGCCGGCAGCCGCTTCACCATCCTTCGCGGCGGGCTCGCGCGGCTGGAGCGGGCGCTGGGGCAGTTCATGCTCGATACCCATACCGGCCAGCACGGCTACACCGAGCATACCGTGCCCTTCCTGGTGAACGACGCCACCATGTTCGGCACCAACCAGCTGCCCAAGTTCGCCGAGGACAGCTTCCGCACCACCGACGGCCGCTGGCTGATCGCCACCAGCGAAATCCCGCTCACCAACACCGTGGCCGGCGAGATCGTGCCGGAGGCGCGGCTGCCCATCCGCCTCACCGCGCTGACCGACTGTTTCCGCAGCGAGGCGGGTGCCGCGGGGCGGGACACGCGCGGCATGCTGCGCCAGCACCAGTTCCGCAAGGTGGAGCTGGTCTCCATCGCCCATCCGGAGCACAGCGCGGCGGAGCAGGAACGCATGACATCCTGCGCCGAGAAGATCCTGGAGCTGCTGGAACTGCCGTTCCGGCGCGTGGTGCTCTCCAGCGGCGATACCGGCTTCGGCGCCGTGCGGACCTTCGACCTCGAGGTATGGCTGCCGGGCCAGCAGGCGTGGCGCGAGATCTCCTCCTGTTCCAACACGCGCGACTTCCAGGCACGGCGGATGAACGCGCGCTTCCGCAACGCCGAGGGCAAGGTGGGCGGCTTCGTGCACACGCTGAACGGCTCCGGCGTGGCGGTGGGCCGCGCGCTGATCGCGGTGATGGAGAACCACCAGCAGGCGGACGGGTCGATCCGGGTGCCGGCGGCGCTGGTGCCCTGGATGGGCGGCGTGGAGTTCATCCGGAAGGTCTGAACCCGAGGGCAGGCTTCGCGTTGCCTCCGCAGTGAGTGTGCGGAGATGGTACCATGGTGTCGCGGTTGTTCGGGTCGGGCGATCCCTTCAGCGTGTTGCAGCGCGAGGTGAACCGGGTGTTCGACGAGGTGTTCCGCACCGCGCCGGCGCGCGTGGGGCTGGGCGGGTTCGCGCCCGACCTCGACATGCACGAGACGGCAGACGGGCTGGACCTCACGGCGGAACTGCCGGGCATGGCCGAGGCGGACATCGACCTGCGGCTGGAGGGTGACCTGCTCACCCTGTCGGGCGAGAAGCGCGACGAGCGGGAGCAGGCCGAGGGCGGCCGGCACATGCGCGAGCGCAGCTTCGGCCGGTTCCAGCGCAGCTTCCGGCTGCCCTTCGCGCCGGAGGCGGGGCAGGTGCAGGCGCGGTTCGACAAGGGCGTGCTGCACGTGGCGCTGCCGCGGCCGGCGCAGGCGCAGGGGAGCGGGCGGATCCCGATCCAGGGGAGCGCGCAGGGCATGGGCCCGAACGCGGCTTCGGGCGGGTCGGCGCAGGGGGGCGCGCCGGAGCACAAATCCGACCAGGCCGATGGCACGGCGGACCGCCAGGCGAGGGACAAGGTGGGGGAGGCGGGCCGGGAGAGCTTTCCGGCCAGCGATCCGCCGGCGCATTCCGGGATCACCGGGGTGGTGGCACCGCCTTCATCGGAATAGCACGATGAAGCAACCAAGAAGCGCCCGCAGACCAGCGAGCGGCCGCCGGCCAGCCCCGGGCATCAGCCCCGGCGGAACAGCCGGGCGGCGGCGCGCAGGGGGGCGGTGACGCGCCAGG
>CANHCJ010000333.1 GCA_947458025.1 Rhodospirillales bacterium | reverse complement strand
TGCTGCTGGACGAGCCGACCAGCGCGCTCGACATCGCCCACCAGCTGCACGTGCTGGAACTGCTGGCCGCCGCCACGGCGCGCCGCGGCCTCACCACCATCGCCGTGCTGCACGACCTCAACGCCGCCGCCCGCTTCGCCGGCCGCCTCGCCCTGCTGCACGCGGGCCGCCTGCTGGCCACCGGCAGCCCGGCCGAGGTGCTGCAACCGGCCCTGCTGCGCCTCGCCTACGGGGTGGAGGTGGCGATCCAGCCCGGCCCCGACGGCCTGCCCGTGGTCCTGCCGCTGCGCGCCCTCCACGCCGGACCGACGCATGACATCGGCACCGGTGTAGGGGTTCCGTAAGAAGTTTCGACTATATGTCTGCGTGTGCCCGGCATCGGCTTGTGCAACCGTGCGTTGCCGCACCGCGGGGCAGGATTGGAGGAACCATGTCGACCTTGGGTAGCCTGCTGACAGGGCTCCGAACCGACCGCAAGGGCGTCACCGCCATGGAATACGGCATCATCGCCGGCGTCCTGGCGCTCACCATCGCCAGCACCTTCTCCGCACTCACCAGCAGGCTGGTGAACGCCTTCAACGCCATTTCGTTCTGAAGCCGCCGCGCCGGTATCGCGCGCGGGGCTGGCCGCTGGCCGCGCGCCCGGCAAGGACTGGTGCCGGCCCGCGTTGACCCATTCTTGATGGGTCACCATCAAGGCCGGCCGGTATCAGTTCGGCAGCGCCGCGATCACCTCGTCCCACGCCGCCAGGAACGCGTCGGCGTGCTCGCGCCGGAACACCAGCGGCGGGCGGATCTTCACCACGTTGCGGAAGATGCCGGCATTGCTGGTGAGGAAGCCCTTGTCCTTCAGCCGGTTCACCACGTCCACCGTGGTTTCCACATCCGCCGAGCCGTCCGGCTTCACCATCTCCACGCCGATGAACAGGCCCACGCCGCGCACATCCCCGATCGCCGGATGCGCCTTGGCGCGCGCCTTGAGGCTCGTCTTCAGGTGCGCCCCCACCTCCGCCACGGAGGCCACCAGCCCCTCGCGCTCGATGTAGTCGATCACCGCGCTGCCCACCGCCGCCTGCAGCGGGCTGGAGGCGAAGGTGTTGAAGTAGCGCGTGCGGGCCCGGAAGATGTCCACCAGATCCTTGCTCGCCGCGGTCGCCGCCAGCGGCAGGCCGTTGCCCATCGGCTTGCCGGTCACCACGATGTCCGGCTTGAAGCCCGTGACCTCATAGCCCCACCACTTGCCCGGCCGCGCATAGCCCGCCTGCACCTCGTCCGAGATCACCAGCCCGCCGTTGCGGTGCACCAGGTCGCTGGCCTGCTCCATGAAGCCCTCCGGGATCTCCGGCAGCCCCTCATTGGCCAGGATCGAGCACAGGATCAGCCCGGCGAAGCCCTCGCCGCTGGCGTTCAGGCTGTCGATCGCCTCCTGCAGCCGCGCGAGATAGGCCTGCGTCAGCTCCGCCTGCGACAGGCCCTGCTGGATCGGCCGGTAGGTCTCCGGGAACGGAAAGCTGCGCACATCCGGCACCGCGTTGCTGCCCAGCGACAGGCGCGTGAGCTTGGAGACCAGCTCCGAATTGCCGTGGTAGGTCCCGTCGGTGCAGATGATGCCCTGCTTGCCGGTGGCGAAGCGCGCCATGCGCAGCGCCACCTCGTTCGCCTCGGTGCCGGAGCAGGAAACGATCACGCTCTCGATCGGGCCGGCGGTGTTCTTGCCCTTGTGCAGCCCGGCGAGCTTCTCGCAGAACTCAACGATCCCCTCATGCAGGTAGCGGCTGTGCACGTTCAGCGTGGATTGCTGCCGCACCATCGCTTCCACGATCGCCGGGTTGGCGTGGCCCACGCAGGGCACGTTGTTGTACATGTCCACATAGCGCCGGCCGCTGGGGTCGTACAGGTACACGCCCTCGCCGCGCACCAGGTGCAGCGGCTCGTTGTAGAACAGCGGCGTGCCCTCCCCCATCGCCTGGTTGCGGCGGGCGAGCAGCGCCTGCGGGGTGATGTCCATCGTCGGCCTCCGGTTCGTACTGCGCCGTAGCCCAGCCCAACCGGCCCCCTCTGTCCAGACCCTATTCGCGGGCCCTCATGCCGCGCGCGATGCCTGTCGGCATCAGGCGATCCGCTGCAACGCCGCCGCCACCACCGGCTGCAGCAGCTGCGGCGAGACGCCCCAGCGCAGATCGTGCTCCCAGGTCCCCTCCTGCCCCGGCAGCGCCAGCCCCGGCACGCAGTCATAGTCGAGCCCCGCCAGCCCCGCGAGGCGGCGGAAGGCGGCGGAAGGCGGCGGAAGGCGGCGGAAGGCGGCATGCGGGTAGCGGTCCATCACCAGCTCCACCACCGCGCAGGGCGCGCGCCCGAACACGAGGTTCGCGAGCCCCGCGCCATGCGGCGCCACCACCAGCTCCGCCTGGCGGAACAGGGCCGCCTGCTCCACCAGGGACATGCCCTCCAGCGCCACCGGCACCACGCCGGCGCCCTCCAGCAGGGCGATCAGCTGCGCCTCGTTCTCCAGCCGCCGCCGCTCGGTGCCGCGCCGGTCGATCCAGATGCGCCGCGGCAGGTCGGGGTTGAACGGCATCTCCGGCACCAGCCCGTCCAGGAAGCCCTGCAGGTCCGGGTGCGGGAAGAACCCGTCGGCCATGCGCCATGGCACCAGCACGCGCTCCACCTCCAGCGTGTCGAACCGCCCCACGCGCCGCACGTTGCGCCAGCGCCCGATGCCGCAGAGCGCCAGCGCCTCCTCCGCCGCGGGCTCCAGCCCCTCCGGCACCAGGATGCCCGCCACGCCGGCCATGGTTGCCGCGTCCATCGCCGCCAGCCGGCCGATCCCGTCCAGCAGCCAGTGGAAATGGCTCCAGTGGCTGCCGCACAGCAGGCTCAGCCAGGTGCCGGACAGCGTCTCGGGCTGGCCTTCGCCCAGCAGCACCACCTGGCCCTCGTGCTCCACCCAGCCCTGGCGCTCCGGCACCACGTGCAGCAGCGTGTCGGCCACCACGCAGCCGGGCCGGAACACGATGCCGCCATCGCCATGCACGCTCACGCCATGGAAGGTGCACACCCAGGGCCGGACGCTGCGGAAGGCGGTGTCGGCCAGGGCCGCGTTGCCGGGCGGCGTGCACGGCGGCAACTGCGCCAGCAACCGCCCGCCGGGGCCCAGCGGCGGCAGCGCCACCTCCACCACCTCCCCCGTCGGCGTGCCGCTGGCCATGCCGCGGGCGGGGTCGCGGTCCTTCGCCGAGAAGATCTCCGCCAGCGCGCGGCGGGGAAAGGGGCCGTGGCCGATCATGCCGCCCGGCTCCGGAAGAACGCCATGCCGCGCATGCTCATCACCACCTCGTCCTCCTGGTTCAGCACCTCGGTATGGAAATGCACCAGCCCGCGGTCCGGCTTGCTCTTCGAAAGCCGCGCCTGCTCCACGGTGGCGCGCAGCCGCAGCCGGTCACCCACCCGCACCGGCTTCGGCCAGCGCAGCTCCTCGATCCCCGGCGAGCCCATCGAACCGCCGCCGCCGAAGAAATGGTCCACCATCAGCCGCATCGCCACCGCCGCGGTGTTCCAGCCGGAAGCCACCAGCTCCCCGAACATCGATGCCCGCGCCGCCGCGTGGTCCAGGTGGAATGGCTGCGGGTCGTAGCGCCGGGCGAAGGAGAGGATCTCCTCCTCCGTCATCTCGAAATCACCGCCCTCCAGCACCAGGCCGGGCGTGAAGTCCTCGAAGAAGCGAACCGGCTGGCTCATGACATCAGGTGGTCCGGCGCGGGCTGCTTCTCCCCGCGCTCGATCGCCTGCACCAGTTCGGTGAGGCGCACATGGGCGCCGGCGGGCTTGCCGATCTCGGCCGCCTTCTCGGCGATGAAGCCGTTCATGAAGGCGATCTCGGTGCGGCGGCCCTTCAGCATGTCCTGCGCCATGGAGGGGCGCTGCAGGTCGCTGCGGGCGGCGGCATTGGTGCCGGCGAGCATGATCGCCTCCACCTCCGCCAGCGCCTGCGCGTTGCCCTCGCTGGCCAGGGCCAGCTTCTCCGGCTCCAGCTTGCCGATCTTCTCCAGCTGGTAGCCCAGCGCCTGGCCCACCCGCACCGCCTCGCCGCCGAGGCGGATGGAGAAGCGGCGGATCGCGTCGTGGCGGTCGATGTCGTTGCCGCCCAGGCCGGTGGCGGCCGAGACGCCGTTGCGCATGCCGTTCAGGCACAGCTTGGACCAGCGCTCGCCCCACAGGTTCTGCGTCACCTTCACGCTGTCGATGCCGGCGATCATCGCGGCGATCATCTCGGCGCGCGGCGTGACGCGCCCGTGCACCTCGCCCACGCGGAACACGGTGTGGTTGGCGCCGCCCTTCGGCACGGTGCGGCGGATTTTCCCCGCCTCGTACATGTCCACCGAGATGGCGGCGGCGATGCAGCCGACCACCCTGCCCCAGCCGACGACGTTCGCGATGCGTTCTTCATTGATGCAATTCTGCAAGGAGACCATGAACCCGCCGGGGGCGAGATATTGCTTCATCATCATGGTCGCCCATTCGGTGTCGTAGGACTTCACCGAGATGAAGCAGATATCGATCGGCTTCTGCTTGCTGAAGTCCTGAACCTCGGTCAGGTGGATGATCGGCGGATGGGCAACGACGTTCTCCTCCTCCGTCATGCCGGTGAGGTGCAGCCCCTTCGCGCGCACCGCCTCCACATGCTCCGGCCAGGCATCGATCAGCACCACGTCGTGCCCGGCGCGGTGCAGATGCCCGCCGACATAGCCGCCAACGGCGCCCGCGCCCATGAAGGCGATGCGTGGTTTCATGGCAGTGAACTCCCTGGCCGCCGCGTGAGGCGCCCAGACTACGCCGGCTGCGCGCGCGGGCAAGCCATCCGTGCCATTGCCTGGCG
>CANHCJ010000332.1 GCA_947458025.1 Rhodospirillales bacterium | reverse complement strand
CGGTTCGAGCCGGTGTGCCAGCCACAAAATGCCTAACAAGAGCCTCCTGGCTAACAACCGGGAGGCGGCTCCGCCGACGTGACGTAACCATCTGATCTAGATAGCCTTTCTTCGCTATCTAGGCCAGCCCCAAAACTTTTATCCGTTTTGCGCCCGGGCTGGCGCGGGCAAAAGAGGGGAAAGTCTTTTTTGCTTGTTTTTTCTTCAGAAAAAAGAAGACCCTTCCTTACTTCGCCCCCGCATCCTCGGCCTGCTGCTCCGCCTGCATCGCCCACATATGGGCATAGGTGCCGCCCAGCGCCACCAGCTCCGCATGCCTGCCGCGTTCCACCACGCGGCCCTGGTCCAACACGATGATCTCGTCGGCATCCACCACGGTCGAAAGCCGGTGCGCGATGGTCAGCGTGGTGCGCGTGCTGGAAACGGCGCGCAGCGCGGCCTGGATCTCCTGCTCCGTGCGGGTGTCGAGCGCACTGGTCGCCTCGTCCAGGATCAGGATTGGCGGGTCCTTCAGGATGGTGCGCGCGATCGCCACGCGCTGCTTCTCGCCGCCCGACAGCTTCAGCCCGCGCTCGCCCACCCGTGTGTCGTAGCCGTCCGGCAGGCGCAGCACGAAATCATGCACCTGGGCCAGCCGGGCGGCGTGCTCGATCTGGTCCTGCGTGGCGCCGGGGCGGCCATAGGCGATGTTGTAGCGGATGGTGTCGTTGAACAGCACCGTGTCCTGCGGCACCACGCCGATCGCCGCGCGCAGGCTGTCCTGCGTGATGTCGCGGATGTCCTGCCCGTCGATCAGGATGCGGCCCGATGTCGCGTCGTAGAAGCGGAACAGCAGCCGGCTGATCGTGCTCTTGCCCGCGCCGGTCGGCCCCACGATGGCCAGGCTCCCGCCGGCGGGCACGCGCAGGGTCAGGCCCTTCAGGATCTCGCGCTCGGGCTGGTAGCCGAAGCGCACGTCGTCGAACACCACCTCGCCCTGGCGGCCCGAGGCAGGGGCGGCCAGCGCCGGCGCGCCGGGCTTGTCGGCCACTTCCTGGTGCAGCGAGAGAAGGCGGAACAGCTGCTCCATGTCCGTCAGCCCCTGCTTGATCTCGCGATAGACGAAGCCGAGCATGTTCAGCGGCTGGTACAGCTGCATCAGGTAGGTGTTCACCAGCACGAACTTGCCCACCGTCATGCTGCCGTCGGCCACGCCCCAGGCGGCCATCAGCATCACGATCGCCAGCCCCGCGGCGATGATGATGGCCTGGCCCAGGTTCAGGATGTTCAGCGTCACCTGGTTGCGCACAGCGGCGCGCTCGTAATGCGCCCAGGCCTCGTCGAAGCGCCGCGCCTCGTGCGCCTCGTTGCCGAAATACTTCACCGTCTCGTAGTTCAGCAGGCTGTCCACCGCCTTGGACTGCGCCTCGCTGTCGGTGGCGTTCATCCGCCGCCGGATGCGCACCCGCACGTTGGAGAACAGCAGCGTGAACGTCAGGTACAGCCCCACCGCCACGATCGTCACGGCCGCGAAGCGCCAGTCGAACACGTACCAGAGGATGCCGACGACCAGCAGCACCTCCAGCAGCGTCGGCAGCACGTTGAACACCGCCAGGCGCAACACCTGCTCGATGCCCACCGTCCCGCGCTCGATGGAGCGCGACAGGCCGCCGGTCTGCCGGTCGAGGTGGAAGCGCAGCGACAGGCGATGCAGGTGCTGGAAGGTCTGCAGCGCGATGCGCCGCACCGTGCGCTGCTGGACAGAGGCGAAGATCGCGTCGCGCATCTCGCCGAAGCCGCTCGCGGCCACGCGCAGCAGCCCGTAGCCGACGATCAGCGCCAGCGGCACCGCCACCACCGCCGCGGCCGCGCCCGCCTTGGGCACCAGCGCATCCACCGCCCAGCTGTACACCACCGGCACCCACACCAGGGCGATCTTGGCGCACACCAGGAAGATCGCGGCCACCACCACGCGAAACCGCGCGCCCATGTCGTCGCGCGGCCAGAGATAGGGCAGCAGGGAGCCGATGGTCTGCAGGCCGGAACGCGTCTCGCCGGCGGCGAGGGTCAGCTGGGGTCCACCGAGGCGTTTCATGGGCAGGGATGTGGCATGGCCGGGCGAGGCTGGAAAGGGATGCTCTGGCGGGGCCTGCCATTCCGCGCTAACGCGGGTGCATGGACCAGCTGCTGCGCCGCCTTGCCGAGCTGAACTCCGCCCGCCTGCCGGGCAGCCGCGTCCCGTTCCTGCTGGGGGCCGAGCAGGTCGGCTGGCTCGCCCCCGCCATGGCCGCCGCGGTGGCGGAATTCGACCATGTCCAGCACGGCCCCGCCGGCGTGGTGCTGGACGCGCCCGCGTCGCTGCCCGGCATCGCCCGCGCCCTGTCGGAACGCGGCCTGCTGCGCTGGCGCCGGGAAGCCTTCGACGTGCGCAGCAGCGCCGACGGCCCGGTGCTCTCCACCATCGACCGCGGCGCCCTGCCGGCCTTCGGCATCGAGGCGCAGGGCATCCACCTCGATGCGCTGGTGCGCCGCCCGGACGGCCTGCACATCTGGATCGGCCGCCGCGCCGCCACCAAGGCGCTCGACCCCGGCAAGCTCGACCACATCGTCGCCGGCGGCATGCCGGCCGGCCACGGCCCGCAGGAAACCCTGGTGAAGGAGGCGGAGGAGGAAGCGGCCATGCCCGCCCACCTCGCCCGCCGCGCCGTGCGCACCGGCGTGCTGCGCTACGCCATGGAACGGCCCGAGGGCCTGCGCCGCGACCTGCTGCACTGCTACGAGGTGGAGTTGCCCGAAAGCTTCACCCCCACCCCGCGCGACGGCGAGGTGGAGAGCTTCTCCCTCTGGCCCCTGGCCCGCCTGGCCGAGGCGCTGCGCGCGGGCGGCGCGGAGTTCAAGTTCAACGTCGTGGCCGTGCTCGCCGCCCTGCTGGTCCGCCACGGCCTGGTCCCGCCCGACGAGGCGGCGCGGATCGAGGCCGCGCTGCCGAAGTAGCTACATCGGATAAGGCTGGCCGTAGTAGTCGTGCACCCGGCGGCCATAGTCGGGGCTAGACCACACATCCTCGTCCCGCTCGTAGCTCGGGGCGCCTTCCAGCTGGTCCCGGCTGAGATCCACCACGTAGCCGCCGCGCGCGGTATCGTAGGTCATCGTGCCCCAGGGCAGCGGGTGGTAGCGTTCGCCGATGCCCAGGAAGCCGCCGAAGCTCATCACTGCATAGGCCACGCGCCCGTCGACCTTGTCGATCATCAGCCCGTAGATGGAGCCGAGCGTATCCCCGTTGCGGTTGTACACCGCCGTGCCCGTCACCTTGTCCGAGGAGATCAGCCGGGACGTCTCGTCGATCTCCAGATCCACCCCCGGCTCCGCCCCGGCCCCCTGGCCGGCGCCCGCCATGTCCGCCCGCAGGCTGTCCCCGCCGCGGCCTGCACCGAGGCTGCTCTTGCCGTTGTCACGCATGCCCGACATGGTGTTCTCCTGGGTTGAGATTGTCCCCAGGCGAACGCCCCTGCGCGGCCGGCGGTTCCCGCACATGTGGCCCAACCGGGCCGGGCGCGGCACTGCCTAGATCTTCTTCCCCGTCAGCTGATGGATCCGCTTGGCGTAGGCGGCCAGGTGCAGCTTCATGTCCAGGTGCTTCTCGGCATAGCGCCGCGCCCCAGCGCGCAGCCGGTCCGAAAGCTTGCGGTCCTCCAGCACCCCCAGCACCTGCTCGGCCAGCCGGCCGGGATCCAGGCACGGCGTGATCAGCCCGTTGCGGTTGTGGGTGACGAACTCGCGCACCGATTCCACATCGGCCCCGATCACCACGCAGCCGGCCGCCAGCGCCTCGCGCAGCGACCAGGAGGCGACGAAGGGGTAGGTGAGGTACACATGCGCGTCGGAGCGCTGCAGCAGCCGCAGATAGGTCGGGTAGGAGACCTGGCCCGGCATCAGCACGCGGGCCGGGTCGTAGCGCCCGGCGATCTCCTTCATGAAGTGCTCGCGCCAGGTGCCGCTGGCGCAGCGCGCGCCGTAGCTCACGTCGTCGCCGCCCACCATCACCACCTTCAGGTCCGGCCGCGCCCGCATCAGCTCCGGCAGCGCCCGGATCATGGTGTGCACGCCGCGATACGGCTCCAGGTTGCGGGCCACGTAGGTCACCAGCTTCTCGCCGGGCGCCACCTTGAACCCGCCGAGGTCCAGCTCCTGGGTCTTCGCCGCGGGGTCCGGCCGGCACAGGTCCAGCCGCGCGCCCTCCGGCAGCAGCTCGATCCCGGGCCGCATCCACTCGGGATAGCGGGTCAGCTGCCACTCGGTCGGCGTCTGCCCCGCCTCGCCCAGGGCGAAGGCCAGGTGGTTGATCACGTTCATGGCGCGGATGCGCGGCTGGAACGCCGGGTTCGCCGGGAATTCCGGGTCGAACGTCACGTCCTGCCCGTCGGGCCAGTAGTAGAACTCGAAGTAGCCGAGGATGGGCACGCCCGGGAACACGTCCGGAAGGTTCAGCAACTCGCCCCAGCCGTGGTGGCCGATCACGATGTCGGGGATGAAGCCCAGCCGCTTCAGGTTGGTGGCCGCCGCGGCCACCTGTTCGGCCCGGCGCACCGCGCGGTCCAGGTCCTGGGCGGCCGGATGCACGAACTCCGGCTTTCCGGGATCGGAACGGTACAGCGCCCGCCGCACGCCGGGGATCGTGTTCTCGTTGGCTTCCGAGATGAACACGATGTCGTGTCCGCCCCGCGCCAGCAGGTGCATGATCAGGTGCTGGTACTGGGCGGGATAGTTCTGGTGGACGAACAGGAACTTCACGCCAGCCCCCCTCCGTCACCCCAGGCCGCGGGCCAGGGGCGCATCATCGACCGCCGCATGCGGGAACGCCGCCCTGCCGGATGCGCCGCTCAGCGGCGGCGCGGCGCCGG
>CANHCJ010000331.1 GCA_947458025.1 Rhodospirillales bacterium | reverse complement strand
CTGGAAGCTCACCGACCCCGAACTGAAACTCCGCCCCTACGAGATCCGCGCCATCCGCTACTGGCGCAAAAAACACGGCCCGGACTGACCCCGCCCACCCACGTCCATTTCATTCCGCAATCAAAACTAAAACCTCCTTGCCACATCCCCCCACCTGCGGCTCCATGCCCCGCCAGCCCCAGGACCCGCCATGCCCGACGCCCCCGCCATGCAGCCCCTCGCCTTCACCGAACGCCCCCCGGCCGAGATGCAGGCCCGCGCCGCCGATTTCCTCGCCCTCATGGCCCAGCGCCGCTCCGTCCGCGACTTCGCCGACCGCCCCATCCCCCCAGGCATCCTCGAAGCCGCCATCCGCACCGCCGGCCGCGCCCCCTCCGGCGCCAACCAGCAGCCCTGGCACTTCGCCGTCATCACCGACCCCGACCGCAAGCGCCGCCTGCGCCAGCTCGCCGAGCGCGAGGAATACGAATTCTACCACGGCGGCCGCGCCCCCGAGGAATGGCTCGACGCCCTCGCCCCCCTCGGCACCAACGCCTCCAAGCCCTTCCTGGAAGTCGCCCCCGCCCTCATCGCCATCTTCGCCCAGCGCCACGGCCTCGCCCCCGACGGCAGCCACGTGAAGCACTACTACGTCCCCGAAAGCGTCGGCATCGCCACCGGCTTCCTCATCACCGCCCTGCACAACGCGGGCCTCGCCACCCTCACCCACACCCCGGCGCCGATGGCCTTCCTCAACGAACTCTGCAGCCGCCCGGCGCATGAGAAACCCACCATCCTGCTGGTGGTGGGCTACCCGGCCGAAGGCTGCGAAGTCCCCGTCGCCGGGGGCGTCAAGAAGCCGATCGAAGAGATCGCGAGCTTCCTGTAGAGAAAGCATGTTCTTTTTTGAAAAAAAGAACCAAAAAACTTTTCCCCGTTTGATGTGGAAAAGCCCGGTCCCTCCGCATCAAACGGGGAAAGTCTTTTTGCTTCTTTTTCTTCAGAAAAAGAAGACTCTTCCTTGATCCCCGTCCTCGCCGGGGCCCTCCTCCTCGCCTGGCCCGCCCTGCTGAACGCCTATCCCTTGGTGTTCAGCGACACCCATGCCTTCCTCGTGCAGGGCGGCGAGCCGCAGATGGTCTGGGACAAGCCCTTCATCTACGGCCCCCTGCTCACCCTGCTGCATCTCCGGCTCACTCTCTGGCTGCCGCTGGCGGCGCAATGCCTGCTGGTCTCCCACCTGCTCTGGCTGACAAGAGCCGCCTTCGCCCCGCCCAGCGCCCGCTTCCACCTCGCCCTCTGCGCCGCCCTGGCCGCCCTGTCGGCCGCTCCATGGTTCACCAGCCTGCTGATGCCGGACATCCTGGCCCCGGCGGCCGTGCTCGCGCTCCATCTGCTCGGCTTCGCCCCCCTCTCCCGCCGGCTGCGCCTGTGGCTCCTGCTGCTGGCCACCATCGCCATCGCCACCCACCTCTCCTATCTGCCGCTCGCCCTCGCACTCACCCTGCTCGCCCTGCTGCTGCGCGCCCACCGCTCGATCCTGATCCCGCTGCCCGCGGCCCTCGCCCTGCTGCTGGCCACCAACGCCATCGGCCACGGCAAGTGGGCGATCTCGCCCTACGGCTCCGTCTTCGCCCTGGCCCGCCTCGCCACCGACGGCCCGGCCCAGGCCGTACTCGCCCGCGAATGCCCGCGGCCCGACTGGAAACTCTGCGCCTGGCAGGGCCGCTTCCCCACCGACAGCGACGACTTCCTCTGGAAGGACTGGGCCCCCGTCTGGTCCACCGGCGGCCCGATCGCGCTGGCCCCGGAAGCCAGCGCCATCGTCCGCGCCACCATCCAGCAGGAACCCGTAGCCGTCCTGAAAACCGCCATCGCCAACACCGCCCACCAGCTCACCCGCGTCGCCCTGGGCGACACGCTGGGCAATGACTGGCTGGAGGGCTCAATCACCGGCAGCCTGCGCGCCTACTTCCCCGCCGCCGAGATGGACCGCTTCCGCGCCGGCCTGCAGATGAACGAGCGCCTGCGCCCATGGGCCACGCCGTTGAACCCGCTCCACCTCGCCGCCCTGCTGGCCGGCGGGGCGGCCACCGCCTGGCTCGCCTGGCGCCGCAACACCCTGGCCGCGATGGTGCTGCTGGCCCTGCTCGCCAACGCCGCCGCCGCCGGCGCGCTGTCACGCCCGCACGACCGCTACCAGGCGCGCATCGCCTGGCTCGTGCTGGTGCCGCCGCTGGTTACAGTTGGATCTCGCGCCGCCGCAGATAGCGCAATGCAATCGCGCAGGTGGTGGCGATGAAGGCGAACATCAGCACCGCCAGCGCGCTGCCGCGCCCGAAATCCTGCAGCCCCGAAGTCGTGTTGCCGAAGGCCGTGCGGTAGAAATACAGCCCCAGCACGTCGGTCGCCCCGCCCGGCGAGCCGTTCAGCCCCGTCATCACGTAGGGCAGCTCGAACCAGTTGAAGCTGCCGATGAAGGTCAGCGTGAAGATGATCGTGGTCGCCGGCGCCACCAGCGGCCAGATGATCCGCGTCAGCAGCACCCGGTCATTCGCCCCGTCGATCCGCGCCGCCTCCAGCGTCTCGCGCTGGATGCGCTGCATGCCGGCCAGGAAGATCAGCGCCGGGAAGCCCACCCAGTGCCAGGCATTGGTGAAGATCAGGGAGCCGAGCGCAGTCGCCTCGTCCCCCAGCCACGGCCGGCCGGGCAGGCCGACCAGGGCGAGGGCGGCGTTCACCATGCCGAACATCGGGTGCAGGAACAGCTTCCACAGGAAGCCGACGATCACCGCCGAGAGCACCACCGGCAGGAACACGATCACCTGGTGCACCCGATGCCCCGGCAGCGCCTTCAGCAGCGCAAACGCGATCAGGTAGGCCAGCCCGTTCTGCACCACCATCAGCGAGAGGAACACGATGACGTTGTGCTTCAGCGCCCGCCACGTCCAGCTGGCGAAGGGCTCGGTGAACAGCACGTCGTGGAAGTTCGCCAGCCCCACGAAGGCATCCGGCGCCAAGCCCTTGAAGCTGTAGAACGCATAGCGCAGCGCCGACAGCAGCGGCCATGCCACGAACAGCGACATGATCGCCAATGCCGGCGCCAGCAGGAACAGGATCCAGAGGCCAAGCCGTGCCCGGGACCGGGCACGGCCTGCAACGGCGATCACTTCTGGAACGGCTTGAAGTAGCGCGCGATGCCCTGGGTGATGGAGGCACCCACCTCCGCCGGCGTCATGCTGCCGGCCATCATCCGCTGGATGCCGGACTGCAGCAGCTCCGACCCCGTCGGCGATTCGAAGCGGAAATGCACCGCCATGATGTAGGGCGCGGAGGTCTCGTTCAGCTTCGCCACCTCGGCCAGCAGCGGATCGGTGATGGTCACGCCCTTGATCGGCGAGATGTTGCCGAGCAGCGCCGAGAACCGGTCGCCGAACGCCTTGGTGCCCATGAAGCGCACCAGCTTCAGCGCGTCGGCCTGGTTGGTGCTCTTCGCGTTCACCGCGTAGCCGCCGTCGTAGAACTTGGAGACCAGCCGCGGCGCGCCGGCCGCGGGGGCGGGGGGCGCGATGAAGCTCATGTCGATGCGCGGGTTCTGCTTGCGGAAATTCGCGATCTCGAAGCTGCCGCCGGCGAACATCGCCGCCCGGCCGGAGAGGAACAGCTGCTGCGCGGTGGGGTAGTCGATGCCGGTGAAGCCCGGCGGCAGGAACTCGCGCAGTTCCAGCAGCCGGCCCAGCGCAGCCACGTAGCGCGGGTCGGAGAAGGTGGCGCGGCCGGCCAGGATCTCGTCCACGAAGCCGGGGCCCAGCAGCGGGTTGGTGAAGACGGAGGTGAACACCTCGCACATCCACGCCGTGGCCATGCCGTTGGCGATCGGCACCACATTCTTCGCCTTCAGCGCCTTGGACACCTCGATCAGCTCCGCCCAGGTGGTGGGCGGCTGCACGCCGTGCTGGCGGAACACGGCGTTGTTCACGAACAGCCCCAGCGTCTGGCTGGCGAAGGCGTAGGAGTAGACTTTCCCGTCGCTGCGCAGCGTGAGGCTGGCCTTGGCATCGTCCGGCAGGTTGGCCAGTTCGGGCACGTTGTTGTTGTCCAGCGGCAGCAGGTAGCCGGCGCGGGCGAACTGCTCTAGCCCGCCATAGGCGCGGGTGTGGATCACGTCCCCGCCCTTGCCGGCGGCAAGCGCGGTGGAGAGGATGGTGGCGTACTGCTCCACCGCGAAGGCCTCGAACTTCACCGTGATGCCGGGGTTCGCCTTCATGAACTCGGCGAACAGCTCGGTGTAGGCGGCGCGATCCTCCTGCCGCCAGGTCCAGAAGGTGATCTCGCTGCGCCCCTGGGCCCGGGCGCTGCCGCCGAAGGCCGCACCTGCCGCCAGCCCTGCCGCCAGCGTGCGCCGGCCGATCCGATTCACCATGGTCTCCTGCCTCCCGGTCATTGGTTGGGGGAACCTATGGAGCCCGGGATTTGGAAGTCAATCTTCGCAATGCCGCGCGTGCCTCGGCGGCATGGCCGGACAGGGCGAGCAGCGCCGGGATCTGGCCCGGCCGGCGCAGCACGGAGCGCAGCACGCGCCACGGGCTGATCCGGCCGCCGGCATCCAGTGCCTCCAGCGCCAGCGGCGGCAGGGCGAAGCCGGCGGGGTCGCACACCGCGCGCACCGCCGCGAAGGGCAGGCCGTGGCGGGCGGCAACGCGGGCGACCGCGCCGGATTCGAGGTCGACGATCACCGCCAGGGTGGCATCGCGCGCCGCGCGCTTCTCCTGCTGCGTGGCCAGGATCGAAGGTGCCGCCAGGGCCCGCAGCGGTGCCTGGCCGCCGAAGCGGGCGCACAGGGCGTAGTCGGTGCGGTAGCGCTGGCCGCCCTCCATCACCTCGGCCGGCACGATCACCGCGCCGGGCAGCAGCGCGGGGTCG
>CANHCJ010000330.1 GCA_947458025.1 Rhodospirillales bacterium | reverse complement strand
GCCAAAGACTGGGAGTGCCGAAACCGCTCGGCACTCGCTTTCCTCCGATGGGCGTCAATCCGCCTTATGCTCAGAAGGCTCTGCCAAATCTCCCAATGATCCCGGATGGACTCTAAGACACGTCGCGGAAAGCGGCAAGTTGACGTTTTCGTTATTGCTTATTCGTCTCGTTGCGGGCGCGAGAGGAGGAGGCGCATGGCGTCGGGCAGGGTGAGGTGGCCCTGCACGACGGCGGCGACGGCCTCGGCGATGGGGAGTTCGACGCCGGCTTCGCGGGCGCGGGCGACGAGGGCGGGGGCGGTGGCGACGCCCTCTGTGACCGATTCTCGCGTGGCGAGAATCTCCTGCACGGAGCGGCCGCGGCCGAGTTCGAGGCCGAAGGAGAAGTTGCGGCTGCCGGGGCCGGTGCAGGTGAGGAGGAGGTCGCCGAGGCCGGAGAGGCCGGAGACGGTCTCGGCCCGGCCGCCGAGGGCGGCGGCGAGGCGGGCGAGTTCGGCCAGGCCCCGTGTGACCAGGGCGGCGCGGGCGTTCTCGCCGAGGCCGGCGCCGATCACGGCACCGGCGGCGATGGCGACGACGTTCTTGGCGGCACCGCCGACCTGGGCGCCGATGGGGTCGTCGTTGCCGTAGAGGCGGAATTCCGGGGTGGCCAGGGTGGCGAGGACCTGGGCGCGGGAGGAGCCGCTGGTGCCGGCGACGACGGCGGCGGCCGGGAGGCCGCGGGCGATTTCGGCGGCGAAGTTGGGGCCGGTGAGGACGCAGGCGGGGCGGGACGGGTGGAGCTCGGACAGGATTTCGAGCGGGAGGCGGTGGGTGCCCTGCTCCACGCCCTTGCAGCAGGCGACGAGCAGGCCGGCGGGGAGGGACGGGGCGAGGGCGCGCAGGGCCTGGGTGGGCATGGCGAGGAGAATGAGGTCGGCGGGCTGCCAGGTGGCGGAGACGTGTAGCGCCGGCGGGAGGGGGATGCCGGGGAGGCGGGGGTTCTCGCGGCTGTTTGCGATGGCCTCGGCCTTCGCGGGGTCGCGGGCCCAGAGGCGGACATGGGCGCCGGCGCGGAGGGCCTGGAGCGCGAGGGCGGTGCCCCAGGCGCCGGCGCCGATGACCTGAATGTCAGCCATGGGGCACACTATTCATCGGCGATCCTGACGAGGGCGGTGCCGGCGCCTTCCTCGTGATCCGAGAGGCGGGCGAGCAGGGCTTCGAGGATGGGCGGGGCGGCCTGGTCGAAGCCGTAGGGGGGGTTCACGACCAGGAGGCCGCTGCCGTTGAGGCGGGTGGGGTCGAGCGGGGCGCGCAAATGCAGCTCGGCGGCGAGGATGTCGCGGAGGCCGGCGGCCTGGAGGTCGGCGAAGAGGGCGCGCAGCGGGGCGCGGTGCTTGATGGGGTACCAGGCGGCGAGCACGGCGCCCTTCATGCGGCGGTTGGCGGTGGCGAGGCCCGCGGCGAGCTGGGTGAATTCGTCCTCGGCCTCGTAGGGGGGGTCGATGAGGACCAGGGCGCGTTTTTCGCCGCTGGGGGGCGGGAGGAGGGCGCCGAGGGCTTCCCAGGCGGAGCGGTGGTGGATGGCGACCTGGGGGTCGCGGGCGTAGCGGCGGCGCAGGGTGGCGTGGTCTTCGGGGTGGAGTTCGCAGCAGGACAGGCGGTCTTGCGGGCGCAGGAGGGCGCGGATGAGGGCGGGGGAGCCGGGGTAGAGGCCGAGTTCCTGCACCAGGGCGACGTAGGCGGCGAGCGGGGCCGGCGGGGTTTCGAGCAGGCGGCGGATGCCCTTTTGCGCCTCGCCGGTGCGGGTGGCCGGGGTGGCGGCGAGGTCGTACTGGCCGATCCCGGCGTGGGTATCGAGCACGAAGAGCGGGCCGGGCTTGCGTTGCAGCGCGGCGAGCAGCCAGACGAGCAGGGCGTGCTTGAGGCAGTCGCCGTGGTTGCCGGCGTGGAAGGCGTGGCGGTAGTTCACGGGTGCATGTCCGTGCTGTCGAGCGGCCAGCGCGGGCGGGGGGCGTGGGCGAGGTCGTCGGTCCAGCCCTGGCGCAGGCGTTCGAGCCCGGCCCAGGCGACCATGACGGCGTTGTCGGTGCACAGGCGCAAAGGCGGGGCGACGAAGCGGAAGCCGGCGCGGGCGGCCTCCGTGGTGAGGGCCTGGCGCAGGGTGGCGTTGGCGGCGACGCCGCCGGCGACGACGAGGGCGGTAGCCGGGTGGGTGCGGCGGAACATCGCCATGGCGTGGCGGGCGCGGTCGGCCATGACGTCGGCCACGGCGGCCTGGAAGCTGGCGGCGAGGTCGGCGGCGTCCTGCGCCGGGAGGGGGCCCGGGGGGTAGGCGGCGACGGCGTGGGCGACGGCGGTCTTGAGGCCGGAGAAGGAGAAGTCGCAGCCCTCGCGGCCCTTCATCGGGCGGGGGAAGGGGAAGCGGGCCTGGTTGCCCTGCTTCGCCAGTTTCTCGACGGCGGGGCCGCCGGGCCAGCCGAGGCCGAGGAGTTTTCCCACCTTGTCGAAGGCTTCGCCCACCGCGTCGTCGATGGTGGTGCCGAGGCGGCGGTGGCGCCCGGGGCCCTCGACGGCGACGCATTGGCAGTGGCCGCCGGAGACGAGGAGGAGGAGGTAGGGGAACTCGAGGCCGCCGAGGCTGGGCAGGCGCGGGGAGAGGGCGTGGGCTTCGAGGTGGTTGATGGCGAGGTAGGGCAGGTTGTGGGCGAGCGCCATGCCCTTGGCGAAGCCGCTGCCGACGATGAGGCCGCCGATCAGGCCGGGGCCGGCGCTGGCGGCGACCGCGGCGAGCTGGGCGGGGGTGGTGTTGGCCTTTGCCAGGACATCGGCGACCAGGGCGGGGAGGTGGGCGAGGTGGGCGCGGGCGGCGATTTCCGGCACCACGCCGCCGAACTTCGTATGGTCCTGCTGGCTCAGCACCGCCTCGGCCAGCACGGTGCCGTCCGGCGCGAGGACGGCGGCGGCGGTCTCGTCGCAGGAGGTTTCGATGCCGAGCACGGGTGCGTGCGGGGCGGCCATGCGGTGGAGTTGCATCCTTTGCCTTCACTTTACGCTTGGCCGGTAATAGGACACCGTGATGCCGTCCGCACCCCCCTCCCCGTCTGGCCATCCCGGCGCAGGTCGCCCGAAGGCGCCGCCGCATGCCCGGCCGCTGCCGCTGCGGGTGGGCACGCGCGGCTCGCCGCTGGCGCTGTGGCAGACGCGGTTCTTCCTGCAGCGGCTTTCGACCTTCTGCCCGGTGCTGCGGGCGATGGACGTGTTCGAGGAGCATGCGATCCGCACCACCGGGGATGCGACGCAGGCGGCCGGGACGCGGCTGGCGGACCTGGGCGGCAAGGGGCTGTTCGCCAAGGAAATCCACGAGGCGCTGCTGGACCGGCGGATCGACTTCGCGGTGCACTCGCTGAAGGACCTGGAGACGGACCTGCCGGCGGGGATCGTGCTGGCCTGCACGCTGGTGCGCGAGGATGCGCGCGAGGCGCTGATCCTGCCGGCGGGGACCGTGGTGGATGCGCAGGACCCGCTGGCGGCGCTGCCGAAGGGGGTGCTGGTGGGCTCCTCCTCCCTGCGGCGACAGGCGCAGCTGCTGCACATGCGGCCGGACCTGCGGTTCGGGACCATCCGGGGCAACGTGGCCACGCGCATCGAGCGGGTGCGCAGCGGGGATTTCGGCGCCACGTTGCTGGCGCTGGCCGGGATGAAGCGGCTGGGGCTGGATGGCGAGGCGGCGGCGGTGCTGGGGCCGGAGCTCGTGCTGCCCTCGGCGTGCCAGGGGATCGTGGGGGTGACGGTGCGGGCCGACGACGTGGAGCTGCGCTCCATGCTGACGGGGATCGAGGATGCGGATGCGCGGGCGGTCTCGCGCGCCGAGCGGGCGTTGCTGGCGGCGCTGGACGGATCCTGCCGGACGCCGATCGGGGGGTATGCGCGGCTGCTGGAGGACGGGCAGCTGCACCTGACGGGGCTGGTGGCGCGGGCGGATGGCAGCTTCCTGCTGCGCCGGGCGATCAGCGGGGCGCGCGGCGATGCGGAGCGGCTGGGGCGGGAGCTGGGCGCCAGCCTGCGGGCCGATACGCCGCGGGACATTCTTGCCTAGGGACACGCCGCGCGGCGTGCTGGTGACGCGGCCCGAATCGGGCGCCGCGGAGACGGCGGAGCGGGTGGCGGGGCTGGGCTTCGTGCCGATCCTGGCGCCGGTGCTGTCGATCGTGCCGGTGCCGGCGCGGCTGCCGTCGGCCGCGGGGGTGCAGGCGGTGCTGCTGACCAGCGGCAATGCGCTGCCGGCGCTGGGGCCGGAATTCGTGGGGGTGCCGGTGCTGGCGGTGGGCGATGCCACGGCGGCGCGGGCGCGGTCGGCGGGGTTCGGCGATGTGACCAGCGCGGGGCGGAACGCCGAGGCGCTGGCCGCCCTTGTAGGGGCGCGCTGCCGGCCGGATGGCGGGACGCTGCTGCTGCCGACGGCCGAGGGGGAGGGGCTGGTACTGGCGCGCACGTTGCGCGCGGCGGGGTTTGCCGTGGCGCGGCGCACGGTTTATGCTGCGGTGCCGCAGAACACCCTGCCCGTGGCCGCCGAATCGGCGCTGGCGCGGGGCGAGGTGGCCGCGGCGCTGTTCTTTTCGCCGGCCACGGCACGGAGCTTCACGAAGCTGTTGCTTGCCGCGCTGCCGGCCGGATGCCTCAAGGCGGTGGATGCGCTCGCCCTTTCGCCCGCGGTTGCCGCGCCGCTTGCCCCCCTGCCCTGGCGCCGGTTGCGCGTGGCCGACCGGCCGAGCCAGGACGCGTTGCTGACCCTGCTCGCGGACCCGACAACATGAGTGATCCTGCCCTTCCCAAGCCGACCCCGACGGGCGACGCGCCGAGCGCCGAGGCTGCCGGTGCGCCTTCCGTGCCGCCGCCGCGGCCGGAGGCGCGTGCGCCCGCGGG
>CANHCJ010000329.1 GCA_947458025.1 Rhodospirillales bacterium | reverse complement strand
GGCGAGCGCGGGCAGGGCCTGGGCGTCGGCTTCCGGCAGGCGGGCGATGGCGCGGGCGGGGGCGAGGTTGGCCAGCTGCGGGCGCGGCAGCAGGCGGGAATGGCCATCGTAGCGGCCGGGGGTGCCCATCATCAGCACGGTGCCGCCGCGGGCGGCGAAGGCGCGGATCTCGGCGGCCTCGGCATCGGACAGGGCGGAGACTTCGGGCAGGACCAGCAGGCGGGTGCCGGGCCGGCGCAGGGCGCCGCCGGTGACGAGATCCGAGGTGAGCCAGCGCGGCTGGACGCCCAGGGTGGTGAGCAGGCGGGTGGCGCGCTCGCGGGCGACGCGGTGCGGGGGGGTGTAGTTCCACTCCCGCTCGGAATCGCGTTCCACCCAGCGCGGGCCGACGGCGAGCTGGTCTTCCAGCCATTGGGTGCGGAAGCTGGCCTGGGAGTAGAGGATGGCCACCGCGTCGTGGTGCGGGTGGCTGGCGATGAGCTGGGCGCCGAGGCCGCCTGAGAGCTCGCGCAGGATGGGGCCGAGGGCGCGGGCGCGTGGGGAGGCGGGGTTGAGCAGCTGCGCCTCGTCGTCCCAGATGATCAGGCCGCGGGTGCCGAGCAGGGCCTGGCGCCAGAGGTCGCCGATATCGGTGGGGCCGAAGCGGAAGTTGGTGGTGAACAGCACGGTGGAGGGGCTGATGGAGCGGACGATCTCCAGGTTGCTGGCCTGGTCGTAGATCTCCATGGCGTCCATCGCGCCGACGAGCAGGCCGTAGTCGTAGCCGCCCCAGCCGGGGACCTGGGTGCCGGCGAGGCCGGCGAGGGCCTGGGGGTCGGCCTGGTGCAGGGCATCGGTGCCGGCGCGGACGGCGCGGGCGAAGGCGACGTCCATCCACGCCTTGAAGTCGGCCCAGGCGGACCAGTTGCGGTCGGCCCGGGCGATGGCCTCGTTGGTGAGCATGGGCATCACCGCCTCCCAGCTGGGGTAGCTGCTGCCCCATTGGCGGTTGAGGGCGGCGAGGTCGCGGTACTGGGTGCGCAGCCAGGTGCGGAAGCCGGCCAGGGAGTGCGCGCCGGTGTCGAAATCCCAGGCGGCGGCGAGGTCGGCAATGCCGGCTTCGTCGGCGAGATCGTACCAGAGCGGGCGGTAGGGGCCGAGGTGGCGGACGGTGGCGCGGATGCGTTCCTGGATGCGGGCGATCCAGGCGGGATCGGACAGGCTGGGCTCGCGGTGGAAGACGGTGGGGTCGTCGGGGTTTTCGCGGTGGCGGCGGCGGGTTTCGTCCCACAGCCAGGTGACGCTGACGTTGGGGCGCCAGCGGTGGTAGTTGGCGTAGAAGTCGGTGGCGATGTTCTCGAGGTAGAAGCGGGAGTCGGCGGCGACCAGCGGGGCCATGCGCTCCTCGGCGAGGCCGGTGGTGTAGGGGTCGTCGCGGCTGGGGATGACCTTGCCGGCGGCGATGCCGAGGTCGCGCAGGCGGGTGCGGGCGGCCGGGTCGGCGTCGTGCCAGTACATCACCACCCAGTCGTGCCAGCCGGGCGGGGGGCGGGCGATGAAGCGGGCTTCCTGGCGGCGCGGGGGCTGGCCGGCGAGTTCCAGCGTGGCGGTGAGCGTGTTGGCCATGGCGATGGCGCGGCGCATGTCCAGCGGGATGGCCACTTCGCGGGCGGCGCGCAAATCCAGCGGGATGCGGCGGCGTTCGACGGTGCGGCCGAGCGTGTCGGTCCATTCCAGGGCCAGGGTGCCGGTGCCGGTGGTGGGGGCGTCGAAGCGCCAGAGGGCTCGGGCCTGTGGTCCGCCTTGCTGGGCGGCTTCGGGCGGCACGAGGGTGTCGGCCTGGGCGGGACCGGGCAGGCCGAGCATCAGCAGGGCGGCGAGTGCCGCACCGGCGGCGCGCTTCCAGGCCAGGATGACCGGGAGCAGCACGAAGGTGACGAGCAGGGTGGCGCCGAGGCTCCAGAGCAGCAGGGCGCCCATGCTGGCGGTGCCCGGGTGGCCGCTGGCGGCCAGCGAGCCGAAGGCGGTGGCGGTGGTCAGCGCCGAGAACAGCACGGCGCGCGCGGTGGCGGTGCCCAGGAAGCGGCTGGCGCCGGCGGCGCGGTTCATGACGAAGTAGATGTTGAACGACACGCCCACCCCCAGCAGCAGCGGCAGCGCGACGATATTGGCGAAGTTCAGCGGCAGGGGCAGCAACACGATCACGGGAACGGTCAGCAGGGCGGAGGCGAGCAGGGCGCCGAGCACCAGGGCGACATCGAGCGGGCGGCGCAGCAGGGCCAGCAGCAGCACGGCGATGGCGGCCAGGGCGCCGATTGCGGCGGTGACGAAGGCGCCGACGATGGTGCCCGCCGTCTCCTTGATGGTGACGGCGGAGCCGCCGGCCTGGGGGGCGACGGAGCGGATCTCGGCCACGAAGCGCTGCAGGCCTTCGGCGCCGCGCGCCTCCGGCTTGGCGCTGGCCTGGACGCGGATGCGGCCATCGGGGGCGCGCCAGTCGGCGGCGAGGTCGGGCGGGATGTCGGCCAGGGTGACGGGCCCGGCTTCCAGCGCGCGGCGCAGGCTGTCGAGCTGGGCGGGCAGGAAGCGGGTGAGGGCGGCGTTGGCCTGCATCAGGCGTTCGTCGGGCGCGGTGGCCAGGGCGGCCAGGGCGGCGGCGATGGGGTGCAGCGGGTCGCCCGGGGCCAGGCGGGGCAGGACGCGCTCGATCTCGGTGCGGGCGGTGGTGACGGCCAGGCGCAAATCGGCGGGGGTGACCGGGGCGGAGGCGCCGCGCGGGGCGAGGGTGGCGCCGAGGATGGAGGCGGCGTCGGCGATCAGGGGCAGCTTCTCCGCCTGGTCGGCGGGGACCAGGGAGGGGAGGCTGACGACCTCGGCGACCAGGGGCAGGGCGCGCAATCGTGGCATCAATGCGGCGGCTTCGGCGGCCGAGGCGACCATGACGTCGGCGCTGTAGGGGGTGGTGAGCGGATCGTCCATCAGGGCCCGCAGGGTGACCATCGCCTCCGTGTCGGGGTTCTTGGTGTGCAGGGGGTCGCTGTCGAAGGCGATGCGGGGCAGCAGGGCGGCGCCGAGCAGGCAGAGTGCGGCGAAGCCGGCGGCAACCGGGACGCGGCGGTGGAGCAGGACGGTTTCCAGCCGGTCGGCCCAGGCCCAGCCGATCTCGGCGGCCTCGCCGCGCGGGCGCAGCAGGGTGAGCATGGCGGGCAGGAAGGTGAGGGTGCAGGCCAGCGCGATCAGCATGCCGATGCCGGCGATGAGGCCCAGCTCCGCCACGCCGCGGAAGCTGGTGGGGACGAAGGCGAGGAAGCCGGCGGCAATGGCGATGGCGGCGAGCAGGATCTGCGGGCCGACGGAGACCATGGTGTCGGTGAGCGCCAGGGTGGGCTCCCCGGTGGCCAGGCGGAGCTCCCGGTAGCGGACGCAGAACTGGATGGCGAAATCCACCGCGATGCCGGTGAACAGCACGGCGAAGGCGACCGAGACCAGGTTGAGCGTGCCGACCGCCAGCGCCGCGAAGCCGCTGGTGAGCACGAGGCCGAGCCACAATGTCGCCACGATCGGCACGATGAGGCGCCAGGAGCGCACCGCCAGCACCAGCCACAGCAGCACCAGGGCGCCGGAGACCAGCAGGCCGCCGAGGGCGCCTTCGGCCACGGTGGCGAATTCCTCGTCGGCCAGCGCCACCGGGCCGGTGACGCGGACGCTGGCGCGGCCGGCGGCGACGTGTTCCAGCCCCGCCGCGGCTTGGCGCAGGGCCTGCGTGGCCTCCCGCCCCGGCTCCAGCGCGCCGAGGTCGAGCCTGGCCTGGGCGAGCACCAGGCGGCGCGGGCCGGCCATGTCCACCAGCTTGCCGCCGAGCAGGCGCTGCCAGGAGAGCGGGGTGGGGTTGCCGGCCGCGGCCTCTGCCAGTGCCGCGGCGAAGGCCTGCAGCGCCGGGCGGAAGCCATCCAGCTTCTCGCCGCGCTCCACGCCCATGGCGACCAGGGCCAGGGTGGCGAAGAGGCCGCGCGCCGAGGGGTCGGAGGCGAGCTGGCCGAGGAAGGGCTGGGCGTCGATCGTCTGGTCGAGCAGGGCGGCGAGATCGGGCGTGTCGAGGTAGAGCAGGCCGTGGCGCTGCAGGAAGGGGGAGGCATCGGGGCGGCGGGCGAAGCGGAAATGGGTGGTGTCGGCGGCCAGCTTGGCGGCCAGGGCGTCGGCGGTGGCCTCCGCCTCCTCCGGCGTGGCGCCCTCGACCACGGCGACCAGGAGGTCGCTGAACTGGGGGAAGGCGCGGGCCTGGGCGATCTCGCGCTGGCGCCAGGAGAGGGTGGGGTCGAACAGGGCATCCGTGTCCGTGGAGACGCCGAGGCGGGCGGCGGCGGCCCAGGCGCCGAGGGCGCCGAGCAGCACGCCGGCCAGGACCACCAGCAGGGCGCGGGTTCGGCAGGTCTCGGCGATGGCGGCTAGCAGGCGCGGTAGATTCATGGGTGGGTCCACAAGAAAGGAAGGATGTTCTTTTTTGAAAAAAAGAACCAAAAAACTTTTGCCCGTTTGCGCGGGGCAAAATTGGAAAGTCTTTTTGCTTCTTTTTCTTCAGAAAAAGAAGATTCTTGCTTACTTCGCCTTCGCACCCTCCGCGAGTTCGGGCAGGAGGGGCAGCAGCGTGGGCAGGTCGCGCTCGGCCACGCAGGCGAGGTATTCGCCGGCGGCGGGGGCGGAGTCCTCCCCCGGGCGGGGCAGGCCGGCTTCGTCGAGCGGCAGGGCGGCCAGGCCGATATCGGCATAGACGGGCAGCAGGCCGGGGCCGGCGCGCCAGATGGCGGGGTCCAGCCCCTCCTGCGCGGCGAGGTCGCGCAGGCGCCAGATGGCCGAGACGCGGTCTGACCCGGCGCCGACGGGGTCGAAGAAGCCGAGCAGCACGCCGCCGGCGCGGCGGAAGGGGATGGCG
>CANHCJ010000328.1 GCA_947458025.1 Rhodospirillales bacterium | reverse complement strand
CTCCCCCCGCCACCGCAGCGGCCCCGGCCCCCGCGCCGAAGCCCGCCGCCAAACCCCAGATTGAGACCAGCCAGATCGTGACAGCCTCAGCCAACGACGCCAACGCCTCCCGCCCCGCCGCCGCGGAGGCGCCTGCCGCGCGGCCCGCCGAGGCCCCTCGGCCCGCCATGCATGGCGGCCGGCCTACCGTCTCCCGCGCCTCCAACAAGGATGAGTCCTTCGCGGAGGGCGACTACGTCGTCTACCCCACCCACGGCGTCGGCAAGGTCGAGAAGATCGCCAAGGAAGAGATCGCCGGCCACCACCTCGAGCTGATCCACATCACCTTCGAGGAAAACCGCATGACCCTGCGCGTGCCGGTCTCCAAGGCCCGGTCCGCCGGGCTGCGCAAGCTGGCCACCCGCAAGATGTTCGACGAGGCGCTGGCCGTGCTGAAGGGCCGCGCCCGGGTCAAGCGCACCATGTGGTCGCGCCGCGCCCAGGAATACGAGGCCAAGATCAACTCCGGCGATCCCGCCGCCATCGCCGAGGTGGTGCGCGACCTGCACCGCAACGCCGGCCAGCCGGACCAGAGCTTCTCCGAACGCCAGATCTACGAAGCCGCCATGGACCGCCTGGCCGCCGAACTCGCCGCGCTGGACCAGACCGACAAGCCGACGGCGTTGATCAAGTTGGGGAACTTCCTCAAGACCCTCTAGGGAAAAAGCAAGTGCTTCTTTTTTGAAAAAAAGAAGCAAAAAACTTTTTTCCGCTTGGCTGCATGAACCGCCTCGTCTCCCTAACCAGGGAGGCGAGGCGGTTTTCGCTTGCAAATGGGGAAAGTCTTTTTTGCTTCTTTTTTCTTCAGAAAAAAGAAGACTCTTCCTTCCTTCATCCCGGGCTGCAAAAAACCCTTTCCATCGGGGAATTTGGTTAGATATAATGTCCTTATGACAGACATCCCGTTCACCCCGCCGGCCCCGCGCCCGCACGCCACAGGTGTGCGCGCCTGGCTGCGCCTGCTGTTGGGGGCGTGGATTCTGTCCTGGCTGCCGGCCGGCTATCGCCGGCTGCTCGGCCGCGGGGAGGCGTTGCCGGAGGGATTCCTGGCCGCCTTCGACCCCGATGCGCCGCATCATGTCGCCATGGCGGCACTCGGCCTCATTCCCGACTGGATCATGGCGGGCGTCCGCAACCGCGGCATGCGCCCCACGCCCGTACTGCGTCCGCATGCCCCGCGCCGCGCGGCCCGCGACCCGCCCCTGCGCCCCGTCCGTTGCCGCCCCGCCCCCTCTGCCCGGCTTTGCCACCCTGGATCGGGGGCGCCCCTGCCTCGCCCCAATTGTTACGGAAATATTTCTTTACGGCATTGATGGATGGATCGTCATGACTCCCCCGCCATGCCGGCACGAAAAAGGCCCCAGGGTCTCCCCCGGGGCCTCGTTCCGTCCGGCGATCCCCGTGGGATCACTCGTTGTTGGTCTTCACGCCGATCAGCTGGAGCAGCAGCATGAAGAGGTTGATGAAGTTCAGCAGCAGGCCCAGGGCGTCGAACACGCTGCGCTTGGAGGCCTCGTCCGGGCCGTAGGCGTAGGCGTACTGGACGTAGTCGGCCTTGATCCGCTGCGTGTCATAGGCGGTGAGGCCCACGAAGATGAACACGCCGATCACGGTGATCGCGAAGGCCAGCGCCGAGCTGCCGATGAAGATGTTCACCAGCCCGGCGATGATGATGCCGATCAGGCCCATGATCAGGAACCCGCCGAGCTTCGTGAGGTCGGAGCGGGTGGTGTAGCCATACAGGCTCATCGCCGCGAAGGTGCCCGCCGTCACGAAGAACACCTGGGTGATGCTCTGGCCGGTGTACACCTTGAAGATGTTGGTGATGCTGGCGCCCATCGCCACGCAGAACGCCCAGAACAGCGCCTGCACCGCGGTCTTGGAGAGGCGGTTCACCCCGAAGGTCAGCACCAGGATGAAGGCCAGCGGCGCGAACATCGCCACATAGGCCAGCACGCCCGGCACGTGCCGCACGCCGCGCGGCGTCATCACCGCGGGGTAGAACAGCTCGTAGATCGCCGGCACGCTCACGATGCCGTAGGCCACGATGCCCGTCAGCACCAGGCCGGAGGTCATCCAGTTGTAGACGCGCAGCATGTAGGCGCGCAGGCCGGCATCGATCGCCGCCGCGGAGTCCGCTGCGCGGCCGACGCCCGGGTAGGCGCGATAATCGGGACTGAAAGCCATCTGTGTTGCTTCCCTGACTCAGGCGGGATGCCTGCTGACCCGTCATTTTGGGCATAGGTCGGTCGGGTTCAAGCGAATTCCCTGTAATGTTCGGCTTTGCGCGAGATCCCCGCCCGGCCACCACCCCGGAACGATGCGGATCGGCCGGAATGCAACCCTTGGTTGTTGCGCGATACTATTCGTTGCGCAAAAGCGGCGCCGCGCGCGCCCGCAGCGCCGCCTCGGTGCCGGCGAATCCGACCAGCAGCATCATCCCGATGCAGGCCAGCACCGTCGTGGCCAGCGTGCCCGGCAGGAAGGCCCAGTCCGACTGCATCAGGAACACCACCACCCCCCAGCTCGCCGCCGTGCCCACCGCCGCGGCCAGCACCCCCGCCACCGCGCCCAGGATGCCGAACTCCACCAGCCAGGCGGTGCGGATCTGCCACCGCGTCGCCCCCAGCGTTTTCAGGATCACCGCCTCGCGAATCCGCTGCCGCTGCCCCGCCGCCACCGCGCCCGCCAGCACCAGCCCGCCGCTGACCAGCGTCAACGACCCGGTGGCCGCCATCGCCGCGGCGATCCGCTCCAGCAGCTCCGTCAGCGTGCGCAGCACGTCCTCCACCCGGATGCCGGAGACGTTCGGCAGCGCATCCGTCACCGCCCGCAGCACACCCGGCTGCGCCGAAGGCTCGGCCCGCACCGTGGCGATGTGGCTGTGCGGCGCCCGCTCCAGCAGCCCGGGGCTGGCCACCATGGTGAAGTTGATCCCCATGCTGCGCCAGGCGATGTCGCGCAGGTTGGCGATTGTGAGGTCGATGTCCCGCCCCAGCACGTTCACCCGGATCACGTCGCCGATCTTCAGCCCCCACCCGGCCGCCACCTTGGCATCGAAGGAGGCCAGCGGCGGGCCGCGATAATCCGCCGGCCACCAGGTGCCCTCCACCAGCCGCGTGCCCTCCGGCGCCGTGGCGGAATAGGTGAGCCCCCGGTCGCCGCGCAGCGCCCAGGCGGTCTCCGGCGTCGCCTGCACCCGGTCCGCCGGCACGCCCGCCACCGCCACGATGCGCGCCCGCAGGCTGGGCACGTGCTGCACCTCGCCCACGCCGGGCAGCCCGGCCAGGATCTCCTTGAAGCGCGGCAGCTGGTCGTTCTGGATGTCGATGAAGAAGAAGCTCGGCGCCCGCTCCGGCAGCTGCTCGGCCACCTGGCGGCGCACATTGCCCTGGATCAGCACCACCGCGGCCAGCGTGGACAGCCCAAGCCCCACCGATACCAGCATCAGCGGCGTCGCCGCGCCGGGCCGGTGCAGGTTGGAAAGCCCCAGCTGCGCCCAGGCCCGCCGGCCATGCGGAATCACCCTTGCCGCGGCCATCAGCGCCCAGCCGCCGGCGCGGAACAGCAGCAGCGTCATCGCCGCCGCGCCGCAGAACCACATCGCGAAGCCCCGCTCCGCGCTGGTCGCCACCACCAGCCCCACCAGGGCCGCCACCAGCGCCGCATTCGCCGCCACCAGCCAGCCCGGCGGCCGCGCCCCGCTCGGCACCACCGCCTCGCGGAACAGCGCCGCGCCGGGAATCCGCATCGCCCGCCCCAGCGGCCACAGCGCGAAACTCGCCGCCGTCAGCAGCCCGAACAGCGCCGCCAGCCCCAGCGGCGCCCAGAACACCCCCACCACCGGCGGCACCGGCAGCACGTCGGCCAGCAGCAGCGTCGCCAGCACCGGCAGCCCCGCCCCCACCACCAGCCCCGCCACCACGCCCAGCGAGGCCAGCGCCATCACCTGCACCAGCGCGATCAGGAACACCGTCCCGCCCGAGGCGCCCAGGCACCGCAGCGTCGCGATCCCGCGCGCCCGCGCCGACAGCCAGGCCCGCACCCCGTTCGCCACCCCGATCCCGCCCACCAGCAGGGAAGTCAGCCCCACCAGCGTCATGAACAGGCTGGTCCGCTCGATGAACCGCGTCACCTGCGGCGCGGCATCGCTGGCCACCCGGATGCGCCAGCCGGTATTGGGGAACCCGGCCCGCAAGGCCCGCACCGTGCCGGCCACGTCCGCCCCCTCCGGCAGGTCGGCCCGCAAATGATGCTCCACGATCGCGCCCGGCTGCAGCAGCGCCGTCTCGGCCAAGGCCTGCAACGAAATCAACGCCCTGGGCCCAAACAGCGAAGGGCTCGCCACCCGGTCCGGCTCCGCCGCCACGATCGCGCGCAACTCCAGGCTCGCATTGCCCAGCCGCACCACCGCCCCCGGCTCCACCCCCAGCCGCGCCAGCACCGTCGGCTCTACCGCAATGCCGAACCGACCGTCCCGCAGGCCCAGCGCCTGCTCCCTGCCCATCTCCGGCCCGAACGACACCGCCCCGATCAACGGCCAGGCCCGGTCGACCGCCTTCAGCTCCACCAGCATCCGCTCGCCATTGGGCGCCACCAGCATCGACCGCAGCGTGACAATCTCCGACAGCCGCGCCCCCCGCGCCCCCAGCCACCCCCGCACCGACGCCGGCAAGGGCTGCCCACCCCCCAGCACATCAATGTCGCCACCCAGAATCCGCGTGCCATCCTGCGCCAGGCCGCGCGCAATCCCCTCCCGCAACGACCCGATCGCCGCAATCGCCGCCACGCCGAGCGCCAGGCACGCCAACACAATGCGCAACCCGGCAATCCCACCCCGCAACTCGCGGCGGGCGATGCGCAGGATGGTGGTCATGACAGGGAAGG
>CANHCJ010000327.1 GCA_947458025.1 Rhodospirillales bacterium | reverse complement strand
CGGGTCTCTCCACCGCCTCGACGGCCCCTCCCCGCCGAAGGCGGAAAAGGTCCGGGGTCTGGGGCCGCCGGCCCCAGCGGGGTCCAGGGGCAGAGCCCCTGGCCTTCCTTCCCTTCAGTGCCGGAAGTGCCGCATCCCGGTCAGCACCATGGCCACGCCGGCCTCATCCGCCGCCGCGATCACCTCGGCGTCGCGCATGGAGCCGCCCGGCTGGATCACCGCCGTCGCCCCCGCCGCCACCGCGGCCTGCAGCCCGTCGGCGAACGGGAAGAACGCGTCGGAGGCGACCACGGAGCCGATCGCCAGCGACTGCGCCAGCCCGGCTTTTTCGGCCGTGTCCTGGGCTTTCCAGGCGGCGATGCGCGAGGAGTTCACCCGGCTCATCTGCCCGGCGCCGATGCCCACGGTGGCCGCGTTCCGGGCGTAGATGATGGCGTTGGATTTCACGTGCTTGCACACGCGGAAGGCGAAGATCAGGTCGGCCAGTTCCTGCTCGGTGGGGGTGCGTTTCGTCACCACCTTGAGGTCGGCGGCGGTGATGCGCCCGGCGTCGCGGGACTGCACCAGGAACCCGCCGGCGACGGATTTATGGGCCATGCCGGGCGCGGCCGGGTCGGGCAGCCCGCCGGTCAGCAGCAGGCGCAGGTTCTTCTTGCGCGCCAGCGCGGCCTTGGCGCCCTCGGTGGCGTCCGGCGCGATGATCACCTCGGAGAAGATGGCCGCCATCTTCTCGGCGGCGGCTTCGTCCAGCGTGCGGTTCACCGCGATGATGCCGCCGAAGGCCGATTCCGGGTCGCAGCGCAGCGCGCTGTCCCAGGCCGCGGCGAGCGATCCGGCGGTGGCCACGCCGCAGGGGTTGGCGTGCTTCACGATCACCACGGTCGGCTCGGCGAACTCGGCGACGCATTCGAAGGCGGCGTCGGTGTCGTTGAGGTTGTTGTAGGACAGTTCCTTGCCCTGGATCTGCGTGGCGGTGGCGATGCCGGGGCGGGAATCGGTGGTGTAGAACGCCGCCTGCTGGTGCGGGTTCTCGCCATAGCGCAGGGTCTGCCGGCGCGTGCCGGCGATGGCGAAGCGGGCGGGCAGGGCGTCGCCCCGTTGCCCCGCGAACCAGGCCGCGATGGCGGCGTCATAGGCGGCGGTGCGGGCATAGGCCTCGCCGGCCAGGCGGCGGCGCAGCGCCAGCGTGGTGCCGCCGGCCTCCAGCTCCGCCAGCACCTCGGCGTAGTGCGCGGGGTCGGTCAGGATCGCCACGTGGTCGTGGTTCTTGGCGGCGGCGCGGATCAGCGCGGGGCCGCCGATGTCGATGTTCTCCACGCAGTCGTCGAAGGCCGCCCCGCGCGCCACGGTGGCCTCGAACGGGTAGAGGTTCACCGCTACCAGGTCGATCGGCGCGATGTTGTGCTGCGCCATCTGCGCCAGGTGCTCCGGCAGGTCGCGCCGGCCCAGGATGCCGCCATGGATCTGCGGCACCAGCGTCTTCACCCGCCCGTCGAGGATTTCCGGAAAGCCGGTGTGCTCCGACACTTCCTTCACGGGAACGCCGGCCTCGCGCAGCGCCTTCGCGCTGCCGCCGGTGGACAGGATCTCCACCCCGCGCGCCGCCAGCGCCTGGCCGAAGGCCACCAGCCCTGCCTTGTCGGAGACGGAGATCAGCGCGCGGCGGATCGGAACGAGGTCGGACATGCTGGGGGGCGCCTTTGCCTGGGCGGAGGGGTGCGCTCAGATACGCGCGGCGCAGGCCCCGGGCAACCCGCGCGCCGGCAGGCCAGGGCCGAGCGCGCCGAGTACTTACGGGAAGAATTTCCCTTGCACGGCGACGTGAGGTTAGTTATTTATAACGTCATGCAACACACACCGCAACCCCTGGCCCCGCTCGTCGCCGCCCTTGCGGCCGACCTGCGCGCGATGGCCCACCGGCATGCCGGCGCACGGCTTCCGGCCGCGGTGATGCACGCCCTGATTCTGGCCCTGCTGGCCGCCATGCTGGCAAGGCTGGAGGCGATGATCCGCCTCTGGCAGTCCGGCCGCCTCCCCCCCGCCACGCCGCCGGCCGCCCACCCCCCCTTCTCCCACCACCGCGCCCTGCGCCTGCTCGCCACGCGCCAGTCCTACGCCCACCCGGACTCCGCGCGATCGGCCTCCGCCTGCCCGGACTCCGCCTGCCCGTCCCTCCACACCATCCCGCCCACACCGCTGGCACGGCAAAAAGCCCTCTCCCCTTGGGGGCTTGAGCCGCGAAGCGGATCAAGGGTGGGTGAGGGGTCGATCGCGGAGCAAACTTGGCACTTATCCAAACGCCCCGCCCCGCCGCGATTCAAAAACCGCCTTTCCGCCCCGCCCCCAAACACGCCCATTTCATTACAATTACGGCTTATTCCGGACTAAAGCCCCATCAACTCGATCGTCCGCGCCACCACCCGCCCCTCGTCGAACATCTCCCGCGCCCGCGCCAGCCCCGCCGCCCCCATCCGCCCGCGCAGCGCCTCGTCCTCCGCCAGCCGCCGCAGCGCCCCCGCCAACACAGCCGCGTCCCGCACCGGCACCAGCAGCCCGGTCTCCCCGTCCACCACCTGCTCGCGCGGCCCGCGGATGTCGGTCGCCACCACCGGCAGCCCCGCCAGCATCGCCTCGATCACCGACATCGGCAGCCCCTCGAAATGGCTCGGCAGCACGAAGATGTCCGCCGCCGCCAGCAGCGCCGCCACATCCGCCCGGTAGCCCAGCAGCCGCAGCCGCCCCGTCGCCGCGAAGCGCTCGAAATGCGGGCCAAGCTCCTCCCCCCGGTCGCTCGGCAGCCGCTCCCCCACCACCCACAGCTCCGCCGGCACCTCCCGCATCGCCGCCAGCAGCTCCACGTACCCTTTCGTCGCCACGATGCGGGAGACGATCACCACCGCCACCGTCTCCGGCGCCACCCCCAGCCCCGCCCGCACCCGCGCCCGCACCGAAGCATCGGGCCGGAACACCGCCGGGTCGCGCCCGTTGCCCACCGCCACCGCCCCGCGATGGATCCACCACCGCCGCGCCTCCGCCGCCTCCTCGCGCGAGACGTTCATGTACACGTCGGTCAGCTTGCCGCCGATCCACTCCATCGCGAACCCGCCACCCCGCCGCAGCACCCCGCCGGATTGCCGGTGCAGGTAGCCATGGCAGGTGAACGCCACCTTCGGCACCCCGGCGATCCGTGCCGCCACCCGCGCCAGGAAGGCGCTGATCGGCATGTGCGCATGCACCACGTCCGGCCGCTCCGCCCGCATCAGCCGCACCAGCGCCAGCAGCGCCCGCCAATGCGCCAGCGGCGAGACCGAGCGCGCGAACGGCAGCGCCTCCACCCGGAATCCTTCCGCCCGCACCTCGTCCAGCAGCCGCCCCTCGGCGCAGGCCCCGATCACCTCATGCCCGCGCGCCCGCAACGCCCGCATCGTTGGCAGCAGGAACTGCCGCAGCGAGAAATCGACGTTCGTGATCTCCAGAACCTTCACCGGCAGGTCAGCCCACCCGCGTGATCGCCCAGCGCACCTGCTGCGGCCCGTCCTGGTGGCCCGTCAGCACCACCTGCTCGGCGTGCCGCGGCTCCGCCCCGCCCAGGTATACGCTCTCCTCCAGGCTCACCCGCGCCCCATCCGCCCGCAGCCGCCACCCGCCGCCCGATGGCAGCCGCAGCAGCACCGCCTCGCCATCCTGCTGCAGGCTCGCCTCCACCCCGGGATGCAGATGGAACCGCACCACGAAGGGCTGCGGCTCCGCCGATTCCACCGCGTCCTCGCCGCGGATGTCCTCGCCGGATTCGGCGATGTAGATCCGCCGGCTGTGGATCGCCCCGAACGGGATGCGCCAGCCATCGTGGCTCGCATGCAGCCAATGCGCCCCGCCCGCCTCCTGGCGCGACACCTCCACCTGCTCCGGCCGCCGCGGGCCCAGCCCCTCCGGCTTGAGGTCGGCGGAGCTGGTCTCGGCGATCACCAGCGTGGAATGCGCCGCCGTCGCCCGGCAGGCCTCGCGCCACTCCGCCCCCGCCCCGGGGGCCGCGCCGCAGTTCACGATCAGCCGCTCCCGCCCGATCGAAAGCTCGAACGACAGCGTCCCGGCATGGGCGCAGCGGTCGATCTTGGCGGCCGCCGGCGGCCCGCAATCCATGATCAGCACCGTCCGCCCGGTCTGCAGCCGGTGGAACCCCCCCTCGGCCAGCTGGGAGGGCATGCGCCCCGCCCGCCCGGCCTGGCTCAGCACCGCCTCCACCCGCGCCGCGGTCTCCTCGCGCGAGCCGTTGAACAGCGCGAGCCCCCCGTCACCATGCCGCATCAGCCGCAGCGCCGGCCCCATCCGCTCGATCGCGCGCGCCAGCGGCTCCGGCGGCGCCGCCTGGGCGGCCTGCAGCAGGGCGCGGATCTCCACCAGGTCCATCAGCACCGCCAGCTGCTGCGCGGGCGAGCGCTCGCAATGGCAGCCATCGGGCAGGATCTGCCGGTTCAGCTCCTGCGGCAGCACCCGCAGCGCCCGGGTCAGGAACGCCGAATGCTCCGGCAACGCCACCGCCGCGGCGATCAGCCCCTTCACCGCCGTCAGCGCCCTTGCATCCAGCTCCTCCGCCGGCAGGGCGGCGGCCAGCACCCGGGCATCGGCCACCAGCCGGGCCATCAGCCGCTGGCGGAACCCATCGTCGGCGGAGGCGGCGAAGAAATCATAGTGCCCCAGCCAGGCCGCGATCCGCGCCCCCACCACATCCGGCCGGTCGGCGATGCGGTCCGGCTCGGCCTCGCCGATCCAGTCCGACACCAGGGCACGCGCCCGCATGCGCGCCGCATCGGTCCCCAGCGCGCGCAGGTCGCGCAGCCAGGTGAAGCCGTGCAGCGCGGCACGCAGCAGCGGGTTGGCCGCACTCGGCCCGAACGCCCCCGGCCGCAGCGCAATGCCGCCGCCGGCCAGTTCCAGCTCCCCGCGCAT
>CANHCJ010000326.1 GCA_947458025.1 Rhodospirillales bacterium | reverse complement strand
TCCACTGCCGCCCCTCGCTCACCGACCCGCTCATGCCCATCTCCCTCTCGCGCGCCGCCATGGTGCCGCCCCCCGGCCAGGATGCAACCCATGTCCCAGACCGCCCTCCTGCTCATCGACCTCCAGCCCGATTTCCTCCCCGGCGGCGCGCTCGCCGTGCCCGATGGCGATGCCGTCCTCCCCCTCGCCAACCGCCTCGCCGCCGGCTTCGCCACCGTGGTCCTCACGCAGGACTGGCACCCCCCCGGCCACCGCTCCTTCGCCTCCGCCCATCCCGGCCGCGCGCTCTTCGAGACCATCCGCATGCCCTATGGCGAGCAGGTCCTCTGGCCCGACCACTGCCTCCAGGCCACCCCCGGCGCCGCCCTGGCCCCGGGCCTGCATGTCCCCCATGCCAGCCTCATCCTGCGCAAGGGCTGCAACCCGGAGGTCGACAGCTACTCCGCCTTCACCGAGGCCGACGGCACCAGCACGGGCCTGGCCGCCTGGCTGCGCGCCCGCGGCATCACCCGCGTGGTCCTCGCCGGCCTGGCCACCGACTACTGCGTCGCCTGGTCCGCGCTCGACGCACGCCGCGCCGGATTCGCCACCGCCGTGGCCGAGGATGCCTGCCGCGCCATCGACCTCGCCGGCTCGCTCGCCGCCGCCTGGGCCCGCATGGAACAGGCCGGCATCGCCCGCCTGCGCACCGCCGACCTGGCCTGACGCCCCGCCCCCGTTCCCCCGGTTTGCTGCCATGCAGCACCCGCCCGCACATCACGCTTGCAAAACGCCGCCGGGGGAGTCATGTCACCGCCAATCCAGCCGGCGCAGGGCCGACACGACGGGACGCGCGGAGCCAAAAGCCCCGCCGCGCCCGCACGCGTCGCATCAGCGCCCGCTTCCGCCGTCCGCCCTACGTCGCCACCGCGCCGTACGCCAGAGCTGAGTCCGGCCCCGCCCGGGGCATCATGGAGGCCATCGTGTCCACTGATCTGTCCAAGATCCGCAACATCGGCATCACCGCCCACATCGACGCGGGCAAAACCACCACCACCGAGCGGATCCTGTACTACACCGGCGTCTCGCATAAGATCGGCGAGGTCCACGACGGCAACACCACCACCGACTACATGGAGCAGGAGCGTGAGCGCGGCATCACCATCACCTCCGCCGCGGTGACGTGCGAGTGGAAAGACCACCGCATCAACATCATCGACACCCCCGGCCACATCGACTTCAACATCGAGGTGAACCGCTCCCTGCGCGTGCTCGACGGCGCCGTCTTCATCATCGAGGGCGTGGCCGGCGTCCAGCCCCAGTCCGAGACCAACTGGCGCCTCGCGGACCGCTACAACGTCCCGCGCATCATCTTCATCAACAAGCTCGACCGCACCGGCGCCGATTTCTACCGCGCCTTCGACACCCTGAAGGAGAAGCTGGACATCGTGGCCCTGCCGCTCCAGCTCCCGATCGGCATCGAGGACCAGTTCGTCGGCGTCGTCGACCTCATCGAGATGAAGGCCATCATCTGGGAAGGCGGCGAGCTCGGCGCGAAGTTCCATGATGCCCCCATCCCCGACGACCTGATGGAAAAGGCCAAGGAAGCCCGCCAGAACCTGCTCGACACCGCGCTCAGCGTGGACGACGCCGGCATGGAGGAATACTTCGACAAGGGCGATGTCGAGGTCGCCACCCTCAAGCGCGCCATCAAGACCGGCACCATTACCGGCGCCTTCCGCCCCGTGCTCTGCGGCACCGCCTTCAAGAACAAGGGCGTGCAGCCCCTGCTCGACGCCGTGCTGGATTACCTGCCCGCCCCCATCGACGTCCCCGGCATCTCGATCGCCGCCGAGGAAGGCGAGGAAGACGGCGAGTTCAGCGACCGCCGCCGCATCAAGGCCGACCCCAACGCCCCCTTCGCCGGCCTGGCCTTCAAGATCATCAACGACAAGTACGGCGCCCTCACCTTCGTGCGCGTCTACGCCGGCACGCTGCGCACCGGCGACACGGTGATGAACACCACCAAGGAGGAAAAGCAGCGCGTCGGCCGCATGTTCCAGATGCACGCGGACAAGCGCGCGGAAATCAAGGAAGTCTCGGCTGGTGACATCGCGGCCTTCGTCGGCCTCAAGGACACCACCACCGGCGACACCCTGGCCTCCATGGACGACCCCGTGGTGCTCGAGCGCATGGCCTTCCCGGTCCCCGTCATCGACATCTCCGTCGAGCCCGCCACCAAGGACTCGGTCGAGAAGATGACCATCGGCCTGCAGAAGCTGGCCTCCGAAGACCCCAGCCTGCGCCTCAAGACCGACCAGGAATCCGGCCAGACCATCCTGTCCGGCATGGGCGAACTGCACCTGGAGATCATCATCGACCGCCTGCGTCGCGAATTCGGCGTCCAGGCCAACGTCGGCGCCCCGCAGGTCGCCTACCGCGAGACGATCAGCAAGGCCCACACCGAGATCTACACCCACAAGAAGCAGTCGGGCGGCTCCGGCCAGTACGCCGAAGTCAAGATCATCTTCGAGCCGACCGAGCGCAACACCGGCGTCGTGTTCGAGAACAAGGTCGTCGGCGGCGCGATCCCCAAGGAATACATCCCGGCCGTGGAAAAGGGCATCAAGGTCCAGGCCGATACCGGCGTGCTGGCCGGCTTCCAGACGGTGGACTTCAAGTTCACCCTGGTGGACGGCAAGTACCACGACGTCGACTCGTCGGCCCTGGCCTTCGAAATCGCCGCCAAGGCCTGCTTCCGCGAAGGCATGAAGAAGGCCACCCCGATCATCCTGGAGCCGATCATGGACGTCGAGGTGACCACCCCGAACGACCACGTCGGCGACGTCGTGGGCGACCTCAACCGCCGCCGCGGCCAGATCCAGAACCAGGAATCCTCCGGCTCCACCGTCATGGTCCGCGCCCACGTGCCGCTGAAGGAGATGTTCGGCTACATCTCCGACCTGCGCAGCATGACCAAGGGCCGCGCCAGCTTCACCATGCAGTTCCACCACTACGACCCCGTCCCGCGCAACGTGGCCGACGAGATCGTCAAGAAGAGCGCCTGAACGGAAGCCAGGGCGAGGGCTCTGCCCTCGTCCCGCTGGGGTCCGGCGCGCGCCTTCGCGCGACGTCCGACGGCCCCAGACCTCATTCGAAGAAACGGCGCGAGGGTCACCCCTCGCGCCGTTTTCGTGTGGGCTGCCACCGGCACCCTGGCATTCCTATTGCGATTCAGTCTCATTTCAAGATAATTTTGAAGTCGCAACGTCGAACGTGGGGCTCAGGTGAACGACAGCACCCTGTTCCGTATCGTCTACGATAGCGTCTGCGTCCTGCCCGGCGGCCATGCCAGCGAACTCCAGCTGCAGGACATCCTGGAGGTGGCCCGCCGGTTCAACCTCGAATCCCGTATCACCGGCGCGCTCCGGTGCGACCGGGTCTACTTCCTGCAGGTGCTGGAAGGGCCACGTGGCCCCGTGGTGTCAACCATGGCCCGCATTCAGCGCGACGGCCGCCATACCAGGGTGAACATCATCGAAGCCGCCCCCCTGGCGCGGCGCGACTTCGCCGACTGGAGCATGGCGCTGGTGCCCGACCACAGCGCCACCATGGCCAGGCTGACCAACCCCGACCTTCTCGACTTCCGCCCCGCAACGGGCGCCCAGGCGGCCAACGCACTCCGCGCGATGCTCGCCTCGCACCGCGCCTGACAGCGCGAACCCCGGGCGGCAGTCTCCCGGGCGAAGCGAGGAACCCCTGCCACTCCCCTCGGAGGGCGGGTCGCGAAGCGGACCCGCCACCTCCCGGCACCCCGCCGTCACATTCTCCTTTGCCCCGCGCGCCATACCTCCATGTCTGCATCGTAGATACATCGGAGCCCTCGCACGGCGACCGTCCAACTCCGGGGCAACTCCCTGGCGCTCCGCCTGCCCCCCCAGAAACGGAATGGGCCACCGCTGCGGGGGCAGCGGTGGCCCGAGTCCGGACCGTCCCGGGTGGCGGGGGGTTAGGACGGTCCTCAGCAACGGGATCTCACGGCATCGGAGGAATGCGGAGATCAACCGTGGCTGGGGCATCGCACACAACCTCCCCCGCGGTCAATCGCAAACCCTCCCGGCACGGCGAACCTTCCTGCTCCCGAACAAAAAATGTCTTTTTGCTTCATTTTCTTCGGAAAAAGCGGCATCCTTCCCTGTCTTTCCCCCGCGCAGGAGCCGCCGCCATGCCCGCCCTCCACCCCGGCCAGGAGCGAGTCGCCTTCCTCGTCTATCCCGGCTTCACCGCGCTCGACATGGTCGGCCCGCACCACATGCTGAACGCCCTGCGCGGCGAGCCGGTCCGCCTGGTGGCCGCCACCATGGACCCGGTCACCAGCGATTCCGGCATGACCTTCCTGCCCCATTGCGATTTCCAGTCCTGCCCGCAGGATCTGGACGTGCTCTGCGTCCCCGGCGGCACCCAGGGCACGCTGGCGGCCATGGGCCACGCCCCCACGCTCGATTTCCTGCGCGACCGCGGCGCGCGCGCCGGCATCGTCTCCTCGGTCTGCACCGGCTCGCTCATCCTCGGCGCCGCCGGCCTGCTGGCGGGCTACCGCGCCACCTCGCACTGGCTCACGGTCGAGCACCTGGCCCGCTTCGGCGCGATCCCGACGCAGGGCAGGGTGGTGCGCGACCGCAACCGCGTCACCGGCGGCGGCGTCACCGCCGGCATCGATTTCGGCCTCACCCTGCTGGCCGAGCTGCGTGACCCCGCCTATGCCCAGGCCACCCAGCTGGTCTCCGAATACGCCCCCGCCCCCCCGTTCGACACCGGCACCCCCGACCGCGCCCCCCCCGACCTCGTCGCCCGCATGCGCGCCCTCTTCGCCCCCTTCCTCACCACCCTCGACACGATCACCCCCAGCTAGACCGCAACACGAACCCCTTCCGCGCGTCGCAAGAAAAGAAAGCGGCCACAGAGACACAGAGGCACAGAGAAACAAG
>CANHCJ010000325.1 GCA_947458025.1 Rhodospirillales bacterium | reverse complement strand
GCGCGCGCCGCCGCGAAGGAGGAGGCGCCCACCGCCGATGCCGCCGCCGAGGCCGCCCGGCTGCGCCTGGTGCTCTCCAGCACGCTCAAGGAACTCGAAGCGCTGCGCGCCCTGCTGCCCTGAGCAGGTCGCATTGCAGAGAGGCACCGTGGCTGCTACACGGTGCCTCCCCACGGTCGGAGCGTAGCGCAGCCTGGTAGCGCATCAGTCTGGGGGACTGGGGGTCGTGGGTTCGAATCCCGCCGCTCCGACCATTTCCGCCGCTTCACGGCACCCCCATCGCTTGCCACACTGCCCCCGACCGACAGGAGGCAGAGATGGTGACTCGCAGCGAACTCAAGGGCCGGATCCAGACCGTGCGCGGCCTAATCGAGCCAGGCGAGCTCGGCCCCACACTGATGCACGAGCATCTGCTGTGCGACATCACCCCACCCAAGCTCGCCGCGCTGAACCAGCCCTGGCCCGAGATCACGCTCGAGAACTACCACGAGATCGTCTATGGCCGCGTGCCGCATGCCGGGAAGTACAAGCTGGTCATCCCGGAGCTGATCACCGACGAGGTGGCCAAGATGCGCGCCGCCGGCGGCAAATCCATCGTGGAGCTGACCTGCGAGGGGCTGAAGCCTGATCCCGCCGGGCTGCGCGCCATCGCGGAGGCCACCGACACGCATATCGTGATGGGCTGCGGCTTCTATGTGGATGAGTACCAGGCGCCGTCCACCTATGGCCGCGGGGTCGATTCCTACGCCGCCGAGATGATCGCCCAGCTCACCGAGGGGGCCTGGGGCACCGATGTGCGCAGCGGCATCATCGGCGAGGTGGGCTGCCAGTCGCCCTGGACCGACCACGAGAAGCAGGTGATGGAGGCGGCGATCATCGCCCAGCAGCACACCGGGGCGGCGATCAACGTCCATCCCGGCCGGCACGACGACCAGCCGCAGGAGGTGGCCGATTTCCTGCGCGCCCGCGGCGTGGATCTCGGGCGGGTGGTGATCAGCCATATCGACCGCACCATCTTCGATTCCGACCGCCTGCTGCGGCTGGCCGATACCGGGGTGATCGTGGAATTCGACCTGTTCGGGCAGGAGACGACCTATTACGGCGCGTCGGACATCGACATGCCGAATGACGGCATGCGCCTCAAGATGATCCGCCTGCTGATCCAGCACGGCCACCTGGAGCGGATCGCGATCAGCCACGACATCTGCTACTGCACCCGCCTCACCAAGCTCGGCGGGCACGGCTACACCCATATCTACCGGAACATCCTGCCCCTGATGCGCGAGCGCGGCTTCAGCGAGGCGGAGATCGACCAGATCATGGTGAAGACGCCGGCGCGGGTGCTCACCTTCGTCTGAGCCGGTCCGGGGCCCGCCGCGCGGCGCGGGCCCCGGGTTGGATCATCAGGCGCGGCGGCGGCGCAGCAGGCCCAGCCCCACCATGCCGGCGCCCAGCAGCGCCATGCTCATCGGCTCCGGCGTGCTGACCTGCGGCGAGCAGATCGGGAAGTTCGGCGCGCCGTTCGGGCACTGGCCGCCCGGCGTGCCCGGCACGATCGGCTCGCTGAGGCTCGTGCCGTACTGGAACGAGACATTGCCGATGCTGGCCAGCGAGAAGCCGCTCGGCAGGCTGCCCAGCGCGAAGGTGACGGAGTTGTCGATCAGCCCATCCGCCCCCAGCACGCCGCCATTGCCGGTGGCGGCGTTGTCGCCGGCGGAGACGAGGCCGTACTGCAGCCCGTTCACGCCGACCGGCCCGCCGAGGTTGGGGCCCGGGAAGGTCGGCTGGCCGACGAAACTGCCCGCGCCGGTGCTGCTTAGGAAGGCGGTCGCGCCACCCGGCGCCGACAGCCCCAGGCCCAGCGCCCACTCGCCGCCCACCACGCCGCCGGCGGGCTGGCTGTCCTGGATCACCGTGCTGCCGGGGCTCAGCACCGCCGAGAGCGAGGTGGCGGTGGAGAGGCCGCTGAAATACACCCCGGTCAGCACGTCGGCCGGCACCAGCACGTCGGCGGCAGAGGTGTTGGTGAGCGTCACGACAAGGTTGGTGCCGACCACGTTGAAGTCGGCGGACGCCCCCAGGGAGCCCGAGGAGCCGGTGAACAGGATGGCCTTCGCGCTCATCGGCGCCATCGCCAGGCCGACGGCAGCGATGCCGGCAAGAATGGGCCCGATGTTTCTTTTTGTCATATTCAATACTCCAGTGATGGTATTGAGAATTTACGCCGCATTATCTGCAAATATCGGTCGTCTTGGGGCGGTATTGCTAATTTAATGCGTATTGTATGCTTGATGAATACATACGCCCCGGCGGCTGCATTCCGCCCTTGCGGCCGATCGGTTGCCCGTGTCGGCGCTCGTGCCCCGGCCCCGGGGCGGCAACGGTTCCCCGCCCCTTGCGCGCCACGGCATGGGCGCAAGATAGTCGCCCGCCAACACCTCGAGGGGAGCGGACGATGGGCGTGAAGATCTATGGCGTGATGCGGTCGCGGGCGACGCGGCCGATCTGGGCGGCGAAGGAGCTGGGCATCGCCTATGAGCAGATCCCGGTGATCCAGGTGTACCGCCTGGCGGATCCGAACGCCCCCGGCGGGCCGCTGCACACCGCCAGCCCCGCCTTCCTTGCCATCAACCCGGCCGGCCAGGTGCCGACCATGGACGATGACGGCTTCGTGCTGCACGAGAGTCTGGCCATCACCCTCTACCTTGCCCGCAAGGCCGGCGGCCCGCTGGCGCCGAAGGACGAGCGCGAGAACGCGATGATGGTGCAGTGGTCGCTCTGGGCCGCCACCTCGGCCGAGACCAAGGCGCTGGCCATCATGCAGAACAGCGGCCCCAGCGGCGATGCCGCGCTGCGCCAGGCCTCGATCGACGGGCTCGCCCGGCCGATGGCGGCGCTGGACAAGGCGCTGGCCGCCGGCGGCGGCTGGCTGGTGGGCGGGCGCTTCACGGTGGCCGACATCAATGTGGCCGAGGTGATCCGCTATGCCCAGGCCGCCCCGGCGCTGATCGACGCCTATCCCAACGTCAAGGCCTGGATCGGCGCCTGCCAGTCCCGCCCGGCGTTCAAGGAGATGATGGCCGAGCGCGAGAAGGAGCCGGCATAAGCAAGACTCTTCTTTTTCTGAAGAAAAAGAAGAAAAAAGACTTTACCCGTTTGCGCCCGTTTTCCCGGGTGCAAACGGGTAAAAGTTTTTTGGTTCTTTTTTTCAAAAAAGAACCGCTTGCTTTCTACCCCACCGCCATAACCCGCCGCGGCGACAGCAGGAACGGCGGCAGATAGGCCGGGATGTTGCTGAACGGCAGCACCTCCGGCTTCAGCTGGATGCCCAGCACATCCGCCATGAAGGCGCGGCGCCGCGTGATCCGGCGCCAGGCCTCCGGGTAGCGCGCGGCGAAGGCCTCGCGCAGCGGCGCGTCGGCCAGGGCGATGCCGTCCTCGATGTTGGTGGTGAACCAGGGCGAGTGCGTCGCCGGGATCACGTCCACCTGGATTGCCATGCCGGAGGCGAGCGGGATGGTGCTGCCGGCGAAGACCGGCGAGTGCAGCCACTCGTCCAGGTGGATCAGGTGGCCGGGGTTGAGCCCCACGCCGAAGAAGGGGTCGCCCAGGTGGCGGGCGATGATCGCGTGCAACTCGCCCCCAGTCACGCCGATGCCGACGGCCTGGTACCACTCCGCCACCGCGCGGAAATAGGGCGCCACCAGCTTCTCCACATAGTCCTGGATGCCCGCCGGCAGCTCCGCCGCCTCGCGCACCAGGAAGCCCGCCCGCGCCGAGAGCCCGCCCTGCAGGCCGCAGGCCATGGTGAAGGGGTCGCCATGGCCCAGCACCCGCGCGGAGGGGCTGGGCAGCCCGCGGGAGGCGCGCTCCCCGGCCGAGAGCATCAGGTGGGCGGAGAACGGAATGCCCGGTATGGCCATCAGCCGCGCAGCCTGCAGCTCCGTCATGCCCGGCCGCACGCCGAAGATCACGTTGCGCAGCCCCTGGCTGGCGTAGGAGGCGGCGAACTCGAAGGCGGCCAGCTGGTCCACGTCGTTGATCACCCGCAGCCCGTCGGCGGGGTTGATGAACAGGTCGGTGGCGTTCACCACCCGCCCGCTCTCGCCCGCCACGTCGCGCACCGCGCGGGCGATGAACTCGGGCAGGTCCAGCCAGGTCTCGTCCGATCCGGGGTCGCCGGGGCCGAAGGATTTCCAGCCCACGGCGCCCACCGTCATGCCGCCCTTGAGGCCGGCTTCGGCCAGCAGCCGCACCAGCGGCTTCTGCCGGTCGCGCGGCTGGGCGGGCAGGGAGAAGCTCTGGCACAGCACGCGCTCGAAACTGCCCAGCGCCAGCTCGGCATAGCTCCAGCCCTCGTTGCCCACGAACAGGCTTGCGGGCTGGCGCGGCCAGGCGCCGGTGGGGGCGACCAGCAGCGCCTCCTCGAAGCGCGGGTCGTAACCGGTGAGGTAGGCGATGTTGGCACTGTGCTCGCGGTCGCCATACACCACCAGCGCATCCATGCCGGCGGCCTTGGCGTGGGCCAGCGCGGCCTGCAGGCGCGCGGCATAGGTGGCGCCTTGTACCTCGGGCTGCACGGTGGGTTCGCCGAAGATCGGCAGCTCGGTCTCGATCAGGCGGACGGCGGTCATGCGGCGGCTCCCTCGGCTCGCGCGCAGCCTATCGCATCAGGCCGCAACCGGAAGCCCGGGCGTCAGCCGCGCACCACCCGCGCGAAGAGGATCATGCCCAGGGCGAGCACGGCGAGCGCCATGAAGGCGAAGGGCAGGGTGGTCGCCTGCGCCACCCAGCCGACGGCCACCGGCCCGGCCAGCAGCCCGGCATAGCCCGGCGTTGCCGCCGCCGCGATCGCAGCCCCCGGCGCCATGCCCGGCATCCGCCCGGCGGCGCTGAACAGGATCGGCACCATGTTGGCCACGCCCAGCCCCACCAGCGCGCAGCCGGCCACGAACACCAGCAGCCCCGGGGC
>CANHCJ010000324.1 GCA_947458025.1 Rhodospirillales bacterium | reverse complement strand
CCGGCCTCGCCGGCCAGCGCCAGCGCTTCCGGATCGGCGCCGTCCTCGTCGCGCAGCACCTCGATCGCGCCGGTGATGGCGTTCACCTGCCCGGCGATGTCGTGGCAGAGGCGCATGGCCAGGGTTTCGGCGAGCAGGAGGGCATCCAGGGACTCATGCCGCCGACTCATGATGCCCCATCCCTCCGGCTGCTGTTGCACTGCCGTGACCTCCCCATGGATCGAACGTGAAAATCACGTTTTTATTACGCGGAGTTGCCAGGCATGTCCATAACCATCGTCAACGAAATCCACGCCCCATGACGCGAACCCGCTGCGACGCCGCCGGCCCCCCGACCCCTGCCGGCCCGCTGCGCCCGGGCGACTGGGTGCGACACCCGACGCGGCCGGACTGGGGCACGGGCCAGGTGCAGTCGGTGATCGGGCCGCGCGTGACCGTGACCTTCGAACATGCGGGTAAAGTAATGGTGAACATCCAGCACGTGGCGCTGGAGCCGCTGCCGGACTGATCCCGCGCGGAACCCTTGCACCCGGGGCCGCGAGGGACGACATTGCGCTATATCCAGCCGTGAATAGCCCCCAAGGTTCCCGCCATGATCGATCCCTTCGGCCGGCCCATCACCTATCTGCGCGTCTCGGTCACCGACCGCTGCGACCTTCGCTGCGTGTACTGCATGGCCGAGGACATGACCTTCCTGCCCAAGGCCGAGATCCTCTCGCTGGAGGAGCTGGACCGGCTCTGCGCCGCCTTCATCCGCCTGGGCACCACCAAGATCCGCATCACCGGCGGCGAGCCCCTGGTGCGGCGCGACGTGATGACGCTGTTCCGGAGCCTGGGCGACCGGCTCGGCCCCAAGGGCCATGGCGGGCTGGAGGAGCTGACCGTCACCACCAACGGCAGCCAGCTGGTGAAGCATGCCGAGGGCCTGGCCGCGGCCGGCGTGCGGCGCATCAACGTGAGCCTGGATACGCTGGACCCGGCGAAGTTCGCCGCCATCACGCGCTGGGGCAAGATCGAGAAGACGCTGGACGGCATCTTTGCCGCGAAGGCCGCGGGCCTGGCGATCAAGATCAACGCCGTGGCGCTGAAGGGCACCAACGAGGACGAGCTGGATGCCATGGTGGCCTGGTGCGGCGAGCACGGCTTCGACCTGTGCCTGATCGAGACCATGCCGATGGGCGACATCGACGGCGACCGCACCGACCAGTACCTGCCGCTGTCCATGGTCCGCGCCAAGCTGCGCAAGACCTGGACGCTGGAGGAAACCGACTACAACACCGGCGGGCCGGCGCGGTACTACACCGTGGCGCAGACCGGGCGGCGCATCGGCTTCATCACGCCGATGACGCACAACTTCTGCGAAAGCTGCAACCGCGTGCGCCTTACCTGCACCGGCACGCTGTACATGTGCCTGGGCCAGGACGATTCCGCCGATTTCCGCCGCGTGCTGCGCGCCGGCGCGACGGACGCGGAGCTGGATGCCGCCATCGTGGCGGCCATCGCGCGCAAGCCCAAGGGCCACGACTTCATCATCGATCGCCGCCACGACCGCCCGGCCGTGGCGCGGCACATGAGCGTCACCGGCGGGTAGGGTTCAGGCCGGCACCAGCCGCAGCGGCAGGCGCCTGAGGCCGCGCAGCGTGTTGTTGTAGCGCCGCTCCGGCGCGCCGGCCGGCTCCAGCCGCGCCACCCGGCGGGCCAGGGCAGCTAGCATCGCCTCGCCCTCCAGCCGGGCCAGGATCTGGCCCACGCACATGTGGATGCCGGCGCCGAAGCCGACATGGCCGGCCGCGTTGCGCGCGATGTCGAACCGGTCGGGGTCGGGGAACTTGCGCGGGTCGCGGTTGGCGGCGGCGAGGAACATCAGCACCTTGGTGCCTTCCGGCAGCGCGGCGCCGCCCAGTTCCAGCGCGCAGCCGGTGGTGCGGAAGAAGGTCTGCACCGGGGATTCGAAGCGGATCGCCTCCTCGAACGCGCCGCGGGCCAGGGCGGGCTCGGCGTGCAGGCGCTCCCACTGCTCCGGATGCGCGGCCAGGCAGGCCAGCGCGGCGCCGAGGCCGTTCACCGTGGTGTCCACCCCGGCCGAGAGCAGGGCGCGCACCAGCAGCGGCGCCTCCTCGTGCGTGATCTCCCCGGCATCGGCGGCTTCATGGATGATCGCGCCGATCCCGTCGGGCGCCAGGCGGTCGCGCTGGGAGTGGCGGGTGGCCCAGGCGGCGAGCGCCGGCAGCTCCTCCAGCGAGGCGGCGAGCAGGGCGTTGTCCGGGCCCATGGAATTGAACACGAAATTGCCGAAGGGCAGCAGGTTCTCCCGCCCGTCCGGCCCCATGCCCAGCGCGTCGGGGAAGACCGTGAGCGGGTAGGCCTCGGCGATGTCGGCGATGCCGTCGATCTCGCCGCGCGCCAGCAGGGTGTCCACCAGGGCGGCCGCCGCTGCCTCGAAGCGCGGGCGCAGGGCGCGGACCACGGCGGGGGAGAGGGCACGGTTCAGCACCGCGCGGCGCTTGCCGTGCAGCGGCGGGTCGATCTCCAGGATCATGCCGGGGCCGCGCAGGGGCGGATGGGCGACGTAGTCGCGCAGGCCCACGCCGCGGCCGGAGGGGAAGCGCTGCCAATCCATCAGCACGGCCTGCACCTCGGCATGGCGCCCGATGCCGACCACGGGGCGTCCGCCGGTGAGATTGTGCGCCTCCAGCACCGGCAGGCGCACGACGGGGGCGGTTTCGCGGACCTGGGCGTGGCCGGGGTAGGGGTCGTCGAAGAAGGGCTGGCTGAACGGGTCGATGCCGACTTCGGGTATGCCTGTCAGGTTCGCCATGCTCTCCGGTCCTCCCGGAGGGTATTCAAGCGCGGCCAAGGCAAGGAAGGAAGCGGTTCTTTTTTGAAAAAAAGAACCAAAAAACTTTTCCGACCTGGCGCGGGTGCAAAGGGGAAAAGTCTTTTTGCTTCTTTTTCTTCAGAAAAAGAAGACTCCTTGCTTAGGCCGCGAGCCGCAAGGGATTGGCGGTGGCGGCCAGGCGCACCACGATGGGGTGGTGATCGGAGGAGGCGCGGCCGAGCACGGCGGTGCCCAGGCAGTCCAGCCCGCGCACCAGGCAGCGGTCGATGCGCAGCGGCAGCACGTCGCCGCAGCGATGCGTGGGCGCGCGCGGCCCTACGTCGCGGAAGCCGGGCAGCAGGCAGGGGCCGACGAGGTTGAAGTCGCCCAGCACGGCGGCGCGGTCGGGCAGGGCGGCGGCGATCTTCCAGAGCTGGCGCCGGTTCAGCACCTGCCCGTGCGAGAGATGGACGTTGCCGACGGCGAAGTCGCCCATGTCCACCACCATGCCGATGCGGCGGAACATCGCACCCTGCGGCAGCGGCACCACCTTCGGCGGCTCCACCGGCTTGCGCCGGGTCCAGACCGCCAGGCCATGCACGCGGCCGGGCTGCAGCTTGCGCATGTAGTGGCCGCCGACCAGCTCCGGCAGGCGGTCGATCGCCTGGGTGGCCTCCTGCATCAGCAGCACGTCGGGCTGCTCGCGCGCCACGAGGTCGGCGACCTCGTCCGGGGAGGCGCCGATCAGGCGCAGCAGGTTCCAGCTGATGATCTTCATGCCACAGTCACATAGGGACGTCGGGCGCCGGGCGCCATCACCATCATGCCGCAGCGCAGCAGAAGCGCAATGCAGAAACCGCGCGGCTTGCTTTACGCGATCGCAACCGGTTCGTTTGCTTGTGCCCCGCCGCACCCGGGTCCACATAGCCGGCAGGCCAATGGAGGGCGGGATGCAGGCGGGATCGGTCGACGCGGCGGAAGTGGCCCGCTTCAACGCGCTGGCCGCCCAGTGGTGGGACCCGCGCGGCCCGATGCGGCCGCTGCACCAGATGAACCCGGCCCGCATCGCCTGGATCGACGCCCGGCTGCGCCGCCGCTTCGCCGCCCCGGTGCGGGTGCTGGACGTCGGCTGCGGCGCGGGGCTGGCGGCCGAGGCGCTGGCCCGGCTGGGCCACGAGGTGGTCGGGCTCGATGCCGCCGGGGAGGCGCTGGAGGCGGCGCGCGGCCATGCCGAGGGGCTCGGGCTGACGCTGTCCTACCGCCAGGGCGCCGCCGAGGAGCTGCTGGCGGAGGGGGCGCGCTTTCCCGCCATCACCGCGCTGGAGGTGATCGAGCACGTGCCCGACCCCGCTGCCTTCCTGGCCACGCTGGCCGGGCTGCTGGAGCCGGGCGGGCTGCTGTTCGTCTCCACGCTGAACCGCACCCGGCGCGCCTGGCTCACCGCCATCCTGGGCGCGGAATACGTGCTGCGTCTGCTGCCGCCGGGCACGCATGAGTGGCAGCGCTTCGTGACCCCGGCGGAGCTGGATGCCGGGCTGCGCGGCGCCGGGCTGCGGCTGGCGGACATCACCGGCATGGCGCCCGACCCGCTGCGCGGCACCTGGCGGCCAGTGCGCAGCGTGGCGGTGAACTACCTGGCGATGGCCAGCGCCTGAGCCGGGCGCCCGGGACGATCCCCGAACCCGGGGATGGCCTGATTTCGCCTCCCTGTCGGAGAGCCGTCGCGTAAGCGCCCCGGCGTCCAGGCAACCGCCCAGCTTCGCGCGCGGTGCGCCCTGCGTGCCGGCGCCGATATGTGCGCCCCCCTTCCCGCACCCAAGGGCAGCGCGCGGCGCCGCATGGCCCGCAGCGTGATGAAGTTCGGCAGAAGGTTGAAACGGGGCTGTCGCATTAAATGATAATTGACACATGAAATGAGACATACGGGGCGGTCTTGTTTCATGAACCCTACCAGCGAGCCCAACCATGAGAGACATTTTTGCCCGGCTGTCCAAGCTCTCCGCGCCGAAGCTGACCGTGCCGAGGCCGACCCTGCCGAGGGTGACCCCGCCGAACCCCCCGCTGCCGAGCCAGCCAGAGCCGAGCCAGCCAGAGCCGAGCCAGCCCGCGCCGAGCCAGCCGGAGCCGCTGCCGGTCCAGCCGCTGCCGGTCCAGCCCGTG
>CANHCJ010000323.1 GCA_947458025.1 Rhodospirillales bacterium | reverse complement strand
GATGACGTCGATCGGGCGGCCGGAGCCGGCGATCTCGGCGATGCGGGCGGGCATGATGCAGGGGATGACGCTGGCGGGCTTGGCCAGGCCGTGGGCGAGGAGGGGGAAGGGCTTCTTGAGGCGGAAGCGGAATTCGCGGTCTGACGTGGCTTCCAGCGCATCGGTGACGGAGGCGATCTTGCGGGCGAAGGCGTCCGACGTGCGCATCCAGGAGCGCAGCGAGGCGACGGCATCCTGGGCGCGGAGGGGCTCGCCGTCGTGGAAGCGGATGCCGTCGCGCAGGGTGAGGCGCCAGGTGCGGCCTTCGTCCTCGATGACCGCGCCCTCGACCAGGTGGGGGCGGGGGGTGAGGGTTTCGTCCATCGCGTAGAGGGTTTCGTAGACGAGGCCGACATGGTGGGTGGTCATGTCGGTGGCGGTGAAGAAGGGGTCGAGGCCGGTGAGGTCGGTGACTGGGGCGAAGACCAGGGTGTCGCGGTTGGCGCGGGCGAGGCGGGGGGCGGCCAGCAGGGTGGCGGCGCCGGCGAGGAGGGCGCGGCGGGTGGGCATGGTTTCCTCCGTTGCGCGGGATTGCTTTGGGACGCAGGCTAGCGCGTGCCCGCAGAGGAGAGCCAGATGCCGCATCCGTCCGTCGCCCGTTCGATCACGTGGATCTACACGCCGGACCTGGCTTCCACGGCAAAGTTCTATGCCGAGGTGCTGGGGCTGGAGCTGATGGCCGAGCAGAAGGGCGAGAACGGGGGCGGGTGCAAGATCTTCCAGAAGGGGCCGGCGTGCTACCTGGGGGTGTGCCAGGTGCGGCCGGGGCGGTACGTGGAGCCCAAGGGGGTGATCGTGAGCTTCGTGGTGCCTGACCCCGATGCGTGGCATGCGCATCTGGTGGCGAACGGGTTGGTGCCGGAGGGGCCGGCGAAGTTCAGCGAGGCGTACCAGGTGAAGGGGTTCATGGCGAAGGACCCCAACGGGTATATGCTGGAGTTTCAGACGTTGCCGGTGCTGGGGGTGGCGTAAGAGCCCATTTGATAACTCTACTCTGGCGGTCATCCGACGGCGGTTTCCTGCGCTCCGGTGCTCACGGCCACCAGGCCGCTCCGCTCCGGTGCTCGAAAACCCCCGCCGGGCACGGCCCAAGCGGGCCCCTCTGACTCGCCAGAGCGAGTTCTCAAACGGGCTCTAAGGGGGCTGCCTGGGAACGCCTTCTTTGGGGGGAAGGAAGGTTCTCAACGCCAAGACGCCAAGGATGTTCAGGCAAGGGCGCCAAGATATTGGTGGCCAGTCGGCGTGGGGCGTGTTCCTGGGGCTTCCAATGACCGATGCGGTTCGGGGATTTTACCGTCTGGCCTAAATTGGAAAAGTCTTTTTGCTTCTTTTTCTTCAGAAAAAGAAGAGTCTTACTTGCTGAATCGGTCCTTCCAGGACGGAACGCCGGGCGGATACGGCAGGGCGGTGGCTTCGTAGACGCCGCGGGCGATGGCGCGGGCGAAGACCTGGGTGGCGAGGTGGCCGATCAGGGTGAGGTCCATCGGGTCGGCGAGCGGGAGGGCGCCGGTGGCGGCGGCGAAGACGGTGTCGCCGTCGCCGGGGGCGTGGGCGGGGAAGACGGCGCGGGCCAGGCCGTCATTGGCCATGATGGCCAGGCGCTTGCATTCGGCCTTGGTGAGCGTGGCGTTGGTGGCGATGAGGCCGATGGTGGTGGCGGTGGCGGGCGGGGGCAGGCCCTTGAGGCGGGGGCGGAGGTCGAAGCTGGGGGGCAGGCCGAGGCCGCCGAATTCGTTGCCTTGTTCGAAGGGGGCGGCCCAGAAGTGGGGGCCGTCGCCGATGGTGGCGGTGCCGACGGCGTTGACGGCGACGATGGCGGCGACCGTGTAGCCGGCGATGGTGGCGCTGGCCGAGCCGATGCCGCCCTTCACGGTGGAGGTGGTGGCGCCGGTGCCGGCGCCGACGGTGCCGAGGGCGAAGGTGCCGTGGGTGGCGGCTTCCGCGGCCTGCCAGCCGAGGTCGCGGTAGGGGGAGAAGCGGCCCCAGTTCTTGTTGCCGCCGTTCAGCAGGTCGAAGACGATCGCCTGGGGGACGATGGGGATGAGGGCGTCGCGCAGGCGCTGGCCGCGGTTGTGCTCGCGCAGCCAGGCCTGGACGCCGCCGGCGGCATCGAGGCCGTAGATGGAGCCGCCGGAGAGGACGAAGGCGTTGACCTTCTGCTGGGTCATCTCGGGTTCGAGCAGCGCGGTGTCGCGGCTGCCGGGGGCGCCGCCGAGGATGGCGGCCGACGCGGTGGCGCCTTCGTCGAACAGGATGGCGGTGGCGCCGGTGCCGGTGGCGATGTCGGTCGCGTGGCCGACGGCGATGCCGGGGATGTCGGTGAGGAGGTTGCGCATCGGGGGGCTCATGCGAAGGCCAGGAGGACGACGCCGGCGCAGATGAGGCCGATGGCGGCGATGTGCTGGGGGGAGATGGGTTCGCCGAAGCCGTAATGGCCGATGATGAGGGCGGCGACGTAGGAGGCGGCGGTGAAGGGCAGGGCGACGGACATCGGGATGCGGCGCAGCGCGACGATGTAGAGGATGGCGGCCGCGCCGTAGAGGACGAGGCCGAGCATGGTGCGCCAGTCCAGCAACTGGGCGTAGAAGGTGGCGGCGCCGGCGCCGGCCTTCAGCAGGGTCTGCCCCGCCATCGAGGTGGCGATGGCGACGGCGAGGATGACCCAGTACATCAGCGAAATCCGTGCATCATGCGGCCACGTTGGGGCGGCTTGTCTCGGCGGGTTCCGGGGCGGCGGCGGGCAGCGGGGTGGCGCGGGCGGTGCGGCTGCGTTCCACCAGGCGGACGGTGCCCTGGGGCTTGCCGTTGGCGGAGAGGAAGGTGCGGCCGATGTATTCGCCCATGACGCCGAGGATCATGGACTGGATGCCGGAGAGCAAGAGGACCACGGTCATGGTGGAGGCCCAGCCGGTGGGGTTCTCGGTGCTGAACAGCGCCTCGAAGATGGTGAAGGCGGCGCCGGCCATGCCGAGCGTGGCCATGGCGATGCCGGCCAGGATGGCGACGCGCAGGGGGGCGAGGGAGAAGGAGGTGGCGAGGTTGAGCCAGAGGCGGACGAGGCGGGTGAGGGTGTAGTTGCTGCGGCCCTCGGCGCGCGGGAGGTGGCGGACCTCGATGCTGTCGATGCGCTGGGTGACCTCCATGATGAGGCCGTCCACGTAGGGGTAGGGGCCGCGGTAGCGGGTGACGCTGCGCACGACGAGGGCGGACATGCAGCGGAAGGAGGAGAGGTAGAGGCCGCGCGGCTTGTCGAGCAGCCAGTCGGCGACCTTGTTGGCGAACTGGCTGCCGAGGTTGCGCCAGGGGGCGTGCTTCTTGACGGCGTAGCGGGTGTAGACGACGTCCCAGTTGCCGAGGCGGGCGTGGTCGTAGAGCTTGATGACCTCCTCCGGCGGGTTCTGCAGGTCGTCGTCCATGGTGATGACGAAGCGGCCGCGGGCGTGGCGCAGGCCGGTCATGACGGCGTTGTGCTCGCCGTAGTTTCGGGCGTGCTCGATGTAGACGACGGGCAGCGGGGTGCCGGCGGGCGTGGCGGGGGGGGCGGCGGCGATCTCGCGGCAGACCTCGCCGGAATTGTCGGGGCTGCCGTCGTTGACCAGGATCACCTCCATGCCGCCTTCGGGCTGGAGGGCGGCCAGGGCCTCCACCAGCAGGCCGACGGTGGCGGCGCCGCGGTAGACGGGCACGACGATGGTGAGGCCGATCGCGGGCGGGCCCATGAGGCGCAGGGCACCGGCGGCGGGGACGGGCTTGGGGACGTAGCGCGGCATCGGTTTGGTGGCCTCGGCCTGGGGGGTTTCGCTCATTCGGTCTGACCTGCGATCAGGCGGGGGGCTTGCGGGCAGTGGCCAGGACCGAGCCTCCGGCGGGAAACGGGATGGGCAGGCGGCGTTCCAGCGCGGTCAGCGCATGGAATGTGGCATCGAGCAGGGGCGGAAACGCGGCGACGTCGGACACGGTTTCGCCGCCATTGGTATCCGCCTTGCGAAGGGCGGCCTTGGCGAGGGCGGCCTTGCCGGGGCGGCTGATGACCTTGCGCTGCAGGACCATGAGCGGGAAGAGCAGGGAGTTCCAGTAGCGCGGGCGGGGCTGGGCGAAGCCGGCGGCGGCGAGGTCGCGCGCCAGGGCGGCGGTGGTGGTGCGGCGGGCGGTGTGCACCTGGATGTCGTGCGCGCTCATCATCCACTGGAAGGCGGGCAGGTTGAGCACGAGCAGGCCGCCGGGGGCGAGCACGCGGTGGAATTCGGCCAGCGCGGCCTGCGGGTCGACGGCGGTGTGGCAGAGGACGTCGGCGCTGACGACGGCGGCGAAGCTGGCATCGGCGAAGGGCAGGGTGTTGACGCTGCCCTGGACAACGGCGGCGCCGGATTTGCTGGCGGCGCGGCGGGCGGCGTTGGCTTCGTATTCCAGGCCGTGCAGCTGGAGGGCGGGGTTGGCGCGCAGGCGGGCGAGCAGGCCGCCGGTGCCGCAGCCGGCATCGAGCACGCGGCCGGAGGTGCCGCGCAATGCATCGAGGATGCGGGCATGCAGGGCGCGGTACCACCACATGCCGTCCTCGGCCTGGTCCATCAGCTGGTATTCGACGGGTTCCATCGGAGGTGTTTGGCACAAATCAGGGGCTTCGCGGAGGGGGGGTGGCCTTGTTCCCGCGGTGGGGGGAGACTGGGGCGGCATGCCGATTGCCCTTCCCGCCGCCTGGCCGGCGCTGCTGCCGGCGCTGGTCTTCCTGCCGGTGCTGCTGTGGCCGCCGCTGAACCACGACGTGGCGGCGGTGCTGGGCTTCTCCGAGCGCTGGCTGGCCGGGGAGCGGCTGTATGTGGACCTGATCGACGTGAACCCGCCGCTGGTGTTCGTGCTGAACCTGGTGCCGGCGGCGCTGGCGCGGGCGACGGGGCTGGGCGGGGTGGCGGCGCTGCAGCTGTGCCTGGTGGCGCTGGCCTTCGGGCTGTGGGGG
>CANHCJ010000322.1 GCA_947458025.1 Rhodospirillales bacterium | reverse complement strand
GCCTTCCTCGCCACCGCCGGCAACGGCCTCAACCAGCAGGTCGCCGCCCCCAAGCTGCGCTGGCTCGCCCGCCACGAACCCGCAACCCTCGCCGCCGCCCGCACCCTCACCGGCTCCTACGACTACATCTCCTGGCGCCTCACCGGCCAGCGCACCGCCGAGCGCAACTGGGCGCTCGAAGCCGGCTTCCTGAACCTCGCCACCGCCCAGCCCGCCCCCGAGCTCATCGCCCTGGCCGGCATCGATCCCGCCCTGATCCCGCCGGTCCGCGAGGGCCACACGATCCTCGGCGAGGTCACGCGCGAGGCCGCCGAAGCCACCGGCCTGCCGCTGGGGACCAAGGTCATCGCCGGCAGCGCCGACCACATCGCCAGCGCCTACGCCGCCGGCCTCACCGCGGAGGGCGACGTGCTGCTGAAGTTCGGCGGCTCCGCCGACATCCTCATGGCCAGCGCCCAGGCAAAACCGGACGACCGCCTCTACCTCGACTACCACTCCATCCCTGGCCTGTTTGTCCCCAACGGCTGCATGGCCAGCGGTGGCTCCATGCTGAACTGGCTCGCCACGATCCTGGCCCCCGGCGAGGAAAAGCCCCACGCCCGCCTCGACCAACTCGCCGCCGCCATCCCACCCGGCAGCGAGGGCCTCTCGGTCCTGCCCTATCCGCTCGGCGAGAAATCGCCGCTGCACGACCCGCTGGCCCGCGCCACCTTCACGGGCCTCAGCCTGAACCACACCACCGGCCACCTCTGGCGCGCCACGCTGGAATCCATCGGCTACGCCTTGCGCCACCACGCCGAGGTGTTCCGCGAGATCGGCCACCCGATCCACCGCCTGCACGCCTCCGATGGTGGCTCGAAAAGCCTGGTCTGGATGCAGATCATGGCCGACATCTTCCAGATGCCGGTCCGCGTGCTGACGGACCATCCGGGCTCCTGCCTGGGTGCGGCCTGGCTCGCCATGATCGGCACCGGCGCCAGCACCGACTGGCACGGCGTCACCCGTTTCGTCGGCGAGGGCAGGGTGCTGGAGCCGAACGCCGCAACCGCCGCCGCGCATGATGAGGGATACGCGCGGTTCCGCGGCCTCTACGGCACGCTGCGGCCTTGGTTTGCGGGTAAGTAAGCAAGAGTCTTCTTTTTCTGAAGAAAAAGAAGCAAAAAGACTTTATCCGCTTGCACCCGTGCCGGTCGCCCAGCACGCGTGCAAGCGGGAAAAAGTTTTTTGGTTCTTTTTTTTCAAAAAAGAACCGCTTCCTTCCTTTACCCCACCACCGGCGCAATGCTGCCGGAGATCCACCGCGCGATCGCCGTCATCCGCGCGTCCTCGTGCTGCTGGCCCATCACCTGCACGCCCACCGGCAGGCCGCCCACGGCCATCACCGGCATCGTCACCGCCGGGGCGAACAGCATCGAGCTGGGCGCGTTGAACACGAAATCCCCGGTCGGCCGCGGGTGCAGCGGCTGGCCGGGCACGTCGCCCGACCACGGGGTCGCCGGGCCGGGGCAGGCGAGCGTGATCACCGCATCGGCCAGCGGTGCGGTCGCCTTGTGCACCAGCTGCGCGGAATCGCGGGCCAGGAGTGCCGCGCGGTAGTCGTCCGGCGACATGGCTTCCGCGCGGCGCAGCGCGTTCTGCGCCCGCTCGCTGACCTTGCCGGGGTTGGCATCCACCAGCGGCCGCTGGTACCAGCGGTTCTCCCAGGCGGTGATGCTGCCGCACACGCTGCGCCCGTTCGCCACCGACTGCTCCAACGCCTCGATGAAGCCATGGTCCCGGCGGCGCAGCAGCCCCACGCCGGCGGCGGCCAGCCGCTCCAGCAGCGTCTCGAACGCCGCCTTGCTCGGGGCATCCAGCTCCGCCCAGCCTTCGGTCTCCAGCACGATCAGCCGGCCGGGCTTCACCGCCTCGGGCGGCGACTCGGGCCCGACCAGGCCGAGGCAGCCGCGGTCGCCGCCGGCGCGCTTGGTGATCTCGATCGCCACCTGCCACATGTCCTCGATGCAGCCGGCATGCGGGCCGTGCGTGCTCATGCTGGTCGCCTGGCGCTCGCCGCGGTTGATGCCGCCCTGCGTAGGCTTCAGCGCGAAATTTCCGCAATAGGCGGCCGGGCGGATGATGGAGCCGCCCACCTGCGTGCCGATCGCCGCCGGCATCATCCGCGCCCCCACGGCGGCGGCCGAGCCGGAGGAGGAGCCGCCCGGGGTGCGCGACGGGTCGAAGGGGTTGGTGGTCGGCCCCGGATGCGCGCCGCCGATCTCGGCGGTGACGAGCTTGCCGAAGATCACCGCGCCGGCGCCGCGCAGCGCCCAGACGGCGGCGTTGTCGCGCTTGGGGAAGTTCCCCTTGAAGGCTTCGCAGCCCATCTCGGTGGGGTGGTCCGTGGTCTCCAGCAGGTCCTTGATCCCCACCGGCATGCCGTCGATCGCCGAGAGCGGCGTGCCCGCCTTCCAGCGCGCCGTGCTGGCATCCGCCGCCGCGCGGGCCGCCTCCAGGTTCAGGGAGGCGAAGGCCTTCACCACCGGCTCGCGTTCGTTCACGGTGGCGATGCAGCGCTCCAGATAGGCGCGCGGCGTGTCGCTGCCGTCGCGGAAGCGGGGCAGGGCGTCGTGGAAGGTCAGCGCGCGGAAGCTACGCGGGTCGTAGGTCGGCATGGCGGGGTCTCCTGGACGAGGATCGCCCGGCATCCTGCCCTCGCCCGCGGCAAACGGAAACCCGCGCGCAAACGGAAAATGGGACAGCCCGCCTGCGGGGCGGCAGGCGGGCTGTCGGGGTGGGGCAGGGGGGGCGCCCCACCCGGGGCCTCTCCCGCCTGGCGGGAGAGGAGGGGGTGGCGTCAGGCGCCCTGGCTGTGCTCCGGGGGCACCATCGGCCGGCGGCGATCGGCCATGAACTGGTCGAATTCCGCCTTGTCCTTGGCCTTGCGCAGGCGCTCCAGGTATTCGACGAACTCCTTCTGTTCATCCTCCAGGCGGCGCAGCGTCTCGGTCTTGTATTCGTCGAAGGCGGCGTTGCCGCTCGGCCTCACTTCGGGGCGCGGCTGCTGGTTCCAGGGCGGGGACCAGTCGCCCCACTTGGCCCAGCCGCAGGCGCGGCCCTGCTCCTGGCCCTGCGGGGCGGTGTTGTGCCACTGGCCGGGCCCCTCGAAGCGGCGGCCCCAGCGGCGCGAGCCGATGGTGTAGGCCAGGATGGCGAGGCCCAGCGGCCAGAAGACGATGAAGCCCAGCACGATCGCCACAATCCAGATCGGCTTGGGGATGTCGTGCAGATAGGCGGAGGCGTTCATTGCGGTCTCCATATGGAGTGGCCGGGGGGTTGGGTCTCCGGCCATGTGAATGTTTATCACATTTACATAGATAGAGATCACCCGGCCGGGGGTCAAGGAGAATGCACATGAAAAACGATCAACCCGGCGCGGACAGCCCAAGCGACTGCAGGTAGATCAGCAGCCCGGCCTCCAGCAGCTGCTCCGGCGGCATCGGCAGCTTGCGGCGCATTGCATCGGTGCGGCCGACGAACAGCGAGGCGACGCCGTGCGACATCGCCCAGATGTGCAGCGCCACCATCATCGGCGGTGGGCGCGCGCCACCGCCGCGCCAGGCTGCGCAGGCCGACTCCGCGGCGCGGCGGATCACCGCGAAGGCGGTCTCGGAGGCGCGCAGCAGCCCGGCATCCTCCTCCAGCGGGAAGCCGGGCTCGAACATCGCGGCATAGGCGGCCGGCTCCTGCCGGGCGAAGGCGAGGTAGGCGCGGCCGCAATTCTCGATCGCCGCGACGGGATCGGGCTTGCCGCCGTTCCATGCGGCTTCCAGGGACGCGGCGAAGCGTTCGAAGCCCTGGCGCGCGATCTCGGCCACCAGGGCGTTGCGGTCGCGGAAATGGCGGTAGGGGGCGGCGGCGCTGACGCCGGCGGCGCGGGCCACCTCGGCGAAGCTGAACCCCGCCGGGCCACGCTCGGCGATCAGCGCCAGCGCCGAGGCGATGAGCGCCTCGCGCAGGTTGCCGTGGTGGTAGCTCTCGCGCCCTTCCGGACGCGGGCCACGCGGGGGATCGGAGCCGAAGCGCATGTGAACGGCGTTTACATCAGCCGTGACGGAATTGCACGTTCACACTGGCGGGGTGAGGGCCCGGAACCGTTCGAACCAGCCGATGGTGGCCGAGACCTCGGCGGCGAACAGGCTGGGCCGCATGGCGCCGCTGCTGTGGCTGGTGGCGGGGAAGCGCAGGAAGGCGGTTTCCACCCCGGCCAGCTTCAGCGCCGAATACATCTGCAGCGCCTCGGTAGGCGGGGTGCGGCTGTCCGCCTCGCCGGCCATCAGCAGGGTCGGCGTGCGGATCCGCCCGACGCGCGACAGCGGGGAGCGGGCGCGGTATTTCGCCGCATCCTCCCAGGGCAGCACGTCGCCCATCCAGACCAGCCCGTTGGTGGGGCCCATGTCGGCCGTCAGCAGCCAGCTTTCCCAGTTCACCACCGGCTTGATCGACACCGCGGCGCGGAAGCGGGAGGAATGCGCCACGCCCCACAGCGTGAGCACGCCGCCGCCGGAGACGCCGGTGATGAACAGGTTGCCGGCGTCGATCTCCGGCCGGGCGGCCACGCTGTCCAGCACCGCCATCAGGTCGTCGTGGTCGGGGCCGGGGAAGCGGTCGTGCAGGGCGTTGGCGAAGGCCTCGCCATAGCCGGTGGAGCCGCAGGGGTTCACCGCCAGCACCGCGTAGCCGGCGGCGACCAGCATCTGGTGCTTCATCGCGAAGCGGTCGCCATAGGCGGCGTAGGGGCCGCCATGGATCTCCAGCACCATCGGGTGCGGGCCCGGCCGGTTGGGCAGGGTGAGCCAGGCCTGGACCTGGCGGCCCTCGCCGCCGGCGAGCCAGAGCATCTCGGCCGGGCGGAAGCCGCCGAGTTCCGCCGCCAGGGCGCCGTTGAGGTCGGTGAGCGTGGCGGCCTGGCCGGAGGGGGCCAGGACCGTGACATCGCCGGGCAGGTCGGAGGCGCCGCGGACATAGGCGATGGCGCCATCGGCG
>CANHCJ010000321.1 GCA_947458025.1 Rhodospirillales bacterium | reverse complement strand
CGAGGCCGCCGCGGCGCGCGCGCTGGAGGCGGATGGCTGGACCATCCTGGCCCAGCGCCTGCGCACCGCTGCGGGCGAGATCGACCTGGTGGCGGAGCGGGCGGGGCTGCTGGCCATCATCGAGGTGAAGCGCCGGCCGAGCCTGGCCGAAGCGGCCTATGCCCTGGCGCCGCGCCAGCAGGCCCGGCTGCTGGCCGCCGCCGAGATCCTGCTGGCCGAGCATCCCGATTGGGGGCGGGAGGGGGTGCGCTTCGACCTGCTGCTGGTGGATGCCCAGGGCACGGTGCGGCGCATCGCCGATGCCTTCCGCCGCGAGGCGTAACCGGCGCTTGATCTGCCGCATGGCATTTGCGCCGGGCGTGCCCCACATCTCGGGCTCAGCCAGCGGAGACCCTGCCATGCCCCCGAACCTGAAGCTGACCTGCTGCCTCCTGGCCCTCGGCCTGGCCCTGGTGCCCGCCGCCGGGGCGCAGACGCGCCAGGACGGCACCCCGATCCTGCGCCTGCCGGAGCCGCCGGTGGCCGAGGATGCGCCGGCCAGCGCCTTCGTGGAGGCCGCGCGCACGGCGATTGCCGTGGGGCGGGCCGGGGAGGCGATGGAGGCGATCGAGCGGGCGGAAAGCCGGGTGCTGGTGCGTTCCGTGCGGCCCTCGCGCGCCAATACGCCGAGCGACCAGGAGCTGGTGCGGGTGCTGGCCGAGGCGCGCGCCGCGCTGGGGCAGGGCGAGCGGGCCCTGGCGCTTGATCTCCTGGCCCGCGCCGCGGCCAACCCGGCGCTGGATGCGGCGGTGGAGTAGCTACTCGCCGCCCCCGCCGTCGCCCCCGCCGCCGTCGCCGCCATCGCTGTCCGACCCGCTGTCGGAGGCGGCGTCGGACAGGGCGCCATCGAGCGAGTCGCCGAAGGCGGTGGCCGAGCTGTCGAGCGAGGTGGACCAGTCGTCGGAGTTGCCGCCGCTCTCGCCGGGGCCGGAGGTTTGCGGCAGGCCCATCGCGTTGGCCAGCTGCCCCAGCACCGGCAGCAGCGACGGGACCAGCACCAGCAGCACGCCGAGCGAGGCGGCCATGGCGGCGGCGCGGGCGGGGTTGTGGTCCAGCGCCTCGCGGATCGCGGGTGCCTCATCGAGCAGGGTGCGCAGCCGGGCCTGTTCGCGCCTGCCGGCCTCGGTGGGGTGGAAGGTGCTCACCGTCACGGTGCGGCGGAACAGCAGCAGGGTGCGGCGCTGCTCCTGGTGGCGGCGCTCCTCCAGCAGGCCGCGCTGCACCAGGCGGGGGCGCACCAGCGCCGGCACGAAGCTGGCGAAGCGCTGGGTCGCCTTGGCCAGGCGCTTGGCGATGTCGTTGATGGTGGCGGCCTTGCTGTAGCGCACCGCCTCCAGCACCGCTTCCACGTGCGGGGGCGCGGTGGCGGGCTGGCGCGCCAGCTTCACCTGGGTGTAGGCGCCGAACACCCGGCTGCGCGCCTGCTCCAGCCGCAGCACGCCCTCGGCGAGCAGGCCGAGGAACGTCACCTTCGCCGCCTGCACCCCCTGGTCCGCGTTGGGGTCCAGCAGGACCAGCGCCTCGGCGGGGGTGAGGGTCATGCGCGGCCTAGGACGCGGGGGCGGCCGCGCTTTTGCGGGCCAGCCGGGCCTTGACGATCAGGCCGATGATCACGAACAGCCCCAGGCCGCCCAGCACCCAGCCCACCCGCTCCGGCCCGAAGGCGGCGGCGAGGAACCAGCCGGCGGCGGTGAAGCTCGCGGCCCAGATGCCGGCGGCGATGAAGTTCAGCGCGGCGAAATAGGGGTAGCTCATCCCCGTCATGCCGCAGGCCACGGAGGCGACGTTGCGGATGCCGTAGGCGAAGCGGAAGCTGAGGATGAAGGCGGCGCCGTAGCGCTCCACGAAATGGATGGCCTTGGCGATCTTGGCCTCGGCGGAGGGGATGCGGCGGACAACGCGCGCGCCGTAGCGCCGGCCGAGGAAGAACCAGCACTGGTCGCCCAGGAAGGAGCCGATCCAGACCGTGAACATCAGGATCCACGGATCCACCAGGCCCTTGGCGTGGCCCAGCGCCGCCGCGATGATGACGAAGGTCTCGCCCTCGAAGAACGACCAGATGAAGGCCCCGACATAGGCCAGATGGCCCCATTCAGTCCAGATTCGTTCAAGTTCGCCCAACTGCGCCACGCTCCACGGCAAAAATAGTCCGGATGACAATGGTCATCCCACGGCGTTCGCCGCAAGCGATGTTTTTATGCACCATGAGCGGCCGCGGGACGAGGCCCCCGGTCATGCGCTGCGCCGCGGGGCGCGTTCCGGAAACAGCTTTGCCAGGCCGGCCTGGGTGGCGTCGCAGCAGCCGCGCTCCGTGATGAGGCCCGATACGAGCCGCGCCGGCGTCACGTCGAAGGCCGGGTTGGCGGCCTCGGTGGCGGTGGGCACGATGCGCACCGGCACGATGGTGCCATCGAGCGCGCGGCCGGTCATGACCGTGACCTCCGTGGCGGCGCGTTCCTCGATCGGGATCTCGGCCACGCCGTCGCGGATCGACCAGTCGATGGTGGAGGAGGGCACGGCGACCCAGAACGGCACGCCGTTGTCGTGTGCGGCGAGCGCCTTGAGGTAGGTGCCGATCTTGTTGGCGACGTCCCCGGTGCGGGTGACGCGGTCCGCCCCCACGATCACCATGTCCACCTGGCCGTGCTGCATCAGGTGCCCGCCGGCATTGTCGGCCACCAGCGTGTGCGGCACACCGTGGCGGCCGAGTTCCCAGGTGGTGAGTGCCGCGCCCTGGTTGCGCGGGCGGGTTTCGTCCACCCACACATGCACGTCGATGCCGCGGTCATGCGCCATGTAGATCGGCGCCAGCGCCGTGCCCCAGTCCACCGTGGCCAGCCAGCCGGCGTTGCAGTGGGTGAGGATGTTCACCCGCCCGTCCTTGCGCCGCGCGATCGCCTCGATCAGCCCCACGCCGTGCCGGCCGATCGCCTCGCACTGGGCCGCGTCCTCGTCGGCGATGGCGCCGGCCTCGGCATAGGCGGCGCGGGCGCGCTCCCCGTCCGGCACCTCGCGCAGCACGCCCAGCATGCGGTCCACCGCCCAGGCGAGGTTCACCGCCGTGGGGCGGGTGGCCTTCAGCATCGCCGCATCGCGCTCCATCGCCTCGCGCGAGGGGTCGGCGCGCATGGCCAGGCACAGGCCATAGGCCGCGACCGCGCCGATCAGCGGCGCGCCGCGCACCTGCATGCTGCGGATTGCGTGCGCGGCGTGGGCCACGGTGGACAGGCGCAGGATCTCCAGCGCCCAGGGCAGCTTCGTCTGGTCGAAGATGCGCACGGTCCAGCCGTCTTCCTGGTCCACCCAGACGCTGCGGTAGGGGGTGCCGTCGATCTTCATGGTCGCAATCCTCGCAAATGCGCCGCGGCCTCAGCTGCGCTGGTGCAGCACGCAGACCAGGGTGAAAAGGCGACGCGCGGTCGGAAAATCAATGGCGACCTTGCCGGCCAGCCGCTCCAGCAGCAGCTGCGCGCCCTCATTGTGCAGGCCGCGCCGGCCCATGTCGATGGCCTGGATGCGCGCCTCGCGCCCTTCCTGCACCGCCAGGGCGTGGCTGTCCACCAGCAGCTGGTAGTCCTTGATCAGCCGCCGGAACGGGCCGAGCGCGAGGGCCACCAGGTGCAGCGGCGCATCGTCGGCGCCGCGGATGTCGAAGGCCAGCCGGCCTTCGGTGATCGACAGGCGCAGCGCGAACGGGCCCTTGGCGCCCTGCCGCGAGGGGGCGAAGCGGTTCTCCTGCAGCAGGTCGTGCACCGCCTGGGCGCGGTCGGCCTCCAGCAGCGGGTCGAGCCGGGTCAGCGCCTCGCCCTCCAGCGCCAGCCGCACCAGCCGCGCCGTTCCGAGGGCGAGATCCTGCGCGGCGTGCGGCATCATGCGCCTCAGGGATGGCCCGGGTCGCGCCCGAAGCCGAGCTTCAGCATCAGCCCGATCGTGGCGCCCTTCACCGGGCGGATCAGTGCGAGCGTCATCGCCAGCGTCATCGGCAGCCAGATCGCGGCATGCACCCACAGGTCGGGCGCATAGGCCTTCTCCAGCCAGAGCATGCCGGGCACCACCACGTGGCCGACGGCGAAGATCACGAAATAGGGCGGCGCGTCGTCCGCCCGCACCCGGCCGAGCGGGGCGGCGCAGTGGCTGCAGCTGTCCGACACCGCCAGGAACCCGGCGAACAGCCGGCCCTGCCCGCAGGCCGGGCAGGCGCCGCGCAGGCCGCGCAGCATCGCCGTCTTCATCTCCGGCATCGGCGCGGCCGCGTCCGGGGCCGGATCGGCCGGCGTCGGCGGCCAGCGGACGGGAGCGGTGGTTTCGGCCAAGGGTCTACCCTCCGGGGGAGCGAGGTTGTAGGCCTGCGGCGATGCACGCGGGCCTCGCTCCGTTGTGCGCTGCAGTATATAGGGACCGGCGCCCCGATGGCGAAGCGGAGTTTGACATGACTGCCATTGCGCGCGCACGCATCCTGCTGCTGAACCCCAACAGCAGCACCGCCTGCAGCGCCGGCATCGAGGCGGCCATCGCCGGCTTCCAAAGCGCCGACGGCCCGGCGATCGAGGTTGCCACCGTGGCCGAGGGGCCGCCCGGCATCTACTCCTGGCGGGACTGGCACGCGGCCGTGGCGCCGCTGTGCCGCGCCGTGGCCGCCGCGCCGGCCGATGCCTACCTGGTGGCCTGCGCCTCCGACCCCGGGCTGGAGGCGGTGCGAGAGGTCACGCCCCGCCCGGTGCTCGGCGTCTTCCGCTGCGCCGTCGCCACCGCCCTGCTGCGCGCCGAGCGCTTCGGCGTCATCGCCCTGGTGGATGCCTCCATCGCCCGCCACGCGCTGGCCCTGCGCGCGATCGGCGCGGAGGCGCGGCTGGCCGCCGAGATCGCCATGAACACCAGCATCGAGGCGCTGCTCGACCCCCAGGCCACCCGCGCCGCCCTGGTCGCCACCGGCCAGCGCCTGGTGGAACGCGGGGCAGGCGCGGTGATCCTCGGCTGCACCGGCAT
>CANHCJ010000320.1 GCA_947458025.1 Rhodospirillales bacterium | reverse complement strand
CGGCCGCCGGACGGACCGGTCGCGATGCCGGCCATCGGCTGCCGCACCCTGGCGGAGGTCTCGGCGCACACCGACCGGCTGTCGGCGGCCGGCCTGCCGGTGGGCGTGCCGGCGCGGATGCACGAATGGGGCTTCCAGGCGGCCTATCTCAGCGACCCGTCGCACAACCTGTGGGAAATCTACGCCACCGAGCGGACCGACGTGTAGCGGCTGGTGCGGGCGGCGGGACTCGAACCCGCACTCCCTGACGGGAAGCAGATTTTAAGTCTGCTGCGGCTACCGTTTCGCCACGCCCGCACACACGCCGTTTTCCGCCACAAGCCCGGGCGGCGCAATCCAATTACGACGCCAATTCCGCCTTCAGCGCCGAGGCGAAGGCGGCCACGTCGCCCTCGTGGTTGTACACGTGCGGGCTGACGCGCATCACGCCCAGCCGGTCCGCCACATGCACCCCGCGCCCGGCCAGCCGGTCCAGCAGCCCAGACGGCAGCCCGCCGGCGAAGCGCAGGCCCAGGATGTGCGGGGCGCGGCGCTCGCGCGGCAGCATGGAAATGCCCGGCAGGTCGCCCACCGAAGCGGCCAGCGCATCCGTGAGGCCACGCAACCGGGCCGCCACCGCCGGGCGCGCCCATTCCAGCACCTGTTCCAGCCCCACGGCGGCCATCGGCAGGCCGACGGGATCGTTGCGCTCGCCGCGGTCGAAGCGGCGGGCGGTGGGGATGTAGCTGTTGCTGCCGGGCTGGCGGGCGGGGCCGTGGTTCTCCAGCGGCACGCCGTCATGGTGCTCCGGCGCCACGTACAGGAAGGCCACGGCATAGGGGCCCAGCACCCATTTGTAGGTCGGGAAGGCCAGGAAATCCGGCTTCAGCACCTCAAGGTCGAGATCGAGCACGCCGGCCGTCTGCGTCGCGTCGATCACGATCCGCGCGCCCTGGCGGTGCAGGGCCGGGGCGAGGCGGGCGAGGTCGATCAATGCCCCGTCGCTCCAGTGCAGCGGCGTCAGCGCGGCCAGGCCCACGGGCGGGGCGCCTGGGCGCTCGATCGCTTCCAGCAGGGCGGCGGTCCAGTCGCCATCGGCGGGGCGGGCCACCACCTCCACCGTTGCCCCGGCGGCGGCGGCCAGCTCCGGCCAGACCAGGGCGAGCGAGGGGAACTCGCCCTCGATCATCAGCACGCGGGTGCCGCGTTCGATCCGGAGGTTCCGCGCCGCCGTGGCGATGCCGTAGCTCACCGCCCCGGTGATCGCCACGTTGTCCGCCGCCGTGCCCAGCAAGCCCGCCGCCGCCGTGCGGGCGCGTTCGGAAATCGCCGTGCCATGGGTGGCACCCATGTTCCAGGGGAAGCTCTTGGTGGTCACCCCCACCTGCCCCGCCTCGCGCACCGCGCGCGGCAGCGGCACATAGGCGGCGGCGTTGAGGTAGGCGACCTCGTCCGGGATCTCGAACAGGTGGCGCTGGCTCGGCAGTGCGGTCATCGCGAATTCTTCCCCAGCGTCTCCGGATTCACCACGTAGCCGGGATCGAGCTTGCCGTCGAAGTAGTCGAGGATATTGGCCACCGCCCGGCGGGACATCTTGGCGTAGCATTCCAGCGGGGCGGCGGCGTTGTGCGGGGCCAGCACCACGTTGGGCAGCTTGAACAGCGGATTGTCCGGGTTCGGCGGCTCCTGCACCAGCACGTCCACCCCGGCGGCCTCGATGGTGCCGTTCGCCAGCGCCTCGGCCAGCGCCGGCTCGTCCACCAGCCCGCCGCGGGCGGTGTTGATCAGCCAGGCGGTGGGCTTCATCGACTTCAGGAACGAGGCATCCACCATCTTGCGCGTCTCGTCGGAGAGCGGGCAGTGCAGGCTGACCACGTCGGCCTGCGGCACCGCGGCCATCAGGTCCGGCGCCGGGATGTGCCCGTCGGCGGCGATGCGCGGGGTGGGGAAGGCGGGGTCGTGGACCATCACCTTCATGCCGAACGCCGTGCACAGCTTGGCCACCCGCGTGCCGATGCGGCCGTAGCCGACGATCAGGATGGTGCGCTCCGACAGCTCATGCATGCGCCGGCCGGTCTGGATCATCCAGGTCCCTGCCCGCACGGAGGCGTCGTATTCCGTGGTGCGGCGGGCCACGGCCAGCATCAGCATCATGGCGTGCTCGGCCACGCTGAGGTCGTTGGCGCCGTTCACCACGCCCACCGTCACGCCGCGGCGGGTGCATTCCGGGATATCGAGCGTATCGAAGCCCACGCCGAAGCGGCTGACCATGCGCAGCTTCGGGGCCTGGCTCAGCAGGTCGAGCTGCACCTTCTCCAGCCCGACCATGATGGCATCGGCATCACCGGCCGCGGCGGCCAGTTCCTTGGTCATCGGCGGGCCGCGGAACTCGGTGGAGAGCAGCTGCACCTCGATATCCGGGCGGGCGGCGAGCATCTCCATCGCGGTGGGGTGCAGCGCGCGGCAAAACACGACTTTGGGCATGGGCGTTTCCAGCTGTTCTGGGTTGCGGCGCCGATGCTTGCACCATCGCGGGGCCGCCGCTAGTGTCCGCGCCCATGCACAAGGCTGCTCCCTTTGCCGATTTGGGCGTGCGCGCTTCCGCGCACCCGTCGGCGCGCCTTGGCCTCCTCCTTCTTCTTCGACTTAGCCGCCCCTGGGCGTGACGCCGCGCGAGTGCGGCATCGCTCAGGGGAAGCCCTGAGGCCGGCCGCGCGCTTGCGTGGCCCCCGCGCCGAACGGCGCGACAAAGCCAAGGTTGCGCCCCACGGCGCGCACGAGTTACGAGGAAGTGCCATCATGAGCATCACCCATCCCAGCTTCGGCAAGCTGGACGACGACCGCATCATCATCTTCGACACCACCCTGCGCGACGGCGAGCAGTCGCCCGGCTTCTCCATGAACCTGCAGGAGAAGCTGCGCATGGCCGAGGCCCTGGCCGAGCTGGGCGTGGACGTGATGGAGGCCGGGTTCGCCATCGCCTCCGTCGGCGACTTCGAGAGCGTGAAGGCCATCGCCGAGACGGTCGGCCGCCGGCCGGACGGGCCGGTGATCGCCAGCCTCGGCCGCCACGCCCGCGCCGATATCCTGCGCTCGGCGGAGGCGCTGAAGGGCGCGGCCCGCCCCCGCATCCATATCGTGATCGCCACCTCCGACCTGCACATGGAGCACAAGCTGCGCATGACGCGCGAGGAGGTGCTGGAAAGCATCACCACGCACGTGACGCTCGCCCGCCAGCATGCCGAGGACGTGGAGTGGTCCGCCGAGGACGGCAGCCGCAGCGACGACGACTTCCTGTGCCGCGCGGTGGAGGCCGCGATCCGCGCCGGCGCCACCACCATCAACATCCCCGACACGGTCGGCTACGCCATGCCGGCCGACATCGCGCGCATGTTCACCATGCTGCGCAACCGGGTGCCGGGCGCGGAGAAGGTGGTCTTCTCCGCCCACAACCACAACGACCTCGGCATGGCGGTGGCCAACACGCTGGCCGCCCTGCAGGCCGGGGTGCGCCAGGTGGAGTGCACCATCAACGGCATCGGCGAGCGCGCCGGCAACGCCGCGCTGGAAGAGCTGGTGATGGCGATGCGCACCCGGCCCGACATTGTCGGCGCCAAGCCGCGCATCGTGACGGAGCGGATCCTCAAGACCTCCAAGCTGCTGTCCACCATCACCGGGTTCGACGTGCAGCCGAACAAGGCGATCGTGGGCCGCAACGCCTTCGCCCATGAATCCGGCATCCACCAGGACGGCGTGCTGAAGCATGCCGGCACCTATGAGATCATGACGCCGCAATCGATCGGCTGGGCGCGCTCCAGCCTGGTGCTGGGCAAGCATTCCGGCCGCGCCGCGTTCCGCGACAAGCTGAAGACGCTCGGCTACGGCGACGTGGGCGACAACCAGCTGAACGACGCCTTCCGCCGCTTCAAGGACCTGGCCGACCGCAAGAAGGTGGTGTTCGACGACGACATCGCCGCCCTGGTGGACGAGGAGGTGATGCGCGGCAACGACCGGGTGAAATTCGTCTCGCTGGACTTGCGCGCGGGCAGCAAGGCGCCGCCGAAGGCCGAGCTGGAGCTGGAGATCGACGGCGTGGTGAAGGCGGCCACCTCCTCCGGCGACGGGCCGGTGGATGCCTGCTTCAAGGCGATCGGCGACATCTTCCCGCACAGCGCCACGCTCACGCTCTACTCCGTGGCCGCCGTCACCGAGGGCACCGACGCGCAGGCGCGGGTGACGGTGCGGCTGGAGGAGAACGGCAAGATGGTGGATGGCCAGGGCGCCGACACGGACACCATCGTGGCCTCCGTGCGGGCCTATGTGCATGCGCTGAACAAGCTGCTGGTGAAGCGCGAGCGGACGGAGCCGGCGGCGATTCCGGCGTAAGGCAGGCGCGGTTCTTTCTCCCGGGGAAGAACCGCCTCCTACCACTCCCTGGACCACACCACGCCCACGGAGTTGCCGTTCCCCGCCGTGCCGGTGGCCGGGGGCTTGCCGCTGGAGGTTCCCACCTCTCCTTGCAGCTTCAGCCCGCGCCCGAGGTCGATCTGCACCGTGGCCTTGGTGCCGGCCTCGCCCGTGCCCTGGCGCACGCCGAGATACACCCCGGGGGCGAGGTTGCGCCCGGCCTCCAGCGTGGTGGCGCCGCTTTCGGTGGCGCCCACCGCCAGCCGGTCCAGCCCCAGCCCGCCGCGGATGCGCCCCAGCGGGTCGAGCCCCGTGGCGGTGCCGCTCAGCTCCGCCAGGCCCGCGGCGATCTGCGCCAGCTGCAGCGCGTTGAGCTGCGCCACAGAGCGGCCGAGCAGCAGCTGGGCCAGGATCTCGTCCTGCGGCCGCTCGGGCACCGATGTCAGCTTGATCTCCGGGCTGCTCGCCCGCCCGGTCACGCGCACCGTGGCGCTGGTGGTGCTGGTGCGCGTGCTGGCGGCGAAGTCGATCGCGGGGTCCAGCGGGGCGGTGGCATCCATGCCGAGGCGGCCTTCCGTGAGGGTCAGCGCCGTGCCCAGCAGGTTGAAGCTGCCGCGCCGCAGCGTCAGCGCGCCATCCGGCCGCGGCGCGGCCAGCGTGCCGCCGATCGCCACGCG
>CANHCJ010000319.1 GCA_947458025.1 Rhodospirillales bacterium | reverse complement strand
CGCCATGCCTGGCGCGACTGGTGCGAGCAGCCGACTGCATAGTTCCCGGCGCCACGGCGCTGGCCAGCCTTGTCCGGCGCGCATGCAGGGAACGGTAGCCTCGGGACGATAACGCTGCTTATCATCCCCCCCGTGCCAGACCAGCCCGACCTTCTCTTCCTCCTGCACGACATCGCCCGCCTGCTCCGCGTGGCCGGCGACCGTCGCGCCCGCGCCCACGGCATGACCCGCGCGCAATGGGTCATCCTGTGGCGGCTGCAGCAGCAGCCCGGCCTTTCCCAGAAGGAACTGGCCGAGATCATGGAGGTGGAGCCGATCACGGTCGCCCGCCTCGTGGATCGCCTCGCCGCCCGCGGCATGGTGGAGCGGCGCGACGACCCCGTCGACCGCCGCATCTGGCGCCTGCATCTTCTGCCCCCTGCCCTTCCGGTGCTCGATGAGATGCTCGGCGAGCGCGACGACGTGGCGCGGCTGCTCACCGCCGGCCTGTCGCGCGAGGTGGTGCAGACCGTGCACCAGAGCCTGGTGGCCATGAAGGCCAACGTATTGGGCGACCTGCGCAGCCGGCCGGGCGATGCCGCCGCGCCGGTGCCGCCGCCCGCCCCACGCCGCCCCGCCGCCGGGGCTTCTTCCGCATTACAGCAGGACCGCGTCTGATCATGTCCCAATCGGCCATGTCCCAATCGGCTGCCGCCCCACGCCTTGTCGCGCCCGAGGAAACCCCCGTGCGGGCCCGCAACCGCGCCAAGATCCTGCGGCCGCTGCTGATGCTGGGCGGCATCCTGGTGGTGGCGGTCGGCTCCTTCCTCTTCTGGCTGCATGGCGGCCGCTACGTCTCGATCGACAACGCCTATGTCCGCGCCGCCAAGGTGGCCGTCAGCACCGACGTCTCCGGCACGGTGGTGGAGGTGAACGTGCGCGAGGGCCAGCGCGTGCGCGCCGGCGAGGTGCTGTTCCGCCTCAACGCCCACAAGTTCGAGATCGCCGTGGAAGGCGCGCGCGCCAACCTGGCGCAGGTGGAGCTGTCGCTCCGCGCCATGAAGGTGGAATACCAGCGCATGCTGCGCGACGTGGACGCCCAGCAGGCCAAGGTGCAGGCCGATACCGCGGCGCTGGAGCGCTTTGCCAACCTGGTGCGCGGCGGCGGCGTGACCCGCGCCGATTTCGACGATGCGCGCTTCCGCCTCGCCGCCAACACCGCCGTGCTGGCCAGCCTGAAGGAGAATGCCCAGGTCCAGCTCGCCCGCCTCGGCGGCGACCCCGACGTGGACGTGACCACGATGCCGCAGTACCGCATGGCCCAGGCCACGCTGGCCGAGGCGCAGCGCCAGCTCAACAAATCCATCTTCACCGCCCCGTTCGACGGCATCGCCACCCAGGTGGAAAGCCTCCAGCCTGGCATGTACCTCACCGCCGGCATGGCCGCCTTCGGCATCGTCTCGCATGAGCGGGTGTGGGTGGAGGCAAGCCCGAAGGAAACCGACCTCACCTACGTGAAGGTGGGCGACCCGGTGCGGGTGACGGTGGATACCTATCCCGGCCGGGTCTGGCGCGGCGTGGTGGAAAGCATCTCCCCGGCCTCGGGCGCGGAGTTCTCCGTGCTGCCGGCGCAGAACGCCTCCGGCAACTGGGTGAAGGTGGTGCAGCGCATCCCGCTGCGGGTGAAGGTGGAGCGCAACCCCGGCGACCCCGAGCTGCGCGCCGGCATGAGCGTGGTGGTGACGATCGACACCGGCCACGAGCGCCACGTCTCGGACCTCTGGCCGCGCTGACGTCCCGCCCCTGAATCCGTCAGAAGGCGACATCGCAGGTGAGCGGGACATCAGCTTTCTTGTCTGAGCGGCCTGCGCGGGCAGGAACGCGTTTGCCTGAGCGGCCTGCGCGGGCAGGAACGCGTCTGTCCAAGCGGCCTGCTCGTCCGCTCCAGCCGTCTGAAGCCAGACGGCCTTCGCGGGCAGGACGCTAGGCCATGTCCGCAACGACCGCGCCCGCAAGCACCGCGACGGTTCCGCTGGGCCTGGTGCAGCGGCGCCTGCTCACCGGCTGCGCGATGACCGCGGTGCTGATGCAGATCCTGGATTCCACCATCTCCATGACCGCGCTGCCCTACATGCAGGGCTCGCTCTCGGCGACGATGGACCAGATCACCTGGGTCCTCACCTCCTACATCATCGTCTCCGCCATCATGACGGCGCCGGTGGGCTGGCTCGCCAACCGCTTCGGCCGCAAGAACCTGTTCATCTTCTCCATGATCGGCTTCACCATCACCTCCGTGCTGTGCGGCATGGCGCAGACGCTGGAGCAGATGGTGGCCTTCCGCATCCTGCAGGGCACGTTCGGCGCAGCGCTGGCGCCGCTCGCCCAGGCCACCATGCTCGACATCTACCCGTTCGAGCAGCGCGCCCAGGCCATGGCGATCTTCGGCATGGGCATCATGGTCGGCCCGATCATGGGCCCCACCCTGGGCGGCTACCTGACCGACTGGTTCCACTGGCGCTGGGTGTTCTACGTCAACCTGCCCTTCGGCATCCTGGCCACGATCGGCCTCATCTTCTTCATGCCGCGCACCACGCCGCGGCCGGAAATGCGGTTCGACTTCATCGGCTTCGCCGTGCTGGTGCTGGCGATCGGCAGCTTCCAGCTGATGCTGGACCGCGGGCAGAGCGAGGACTGGTTCACCTCCGGCGAGATCATCGCCTGCGCGGTGCTGGCCGGGCTCGGCTTCTACCTGTTCATGGTCCACATGTTCACCGCCGAGCACCCGCTGATCCCGCGCGGGGTGTTCAAGGACCGCAACTACGTCGCCTCCATGGCGATGATGTTCTGCACCGGTGCGATCCTGATGGCCAGTTCCGCGCTGCTGGCGCCGTTCCTGCAGAAGCTCTCCGGCTATCCGCCCTCGGAGGCCGGCATGATGCTGGCGCCGCGCGGCATGGGCACGATGGTGGCGATGGTGATCGCCTCGCGCCTGGGCGGCCGCTATGTCGACCAGCGCAAGCTGATGGCCTTCGGGCTGATCGGCCTGGGCCTCACGCTGCACAGCATGACCACCTGGACGCCGGACATGCCCTCCTCCCTCATCACCACCACGCTGGTGATCCAGGGCTTCGCCATGGGCTTCGTGTTCAACCCGATGACGGTGGTGGCCTTCGCCACCCTGCCGCCGCAGTTCCGCGCCGATGCCGCCGCCCTGCAGAACCTGTCGCGCAACACCGGGGCGGCGATCGGCATCGCCGTCACCTCCTTCATGCTCGCGCGCAACACGCAAACCGCGCATGCCGACCTCGCGGCGAACATCACGCCCTTCCCGCGCTTCACCACCGGCAGCGAGGCGGCGCACCGGCTGCTCGACCCCGCCACCGCCAAGGGCGCGGGGCTGCTGGATGCCATCATCACGCGCGAGGCCACGATCGTGGCCTTCGCCAACGACTACCAGATGCTGAGCTTCATGGTGATCCCGCCGCTGCTGCTGCTGTTCCTCATGCGCCGCCCGCCGCGCGTGGCACCGGCGCCCGCCGCCCCCGCGCCGGCCCCCGCGCAAGGCCGGGCCGTCACCGCGGCCGAGTGACATGAGCGAGCAGGTACGGCACCGCGGCCTCATCAGCATGTTCTGCATGATGGGCGTGCTGATGGTGGTGCTGGACAGCACCATCTCCATCGTGGCGCTGCCCTACATGCAGGGCTCGCTTTCGGCCACGATGGACCAGATCACCTGGGTGATCTCCTCCTACATCATCGTCTCCGCCATCATGACCGCGCCGGTGGGGTGGCTGGCCAACCGCTTCGGCCGCAAGAACCTCTACCTCACCTGCCTGATCGGCTTCACCTGCACCACCATCCTGGCCGGCGCCGCGCAGACGCTGGAGCAGATGATCGCCTGCCGCATCCTGCAGGGCACCTTCGGCGCCGCCCTGGTGCCGCTGTCCCAGGCCACGATGCTCGATATCTTCCCCGCCGAGCAGCGCGCCCGGGCCATGGCCTATTTCGGCATGGGCGTGATGATCGGCCCGATCATGGGCCCCACCCTGGGCGGCTACCTCACCGAATGGTTCCACTGGCGCTGGGTGTTCTACGTCAACGTCCCGCTCGGCATCGCCGCCACGCTCGGCCTCCTGCTGCTCATGCCCTCCAACGCCCCGCAGCGCGCGCTGCGCTTCGACTGGACCGGCTTCGCGGTGCTGGCCCTCGGCGTCGGCTCCATGCAGATCATGCTCGACCGCGGCTCGCTGAAGGACTGGTTCACCTCCACCGAGATCATCGTCGCCGCCGTGCTGGGCGGGCTCGGGCTCTACCTGTTCGTCGTCCACATGCTCACCGCGGAAAAGCCGTTCATCCCGCGCGAGCTGTTCAGGGACCGCAACTTCACCACCGCCATGCTGGTGATGTTCGCCAGCAACACGGTGATGATGTCCTCCTCCACCCTGCTCGCGCCCTACCTGCAGAAGATGTCGGGCTACCCGGTGGCCGATGCCGGCATGCTGCTGGCCCCGCGCGGCCTGGGCACCATGGCGGCGATGCTGATCTGCTCGCGCCTCGGCACCTTCACCGACCAGCGCAAGCTGATCGCCATCGGCCTCATCCTGCTCAGCCTCACGCTCTACGACATGAGCACCTGGCACCCCGATATCAGCCAGACCTGGCTCGTGATCATCATGCTGGTGCAGGGCGTGGCGATGGGGCTGATCTGGAACCCGCTCACCGTCGTCTCCTTCTCCACCCTGGGCGCGCAGCTGCGCGGGGACGCCGCGGCGGTGCAGAGCCTGGGCCGCAACATCGGCGCCGCCATCGGCATCTCCATCACCACCTTCTCGCTCTCGCACTGGATCCAGGCCAGCCACGCGGGCCTGGCCGCCACCGTGACCCCCTTCAGCCGCCCGATCCCCGGCGAGGAGGGCGCGCTGCGCTTCCTCGATGCCACCACCCCCCAGGGCGCGGTGCTGATGGACCGCATCATCAACCGCGAGGCGATGATCATCGCCTACAGCAACGACTTCCTGATGATGTCCCTGGTCGCCATCCCGTGCATGGCGCTGGTGCTGATGATGAAGAAGGTCACCGCCCCCGG
>CANHCJ010000318.1 GCA_947458025.1 Rhodospirillales bacterium | reverse complement strand
GGTCCCACGGGTTCTTCGAGACATAGACCCGCTCGTTCTCCACCGAGCCGCAGGTGCCGAATTCCGGCGTGGTGGTGCGGCCGATGATGTTGAGCCCGGCCTGGCGGAGCTTCGTGGTAAGGAAGGCATCCTCCCGCGCCACGTTGCCCATCATCAGCAGGGCCCCCATCTCCTGCCGGCGGCCGGCGAGCGTGGGGCCGAGGTCCTTCATGAGGTACGGCACGCCGGCGAAGGGGCCGGACGGGTTCATGCCGTCCTTGGCGGGATCGGCCACGACATCCTCGAACACTTCCACCACCGCGCCAATGGCCGGATCCACCTTGGCGATCGCCGCCACGGCCTGGGCGGCCAGCTCCGCCGGGGTTACCTGCCTGCGGCGCACGAGATCGGCCAGCGACGTTGCGTCGTGGCCCGCCCATTCGCCCCAGCCCATCACCGTGCCCATCGCGCCCTCCCTCGCTGCCGGGGGCATCACAGCGCGATTTGCCGCCTAGCGCCAGGAGGCGAGGTAGAAGCGCGGCAGTTCGTCGGGGTGGGGGCGGAAGGCCAGGGTGCGGCTGATGCCGTAGCTGGTGACATAGGTGTTCAGCGGCACCAGGTAGGCCTGCTCGCTGATCAGCCGGATCGCCTGGCTGTAGTAGCGCCGCCGCTCATGCGGGTTGGAGCTGGCGCCGCCCTGGGTGACCAGCGCGGCCAGCGCCGGGTCGCGGCTGTAGTCGTTGCCGCCGCCGGTGAACAGGAAGGGCATGATCGCCGAGACGTCGTTGATCGAGAAGCTGCCCCAGGCCTGCTGGCCGATCGGCACGTCGCCGGCCAGCGACTTGCGCACCACCGCGGCCACCGGGCGCTGGGTGATGCGGGCGCGGATGCCGACGGCGGCCAGCCAGGACTGGATCGCCGCCGACCATTGCGGCAGGGCGTAGGTGACCAGCTCGGTATCGAACCCGTCGGGGTAGCCGGCCTCGGCCAGCAGCTGGCGGGCGCGGGCGGGGTTGAAATCATAGCGGACCGCCGCGGCGGCCTCGCAGCCGAACTGGGTGGGGAAGCACGGCGCATCCGGCACGCGCGAGCCGCCCTGGACCACCTGGCGCACGAAGGCCTGGCGGTCGATGGCGTGGAAGATCGCCTGGCGCACCTTCTGGTGGGTGAGCGGGTTGGCCACCCCGGTGCGCCCGGCGGCGTCGAGCGAGAGGTAGCCGATGCGCATGCTCTCGGCACGCAGCGCGGCAAGGCCCGGGGTGCGGGCGATGGTGTCGTTGGATTCGGCGAGGAAGTTCCAGATCCAGTCCGCCCGGCCGGACATCAGCGCATCGAGCTCGCTGGCCGCGTTGGGCACCTGATCGATCTGCAGCCGGGCGATGGCGGGGCGGCCCTTGGGGCTGTCGGCGTAGTAGCCGTCGAAGCGTTCCAGCAGCAGGCGGCCATAGCCGCCCTCGCGGCCGGCGAGGCGGTAGGGGCCGGCGCCGACCGGGGTTTCCGCGAAGGCCTTCGGCCCCATCGCCTCGCGCGTGGCCTGCGGCCAGATCGGCAGCACCATGGCGACGTATTCGATGGCGGCCGGGAAGACGCGCTTGAGGCGCAGGCGCACGCGATGGGTGTCGACCTTCTCCGCGCCCTCCAGCCAGGCGAAGTTGCTCGGCACGGACACGCCGGGGTCGGCGAGGATGGTGGTGACGGTGTAGACCACGTCGTCGGCCGTGAACGGGCTGCCGTCGTGGAAGGTGACGCCGCGGCGCAGCTCGAATTCCAGCGTGGTGTCGTCGGTATAGCGCCAGGCGGTGGCGAGCAGCGGGCGCAGGGTGAAGGTTTCGGGGTCGCGGTGCACCAGCCCGTCGAACAGGTGGTGCGCCAGGATCAGCCCGGTGCGCTGCTGGTTGTAGTAGGGGTCGAGGTTGGTGACGGCGTCGCGCCAGGCGATGCGCAGCGTGTCGGCGGATTTCTGGGCATGGGCCGGCCCGGGCACGGCGCCCAGGAGCACCGCCGCCAGGGCCATCCCGAACATCGCGCGGATCCGCGCCATTCGCCCCTCCACGCCCGCAGGTTAGGGGGGCGGGGCGGGGCGGGGCAAGGCGTGCCGGCGGGTGCGGTTAGCTCTTCGCCGGCTGGATCGTTTCGGTCTCGACGCGACGCTGGCGGCGCGGCTTGGCCGCGGCGGTGGTCTTGCCGGCGCGGCGGCGGCGGGTGCTGGTGGCGGCCTCGGCCGCGCTGGTGGCGGCCAGCGGCAGGGCGAGGCCCAGGGCGACGAACAGGCTGCGGCGGGAGAACATGGGCGATGCTCCGGGCCCATAGGCGCCGTACCCGCTCGGATGATCAGGTAGTGCGCGAACTGAGGGCTCTATCTTACTAAAAAGACATGTAAAGGATAGGTTTGCGCGCCGCAAGCACGCGTTGTGGGCGATTGCGCAACGATCCGTGGCGTGGCCAAAACGCCACAGGGCGGGGTTACAGCAGGCCGAGCGTCTCCAGCTCGCGCCGCAGCGCCGGCGGCAGGGCCTCGCTGCCCTCGGCGGCGGCGACGGCGGCGAGGTCTGGCGGGGCGGCGGCTTGGGCGAGGTAGCGCCAGCCCTGGAAGGGTTTGGTGGGGCGGGCGGCGACGGGGACCAGCTCGGCATCGAAGAACAGGGCGGCGCATTTGGAGCCGTCGTCGTAGGCGGCTTCCTGGATGTCGATCACGCGCTGGCGCACCACCATGGCGCCGGCGATGACCCAGTAGAGCGAGCCGCCCTCCAGGATCTCCTGCGCGCGGCGGGGGAAGCTGCGGGTGAGGTGGCGCAGGGGCTCCCCGCGGGCGGCGCGAGCCTGCTGCAGGCGGCGCAGGTCGGCGACATCGCTGATGCCGACACAGAGCTTGGTCAGATGGAGCATCAGGCGGGAACGCGCAGCCGGGCCAGCGCGGCCTCGTCGATCTCGAGGCCCAGGCCCGGGGCGGTGGGCAGGTGGAACAGGCCCTGGGCATCCGGCCTGGGCGGGTTGCGGAACGGGGCGTGCATGCGCGGCGAGGGGTCGTTCAGCTCCACCGGCTTGGTGCTGTGCAACTGGGTGGCGACGATGTGCAAATTGGCCATGTGGCCGATGGTGGGCTGGGTCTGGTGCGGCACCAGCTCCACCCCGTGCGCCTGGCACAGCGCGGCGCAGCGCAGCAGGCCGGTGATGCCGCCCATCTTCACGATGTCCGGCTGCACCATGCGCACACCGCAGTCGATCAGCTCGGCGATGGCCGAGGGGGTGTAGTCCTGCTCGCCGGTGGAGACGGTGATCGACAGGCGCTGGGCCAGCTCGCCCAGCAGGCGGCGGTTGTAGTGCTGGATCGGCTCCTCGAACCACCAGAAGCCGAGTTCCTCCAGCGCGCGGCCGACGCGCATGGCGCCCGAGTACGAGTAGCCGTTGTTGGAATCGAAGGCCAAGGGGAAGTCCGGCCCGACCAGCTTGCGCACGGCGCGGGCCTTGGCGAGGTGGTCGGGGATGTCGGCGTCCAGGTCCACGCGGTCGTTGTCGAAGCGGATCTTGATCGCGGCAGGCTTGTCGGCGAGGCGCTTCTCCACGATGCGCAGCACGTCGTCCAGGCTGCGCTCGCGGCCGTTGCCGCCGATGGAGGAATAGAACGGCAGCGCGGTGCGCCAGGCGCCGCCGAGCAGCTTCCAGATCGGCTGGCCGAGCAGCTGGCCCTTGAGGTCCCACAGCGCGATGTCGATGGCCGCCAGCGCGCCGGTGAGCGCACCTTCCGGGCCGAGCTTGACCAGCCGGTGCAGGAGGCGGTCCTGGATGACGGCGTGATCGAGCGGGTCGGCGCCAATGAGGGCGGGGGCGATGCTGGCCGTGATGATGCCGAGCGAGGCGGCGCCGCCCTGCATGGGGGAGGCCTCGCCGAGGCCGATGCGGCCATCGTCGGCGTGGATGCGCACGAAGGCGCTGCGCTGGGCGGGCGAGTCGCCCGGTGCCCATTGCACCTGGAAGGCCTCGATGCGCGCGATCTTCATCTGCCGACTCCGCCGGGGGGGGGCGGAGTGTGGGGCCGCGCCCCTCGGCCCTCAAGCCTCGTGCAGGGCGGGCTGGGCGGCGGCCTGGGGGTTGAAGCGGTGCAGCAGGTCGATCGCCGTGGTGGCCTGGCCGCCGAGCTTGCCGAAGAAGAATTCGAGGAAGCGCTCCGTGCGCTCGATCAGCTGGTCCGCCTCGGCACGGGTGCGGGCATAGGGGGTGCCGCCGGGCATCAGCGAGGGGCTGTGCAGCGACAGGGCGAAGACGCGGTGGCCGAGCGCGTGCAGGCTTTCGGTGAGGCGGCACATCTCGTCGAGCGAGACGCCTTCCGGGGTGAGGCTGATGCGTTCCAGCAGGCGAAGCCGGGCCAGCAGGCCGGGCAGGCGCACGCGCGGGCCCATGCCGCGGTAGATGGTGGAGGCGACCCGCCCGCCGAGCACCGCGCGCAGCGGGCCGATCAGGGAATGGGTGTTGGGCAGATAGAGGAAGCCGCGGTCGGGGGCGAGCCAGAAGGGCTGGTCGGGGAAGCCGAAGAAATCCGGCCCGCCGCCGAGGCCGGCATAGGAGCGGTAGGGCACCACGGAGGTGTCCACGACATAGCCGAGCTCGCGCAGCATCGCCTCGCGCCGCACATCCAGCCCGTAGCGGCCGGCCTTGTAGATGCGCGGGCGCACGCCGAGCGCCTCCGTGATCCGGTCCGTCAGCACCTGCAGCTTGCGGCGTTCCAGATCCGGCGTGAGGTTGCAGGGGAAGGAGTGGAACGGGCAGACCACCTCCTCGAAGGGCGGGGTGACCCAGCTGTGCAGCTGCGAGCCGATCAGGCAGCTGCCCTCCTCCACCCAGGGGCCGATCGTGTCGGCGGCCAGGCGGTCGATGGCGACGGGGTGATCCAGCAGGTAGGCCGGCACGATGCCGAAGCGGCGGAACAGGGCGTGGCCGCGATGCAGCCCGCCGATGCTGGAGACCGCGGTGTTGGAGCGGGCGAAGGGGGCCGACCAGTCGAACTCCTCCTCCGTATCGACCACCACGTGCAGCAGCGGGCGGTCGATGCCGGCGAGCGGGGCGCGCAGGAAGGCGGGGCGGGGCGACGG
>CANHCJ010000317.1 GCA_947458025.1 Rhodospirillales bacterium | reverse complement strand
TGAGGCGGGAGACCTTCTCCGCGGTGGCGATGACGAGGGGGGCCAGCGCCTTGACGCGGGCGGGGCGCAGGCGCTCGGCGGGGCCGGAGAGGCCGATGGCGGCGACCACGCGGCCATGGGCGCCGCGGATCGGGGCGGCGATGGAGTTGATGCCGGGGCGGAATTCGGCGCGGGTGGTGGCGAAGCCCAGGCGGCGGATCTGGGCGAGGCGGGCGGCCAGCGCCGTGGGATCGGTGATCGTGGCCGGGGTGTGGGGGCGCAGCTCCGCCAGGGCCTGGGCGAGGGTTTCCTCCGGCGCGTGGGCCAGCAGGGCGAGGCCGGTGCCGGTGCAGTGGGCGGGGTGGCGGTCGCCGATGCGGTTGTAGGCGCGGATGTAGGTGTCGGTCTCGACGCGGTCGATATAGACCATGAAGGGGCCGTCGAGCACGGAGAGGTTGGCGGTTTCCTGGGTTTCGGCAACCAGGCGGGCGAGGTGGGGCGCGGCGATGGCCTTCACGTCCAGCCGGGCGACGATGCGTGCGCCGAGGCGCCAGAGCTTGAGGCTGGGGGCGTAGCTGCCGCGCGGCTGGGTGGGCTCCGCATAGCCGGTGGCCACGAGGGCGGTGAGCAGGCGGTGGGCGTTGCTCTTGGTGATGCCCATGCGGCCGGCGAGCGCGGTGACGCCGAGCGGGGCTTCGCTTTCGGCGAGGATCTCAAGGGCGAGGAGGCCCTTGCCGAGGCTTTTGTCCATGAGCGGGGTCCGGCGTGACAGGGGGGCGGGAGCGTGCCAGAGTTTTGCGCGGTTTTCCATATTGTGGAACGGAGCGGGCGGCGATGGCGAGCGAGCTTTGGCAGATGGATGCGGTGGACCAGGCGCGGCTGATCCGCACCGGGCGGGCTTCGGCGCGCGAGGCGGTGGCGTCCTCGCTGGCGCGGCTGGAGGCGGTGAACCCCAGGATCAACGCCGTGGTGCAGTTCATGGCCGAGGAGGCGCTGGCGGCGGCGGATGCGGCGGATGCGCGGCGGGCGCGCGGCGAGGTGCTGCCGCCGCTGCACGGCGTGCCGGTGACCATCAAGGTGAACACCGACCAGGTGGGCTATGCCACCACCAACGGCGTGGTGGCGTTCAAGGACGCGGTGGCGAAGGACGATGCGCCGGTGGTGGCGAACCTGCGCGCGGCGGGCGGGATCATCATCGGGCGGACGAACCTGCCGGCGTTCTCGATGCGGGTGTTCTCCGACAACGCGCTGCACGGGCGCACGCTGAACCCGCTGGACCCGACGGTGTCCGCGGGCGGTTCCTCCGGCGGGGCGGGGGCGGCGGTGGCCGTCGGGATCGGCGCGATCGCGCATGGCAACGACATCGGCGGCTCCGTGCGCATTCCGGCGATGTACAACGGGGTGGTGGGGCTGCGGCCGAGCCTGGGGCGGGTGGCGGCGTTCAACCCGAGCCAGCAGGTGGCGCGGCCGTTCGGCTCGCAGATGATGGCGGTGCAGGGGCCGCATGCGCGCACGGTGCGCGACTGCCGCGTGGCGCTGGCGGCGATGGCCAAGGGCGATCCGCGCGACACGCGCTGGGTGGATGCGCCGCTGGAGGGGCCGGCGCTGCCGAAGCGGGTGGCGCTGGTGGTGGAGAACCCGGGCGGCACGCTGCATCCGGCGCAGGCCGAGGCGGTGCGCACGGCCGGGAAGCATCTCGCGGCCGCGGGGTACGAGGTGGAGGAGGTGTCGCCGCCGAACCTCAACGACATCGTGGAGTGCTGGATGGCGATCGGGGCGAACGAGATCTTCCCCGCGCTGCTGCCGCGCATGCGCCAGCTGGGCGACCCCGACGGCATCGCCTCCATGGAGACCTGGAACCAGCTGGTGCCGCCTTCGGGGATGGCGCGGTTCCTGCAGGCGATCGCTGAGCGCGACCTGTTCCTCTGGCGCTGGCTGGAGTTCATGCAGGCGCGGCCGCTGGTGGTGCTGCCGACGATGGGCAGCCTGGCGCCGGTGCACGGGCTGGACACCACGCTGGAAGGGCAGCGGCAGGTGCTGGACCAGATCCGCGTCAGCCTGATCGCGCCGGTGCTGGGGCTGCCTTCCCTGGCGGTGCCGGTGGGGCGGGCGGGGCGGCTGCGGCCGGGGGTGCAGATCATGGCGCCGCGGTTCCGCGAGGATCTGTGCCTGGCGGCCGGCGAGGTGATCGAGGCGGCGGAGGGCGTGGTGGCGCCGGTGGAGCCGTTCGCGGGCTGACGGGCCGGCGGATGGCGCCGTGCTGCCTTGAAACGGCTGCATGGCGCGGCCATCTGCCCCAACCGTAGCGGAGGAAAACGGCGCCGACCCAAGGGCGGCCCCGGAAGTTCGGAGATCGGGGCCATGGAGATGTCGGCGGGCGCCTTGCGCCTTCGGTTCGCGCGGGAAGGGCGGCAGCGCGCTGCCCTGTGCCTGATGCGGTTGCCGCTGCGCCTGCTGCCGGCCCGATGACCGCCGCTGCTCTTCTGACCGTGCTGCTGGCGCCCTTCCTGGGCGCGCCCGCCGTGGCGCTGCTGCAACGCGCGCACCGCCGCTGGGCGGCGTGGGGGGCGGCCGCGGTGATGGCCGGGGGGCTCGCGCTGCTGGCGCCGCTGGTGCCGCGCGTGCTGGCCGGCGAGGTGCTGGTGGCGCGCTGGGCCTGGCTGCCGGAATGGGGGCTGGATTTCGCGCTGCGGCTGGATGGGCTGGGGCTGCTGTTCTGCGGGCTGATCCTGGGGATCGGGCTGCTGATCGTGCTCTATGCGGCCTACTACCTGCCGGAGAAGGACCGGCTGGGCCGGTTCTATGCCATGCTGCTGGCCTTCGCCGGCGGCATGCTGGGCGTGGTGCTGGCCGAGAACCTGCTGCTGCTGGTGGTGTTCTGGGAGGTGACGAGCCTCTCCTCCTTCCTGCTGATCGCCTACACGTTCGAGGGGCGCGAGGCGCGGGTGGCGGCGCGCATGGCGCTGGCGGTGACCGGCGGCGGCGGGCTGGCGCTGCTGGCCGGGGTGCTGCTGCTGGGCCAGGTGGCAGGCAGCTACGAGCTGTCCGACGTGCTGGCGCGCGGCGACGTGGTGCGGGCCGATCCGCTGTATCCGGTGATCCTGGCGCTGGTGCTGCTGGGCGCCTTCACCAAGTCGGCGCAGTTCCCGTTCCATGCCTGGCTGCCGGCGGCGATGGCGGCGCCGACGCCGGTGAGCGCCTACCTGCATTCCGCGACGATGGTGAAGGCCGGCGTGTTCCTGCTGGCGCGGCTGTATCCGGTGCTGTCGGACACCTGGATGTGGATGGCCGCGGTGGGCGGGGTGGGGGCGGTGACCTTCGTGTACGCCGCCTATGTCGCGCTGCTGAAGGACGACCTGAAGGGGCTGCTGGCCTATTCCACCATCAGCCATCTGGGGCTGGTGACGCTGCTGTTCGGCCTGGGCACCCAGATGGCGGCGGTGGCGGCGGTGTTCCACATCATCAACCACGCCACCTTCAAGGCCTCGCTGTTCATCGCCGCAGGCATCATCGACCACGAGACCGGCACGCGTGACATGCGGCGCATGGGCGGGCTGTTGCGGCTGATGCCGTGGACCGGCGCGCTGGCGATCGTCGCGGCGGGGGCGATGGCCGGGGTGCCGCTGCTGAACGGGTTCCTATCGAAGGAGATGTTCTTCGCCGAGGCGGTGGGCCACCCCGCCTTCACCGGCGCGGCGCAATATCTGCTGCCGGCCTTTGCCACGGTGGCGGCCGTGCTGTCGGTGGCGTATTCGGCGCGCTTCGTGCACGAGGTGTTCCTCGGCGGCGCGCCGCGCGACCTGCCACGCACGCCGCATGAGCCGCCGCGCTGGATGCGCCTGCCGGTGGACGTGCTGGTGGCGCTGGTGCTGCTGGTGGGACTACTGCCGCAGCTGATGGTGGGGCCGATCCTGGTTTCGGCCTCCGCGGCGGTGCTGCATGGCGAGGTGCCGGCGTTCAAGCTGGCGATCTGGCACGGCTTCAACCTGCCCCTTCTGATGAGCGTGGCGGCGCTGGTGGGCGGGTTGCTGTACTACCGGCGGCGGCACGTGCTGTTCGCGCTGCATGCCCGCTTCCTGCCGCGGATGGGCAGCACGGTGGCGTTCGAGCGCGTCTACCGGGTGGCGGAGCTGGGCGCGGCGCGGGCGATGGAGCTGCTCGACCGGCGCTCGCTGCCCGCCTATCTCGCGCTGTTCCTGGGCTTCGTGGTGGTGCTTGGCCTGTGGGCGTGGCACGGCGGCGCGCCGACGGCGCTGGCGGGGCAGCTCGGCTGGGGCGACGTGGACCTGCTGACGGCGTTCGGCGTGGTGGTGCTGGCGGTGGGGGCCGGTGGCACGGTGCTGCTGCATCGCCAGCCGCTGCCGGCGCTGATGTTCCTCAGCATGGCGGGGCTGATGGTGTCGCTGGGGTTCCTGCGGTTCTCGGCGCCGGACCTCGCGCTGACGCAGCTTTCGGTGGAGGTGGTGACGATCGTGCTGATGCTGCTGGCGCTGCGCTACCTGCCGCAGGCGGCCGCGGCGGAGGGCACGAAGGCGCGGCACTGGCGGGACGCGGCGCTGGCGGGGCTGGGCGGGCTGGGCGTGGCGGCGCTGACCTTCGCGATGCTGACGCGGCCGTTCGAGACGATCTCCGGCTGGCAGATCACGCAATCCGTGCCCGGCGGCGGCGGCACCAACGTGGTGAACGTGATCCTGGTGGACATCCGCGGCTTCGATACGCTGGGCGAGATCGCGGTGCTGGCGATGGCGGCGCTGGGGCTGCATGCCCTGCTGGAGGGGCTGAAGCTGGCGCCGGCCTCCGGCGTGGCCACGGCGCGCGACGGCGAGCCGATGCCGGTGATGCTGGCGATGCTGATGCGCCCGCTGCTGCCGCTGGCGCTGGCGGTTTCGGTCTACATCTTCCTGCGCGGCCACAATTTGCCTGGCGGCGGCTTCATCGCCGGGCTGGTGACGGCGATTGCGCTGATGCTGCAATACGTGGCCGGCGGCTTCGCCTTCGCGCAGCCGCGGCTGCGGCTGAACTATGTGCGGGTGCTGGGCGCGGGGCTGGGCGTGGCGGTGGCGACCGGGCTGGGCAGCTGGGTGTTCGGGCGGCCGTTCCTGAC
>CANHCJ010000316.1 GCA_947458025.1 Rhodospirillales bacterium | reverse complement strand
GCCCGACCCCGCCCTGCTGCCCTACAACGCCGACCTGCTCGAGTACCTGCGCGCCGAGCGCGCCGCCGGCCGACGCATCGTGCTGGCCACCGCGGCCAACGAGGCGGTGGCGAGACGCGTGGCCGACCATCTCGGCCTGTTCGACGAGGTGATCGCCTCCACCGCCACGCGCCACCTCAAGGGCCGCGCCAAGGCCGCCGCCCTGGCGGAACGCTTCGGCCGCGGCGGCTTCGCCTATGCCGGCGACGCCCACGCCGACCTCCCCGTGTGGGAACAGGCCGGCGCCGCGATCCTGGTGGAGGCCCCCGCCCACGTCGCCGCGCGCGTGCGCGTGCCGGTGGAGCGCCGCATCGCCACACGCCCGGCGCTGGCCCCCACCCTGCTGCGCGCCATGCGCCCGCACCAGTGGCTGAAGAACCTGCTGGTCTTCGTGCCCATCCTCACCTCCCCCGCGCTGCTGCACGGGCCGAGCTGGTGGGGCGGGCTGCTCGCCTTCGCCGCCTTCTGCGCCGCCGCCTCCGGCATCTACCTGGTGAACGACCTGCTGGACCTCGCCGCCGACCGCGCCCACCCCGCCAAGCGCCACCGCCCCTTCGCCGCCGGCACCGCGCCGCCGGCCTGGGGCATCGGCCTCGGCGCCGCGCTGCTGGCGTTGGCCTTCGCGCTGGGCTGGCTGGCCGGCATCGCGACGGTGATCGCGCTCTACGCCGCCGCCTCCATGGCCTATTCGCTCGCGCTGAAGCGCCAGCCGCTGGTCGATGTGTTCACCCTGGCCGGGCTGTTCACCATCCGCCTGTTCGGCGGCGGCGAGGCCACCGGCCATTCGCTGTCGCTGTGGCTGCTCGCCTTCTCCAGCTTCCTGTTCCTCAGCCTCGCCCTCGTGAAGCGCGTGGCGGAGCTGCGCGAGAGCACTGCCCCCGCGCACACCGTGGCCGGCCGCGGCTACGGCCCGGCGGATCTCGGCATGCTGCAGCTCTTCGGCGTCTGCGCCGCCTTCGCCGCCAGCCTGGTGCTGGCGCTCTATGTCCAGCACGAGGCCGCCACCGGCCGCTTCGCCGCCCCTGGCCTGCTCTGGGGCATCGTGCCGCTGGTGCTGCTCTGGAGCTGCCGCATGTGGCTCTCCACCGCGCGCGGCTACATGCACCACGACCCGATCCTGTATGCGGCGCGCGACCGCGTCACCTGGGCGATCGCGCTGGCGGTGGTGGCGGTGATGCTGGCCGCGCGCACCGGCCTGTGGATCGCCTGATCCCGGCGCACGTTCACGCTGTTGTGCTGGAGAAGCCGCCGCCATCCCCCTACAGTGCGGCCCGGAAATCCTGGAGGACGCCCATGCCCCTGCTGCGCGATGCCCGCCTGGCGCTGCCCTTCCTGCTGCTGACCCTGGCGCAGTGTGCCCTGCCGCTGGGCGCCCTGCCGCTCGGCGCCACCCCCGCCGTGGCGCGCACGCTGGAGGTCGGCGAGAACCGCGAGTTCAAGATGCCGTCGGAAGCGATCCGCGTCGCCAAGGACGGCGACCGCGTGGTGATCGACCCCGGCGAGTATTTCGACTGCGCCGTGGTTTTCCAGAGCAAGATCACCATCGAGGGCGCCAAGCCCGACGGCAGCACCGTGCTCACCGACAAGCCCTGCCAGGGCAAGGCGCTGCTGGTCACCACCGGCAACGACATCACGCTGCGCAACCTCACCCTGCAGCGCGCCCGCGTGCCCGACATGAACGGCGCCGGCATCCGTGCCGAGGGCATCAACCTCACCATCGAGCGGGTGAAGTTCATCAACAACCAGAACGGCATCCTCGCCGCGCCCAACCCCACCAGCACCATCACGGTGCGCGAGAGCGAGTTCCTGCGCAACGGCTACTGCTCGCCCTGCGCGCACGGCATCTACGTCAACGCGCTCACGCTGCTGCGGGTGGAGCGCAGCCTCTTCGCCGACACGCGCCAGGCCCACCACATCAAAAGCCGCGCCTCGCGCACCGAGATCATCGGCGTCGAAACCCGCGACGGCGACAGCGGCACCGCCAGCTACCACATCGACATCCCCAACGGCGGCAGCCTGGTGGTGCGCGACAGCACCCTGCAGAAGGGCCCGAAGGCGGAGAACCGCACCACCGCCATCATGATCGGCGCCGAGGGCGTCAGCCAGCCGACGCGCGAGATCATCATCGAGAACAACACCATGATCAACACCGGCAGCTACCAGACCTTCATGGTGGTCAACCTCACCGCCACCGAGGCGATGCTGAAGAACAACCGCCTCACCGGGCGGATCCAGCCCCTGCGCGGCGACGGCGAGGTGCGCTGAACCGCGCCGGTGCTGGCGGGGGCGGCAACCGGGGTGTATGATCCAATATACACGCAAGTAACGCGTGAAATAGCCCCGCCGGGCAGGAGGACACCACGATGGCCAGCACCCTGAAGCTCGACAAGCCGCTGCGCGGGCGCATCTACGACAGCATCGCCGAGACCATCGGCAACACCCCGCTGGTGCGCATCCCCAACATCACCCGCGAAGACGGCATCAAGGCCGACGTGCTGCTGAAGCTGGAATTCTTCAACCCGCTGGCCAGCGTGAAGGACCGCATCGGCGTCAACATGATCGAGGCGATGGAGGCCGAGGGCAAGATCGGCCCCGGCGCCGTCATCATCGAGCCGACCAGCGGCAACACCGGCATTGGCCTGGCCTTCGTCTGCGCCGCGCGCGGCTACCGCCTCATCCTCACCATGCCCGAGAGCGTCTCGATCGAGCGGCGCAAGATGCTGCAATACCTGGGTGCGGAGATCGACCTCACCCCCCGCGAGAAGGGCATGAACGGCGCGGTCGCGCGCGCCAAGGAACTGCTCGCCCAGCACCCCGGCAGCGTCACCGCCGACCAGTTCGGCACCGCCTCCAACCCCGACATCCACCGCCGCACCACCGCCGAGGAGATCTGGCACGACACCCAGGGCGGGGTGGATGCGGTGGTCAGCGGCATCGGCACCGGCGGCACCATCACCGGCGTGGGCCAGGTGCTGAAGGCCAGGAAGCCCGGCGTGCGCATCGTGGCGGTGGAGCCGGCGGCCAGCCCCGTGCTCTCCGGCGGCGCCCCCAGCCCCCACCCCATCCAGGGCATCGGCGCCGGCTTCGTGCCCGCCGTGCTGGATACCAAGGTCTACGACGAGATCATCCAGGTCACCGGCGATGAATCGATGGCCATGGCCAGGCGCATGGCCCGGCGGGAAGGCATTCCCGGCGGCATCTCCTCCGGCGCCGCCCTCGCCGCCGCCCTCCGCCTCGCCGCCCGGCCGGAGATGGCCGGCAAGCAGATCGTGGTCATCATCCCAAGCTTCGCCGAGCGCTACATGACCACGGCGCTGTTCGACGGGCTCGGCTAAACCTTACTTCCCATCCGCGTGCGCGGGGTGCCCGGGCGCCCCGCGGCGCTGGTGCCGGCGGGAAGTCGCCTCTATACCTCGCCCGCGGCGACGGCGCGCGCGACGGAAGGTGGCATGGCATTCTCTCTACGCCGCAGCATGGCCTGGATGACGTTGTCCCAGGGCTGCGGCGCGGTCCTGCAGTTCGCCACCACCGTGGTGGTGGCCCGCCTGCTCACCCCCTACGAAACCGGCGTCTTCGCCGTGGCCACCGCCATCGCCGGCGCCATCGCCCTGCTGCGCACCTTCGGCCTGTCGAACTACGTCATCCGCGCCCCGGCGGTGGACCGCGATTTCCTCGCCGGCGTCTTCACCGTGAACATCATCGTCTCGGCGCTGGTCGCCGTGCTGATCGCCCTCATCAGCCTGGCCGGCGGCAAGCTGCTGGGCGAGCCCGGCGTGCGCCACGTGCTGCTGGCGCTCGCGGTGGTGCCGCTGCTGGCGTGCCTGGAGTTCGTCCCTTCCTCCTGCATCGAGCGGGCCGGTAATTTCCGCGTCGTTGCGCTGGTCAACCTGGTGCGCAATGCCATCGGCTCCGCTGTCATCCTGGCGGCCGCCTATGCCGGGCACAGCTACATGAGCCTCGCCTACGGCCAGATCACCAGCGCCCTGGTGGCCGTGGCGGTGATGAACGTGGTCGGCTGGCGCCACGCCAGCCTGCGCCTGGGGCTGAAGGGCTGGCGCGACATCGCGCGCTACGGCATCGACATCCTCACCACCTCCGGCGTCAGCACCATCACCCAGCGCATGCTGGATGTCGTGCTGGGCTGGATGCTCGGCCTGCACGCCCTCGGCCTCTATTCCCGCGCCGCCGGGCTGATGGCGATGATCTGGGAGAACTTCCAGGTCATCATGCTGCGCGTCGCCTTCGTGGAGCTGGTCTCGCAGCGCAATGCCGGCCACTCCTTCCGCGGCAGCTACCTGCGCATCCTCTCCGTCTCCACCGCCCTGCTCTGGCCGGCCTTCGGCGGGCTGGCCGTCGTCTCCGGCCCCGCCCTGCGCACCATCTACGGCCCGCAATGGGTGGAGGCCGCGCCGGTGCTCAGCCTGCTCGCCATCGGCGGCATCGTCACCACCACCATCCTGCTCACCTGGGAGGTGTTCATGGCGTCGGACGAAACCCGCCGCCTGGCCAAGCTGCAGGTGGTGCAAAGCTCCTTCAGCCTAGTCGCCTTCACCCTGGGCTGCCTCGGCGGCATCGTCGGCGCCGCCGCGGCGCGCGTGGTGGAGACGCTGTTCAACATGCGCATCTACCGCCCGCACCTGGCGCGCATGACCGAGACCAACGCCGCCGATGTGCTGCCGATCTTCGGCCGCGCCGCGGTGCTGATGGCGCTGGCCATCGCGCCGGCCATGGCGGTGATGCTGCTGCACGGCTGGTCGCCCGACGCCCCGCTGCTGCAGGTGCTGCCGGCCGTCGCCGCCGGCATGCTGTGCTGGCTGGTCGGGCTGTGGCGCATGGACCACCCGCTCTACCGCGAGATCCGCCGCGCCGCCGCCCGCCTGTTCCCCCGCCTCGCCGCCCCGCCCACGCCCTGAGGCCTCACCGCCGCCCCGGCATCCGGTGGCGGAAGGCCAGCGCCTCGGCCACGTCCTGGCGGCGGATCGTGGCGGCGCCGGCGAGGTCGGCGATGCTGCGGGCGACGCGCAGCGTGCGGGTATAGCCGCGCGCCGACAGCCGCAGCCGGTCT
>CANHCJ010000315.1 GCA_947458025.1 Rhodospirillales bacterium | reverse complement strand
TGCGGGGGGCGCGCGGGCGGGGCATGCATGGGGGACGACAGGAGCCGCCATGAGCATCACCCGCACCGACCTTGAAGCCCTGGACCGCGCCGACGAGCTGGCGCCGCTGCGGGAGCTGTTCGCGCTGCCGGAGGGGGTGATCTACCTGGACGGGAACTCGCTGGGGGCGCTGCCGAAGGCGACGCCGGGGCGGGTGGCGGAGGTGGTGCAGCGCGAGTGGGGGCAGGGGCTGATCCGCAGCTGGAACGACGCCGGGTGGATGGCGACGCCGGCGCGGGTGGGGGACAAGATCGCGCGGCTGGTGGGCGCGCCTTCGGGCAGCGTGATGGTGGCAGATTCGACCAGCGTGAACCTGTTCAAGCTGCTGGGGGCGGCGCTGGCGGCGCGGCCGGGGCGGCGGGTGATCGTTTCGGAGCGGCGGAACTTCCCGACCGACCTCTATATCGCCGAGGGGCTGGCGGCGTTGCTGGAGCAGGGGCACGTGCTGCGGCTGGTGGAGCCCGGCGAGGTGGCCGGGGCGATCGGCGAGGATACCGCCGTGGTGATGCTGACCCATGTGAACTACCACACCGGGGCGATGCACGACATGGCGGCGATCACGGCCGCGGCGCATGCCCAGGGGGCGCTGATGCTGTGGGACCTGGCGCATTCCGCCGGCGCGGTGCCGGTGGACCTGGCGGGGTGCCGGGCGGATCTGGCGGTGGGGTGCGGCTACAAGTTCCTGAATGGCGGGCCGGGGGCGCCGGCCTTCCTGTATGTGGCGCCGCGGCTGCAGGAGGAGCTGCGCTATCCGCTCACGGGCTGGCTGGGGCATGCGGCGCCGTTCGCGTTCGAGACCGGCTACCGGCCCGGGCAGGGGATTGCGCGGACCATGGTGGGCACGCCGCCGGTGCTGAGCCTCGCCGCGCTGGAGGTGGGTGTGGATATCGCGCTGCGGGCGCCGATGGACCAGGTGCGGGCGAAGTCGGTGCAGCAGACGACGCTGTTCGCCGCGCTGCTGGAGCAGGCGGGGGCGCCGTGGGGGTTCCGGCTGGCCTCCCCGCGGGATGCGGCGCGGCGCGGCAGCCAGGTGTGCCTGGCGCATGACCAGGCCTATGCCGTGATGCAGGCGCTGGTCGCGCGCGGGGTGATCGGCGATTTCCGGGCGCCGGACATCCTGCGCTTCGGCATCACGCCGCTGTATACGCGGTATGTGGACCTGTTCGACGCCGCCGAGGCGCTGCGGATGGTGATGGTGCGCGGCGAGTGGCAGGCGCCGGAGCACCGCACCCGCCGCGCGGTGACCTGAGCGGGGGCCGCTAGAACAGAAGCCGACCTGATAGACGGTCGCCTTCTGCTCCAGGTCTTTGTTTTGGCGAGCAACTTAAGCCCATCAGACGATTCCGTCTGATGGGCTGTTGCTCTAGCCCTTGAAGGCCGGCCGTGCGGTGCAGCGGCCGAGCCATTCGGCGACGCGGGGCCACCTGGACAGGTCGAGCTTGCCGGGGATGGCCCAGGACAGGACGGCGGCGACGTTCACGTCTGCGGTGCCGAACTGGGTGCCGACCATCCAGGCGCGGCCGGTGAGGTGGGCATCGAGCACCTTCAGCGGGCGTTCGAGGGCGGCCTTGTGCTCCTCCTCCTTGCCGTCGCTGCGGCCGAAGGCGCTCATGAGCAGGCCGAGCAGGGGCTTTTCCAGCTCGGTCATGGCCCAGAAGCTCCATTGGGTGACCAGGGCCTCGTGCTCCAGCGTGGGGGATTCGAAGCCGGTGCCGGCGCCGTATTTCCGGGCGAGGTAGAGGTTGATCGCCAGGGATTCGAACAGGGTGAAGCCGCCGTCGACCAGGGCGGGGATGCGCTGGTTGGGGTTGGCGGCGCGCAGGGCGGGGGATTCGCGGGTTTTCTGGAAGTGGACGGGATCGTTGGCGTGCTCGATGCCCAGCTCGCGGGCCATCCACAGGCAGCGGGCGGCACGCGACTGCGGCATGCCGTAGATCGTGATGCTCATTTTCCGTTCTCCCTTTGGCAGGACCGGGCGATCCTGCACCGATCGCGGGGAGTGGTCTATCGGCGGCTGACGGGGATCAGGCAGAGCATGGCGACGGCGGCGACGGCACCCATGATGCCGAGGGCCATGTGGGCCGAGACCTCCTCCAGCAGGGGGGCGACCAGGGTGGGCATCAGGGCCTGGGCGACCTGGCTGGGCAGGGCCATGCGGCCCATCAGCGTGGCGTAGCCGTTGGGGCCGAAGACGTGCATCGGCACCACGCCGCGGGTGATGGTGAGGATGCCGTTGCTGATGCCGTAGAACGCCGCGAACACCACCGCCGGCGCGCCGCCGAGCAGCAGGATGACGCCGACCGGCAGCATGACCGCGCCGAACCAGGCGGACATGATGGGCGTGAGCCAGCGGGCCAGGGCGAATTCCACCATGCGGCTGGCGACCTGGCTGGGGCCGATCACCATGGCGCAGAGCACGGCGGCCTCCATCGAGAGGCCCAGGCCGGTGAGCAGGAACAGCAGATGCAGGGTGACGATGGCGCCGATGGAGGCGCGCAGGGTGAAGAAGGTGGCCAGGTACAGGAACAGCCGGCGCTCCCGCGCGGGCATGGGCGGTGCGGCTTCCCCGGGGGCGCGGCGCGCGGGGGCGGGGTTCGGCTGCGCCTTGGGAATGAGGGCCAGCATCATCGGCAGGATCACGCAGAGCGCGATGCCGGCGTAGAGCACCAGCGCCCAGCGCCAGCCCCAGTGCGCGGCGAGCCAGGTGCCCATGGGGAAGCCGAGCGTGCCGCCGAAGCCGGCGATGAAGGTGACGCCGGTCATGGCCGGGCGGGCATCCTTCCCGAGCAGGCGGCCGATGGTGGAGAAGGCGGTGTCGTAGAGGGCGAGCGCCATGCCGACGCCCAGGATGGTCCAGGCGCCGTACCACCAGATGACGGACTGGGACTGGGACAGCACCAGCAGGCCGGCGGCGGTGACGACCTGGCCGGCGGCGAGCACCGGCTTGCCGCCGTGGCGGTCGATGTAGCGGCCGATGGCGGGCGCGCAGAAGCCGGCGATCAGCACGGCCCAGGAGAAGGCGCCGAAGAGCATGGTGCGCGAGGTGTCGAGCTCGTCGGCGATCGGGCCGGCCATGGTGGCGGGGATGTAGTAGGTGGTGCCCCAGGCCAGGAGCTGGGTGAACCCAAGGGTGAGGGCGAGCCTTCTTTGAAGGGAAGTCATTTGTTCTTTTTTGAAAAAAAGAACCAAAAAACTTTTCCCCGCTTGGCGCGAGGCCTCGCCGTACCTTCGGGGAAAAGTCTTTTTGCTTCTTTTTCTTCAGAAAAAGAAGATTCTTTCTTTGGCACTAGAACCCCGCGATCCCGCTGAGCGCCGCCGCCACCCCCGGCCCCGTGGCGCGGATGGCATTGCCCTCCGTCATGCCCGGCCCGGCGGTGAAATCGGACGTCACGGCGCCGGCCTCGGCCAGGATGCAGAGCGCGGCGGCGACGTCCCAGAGGTTGATGTGCAGCTCGATGTAGCCGTCGATGCGGCCGGCGGCGACGTCGGCCAGGCCCAGGGCGCCGGAGCCGCCGGCGCGGAGCATGGCGCCGGCTTGCATGACGCCGCGGCAGAGGGCGTGGAAGTCTTCATCCGGCCGGCGGGCGGACCAGCCGCATTCCACCATGCCGCGGGCGAGGCTGGTGGTGGCGGCGGCGCGGATGGGGGTGCCGTTCAGCGTGGCGCCGGCGCCCTGGCGGGCGGCGAAGGTCTCGCCCAGGGCGGGGGCGTGCAGCACGCCAAGGACGGAGGTGCGGCCTTGCATGAGGCCGATGGAGACGCACCAGCGCGGGGCGCCGCGGGCGAAGTTGGAGGTGCCGTCGATCGGGTCGACCACCCAGGTGAGGCTACCCTGGGGGCCGGTGCCGGTTTCCTCGCCCTGGAAGCCGTCCTCCGGGAAGGCGGCGGTGAGTTCGCGCTTGAGGAAGGCCTCCACGGCGCCGTCGGCTTCGGTGATCCAGTCCTGGTGGCCCTTCATGCCGGCGGTGGCCGCGCCGGGGGGCGGGGCGAGGGAGAGGGCGAGGGTGCCGGCCTGCCGTGCCAGGCGGGTGGCGGTTTCCAGGCGATGGGCGAGCGCGTGGGACAAGGGCGGGCTCCTGGGCGGTGACGGTTGTGTTACGCCGATCCGCGGGCGGGGGAAATGCGTGCGCGCCGGAGTCAGCCTTGCGAAGCGCGGCGCGGCGGCGGAGATTTGCGGGATGAAGATCATCGGGCTGACTGGCGGCATCGGCATGGGCAAGTCCACGGCCGCGCGCTTTTTCCGGCGGGCGCGGATTCCCGTGTTCGATGCCGATGCCTGCGTGCATGCGCTGCAGGCGCCGGGGGGGCGGGCGCTGGGGCCGATCGAGGCGCTGTTTCCCGGCACGGTGAAGGATCGCACGCTGGATCGCGGGGCGCTGCGGGCGGCGGTGCTGGCGCGGCCGGACCTGCTGAAGCAGCTGGAGCGGATCGTGCATCCGCTGGTGCGCGACGAGGAGCGGCGCTTCGTGCAGCGGGCGCGCCGGGCGGGGCGGCCGGTGGTGGTGATGGACATTCCGCTGCTGCTGGAGATCGACGGGATCAGGCGGATCGACCTGGTGATGGCGGTCTCGGCGCCGCGGGCGGTGCAGATCCATCGCGTGGGGCTGCGGCGGCGGATGGACCGGGCGCAGATCGAGGCGGTGATCGCGCGGCAGATGCCGGACCGGGAGAAGCGGCGGCGGGCGGACGTGGTGGTGACGACGGGGCTTTCGCGCTTCCATGCCGACACGCAGCTGCGCCGGCTGATGGCGGCGCTGCGGGCGGGCGGGCCGGGGCTGAAGCCGCATGTGCGGCGGGTGCGCGAGATGCGGGCGATCGACTGCACGATCCCCGGCCGGGCCTGGCTGGGGCGGCCGAACTTCAAGAAGGCGCGCTGATGCGCAGCGTTCTGTTCGACACGGAGACCACAGGGCTCGACCCGCTGACCGGGGACCGGGTGATCGAGGTGGCTGCGATCGAGCTGGTGAACGACCTGCCGACGCGCACCACCTTCCATCGGCTGGTCCATCCGCAGCGCGACATCCCGGCCGAGGCGACGCGGGTGCACGGGATCACGCTGGAGAACCTGC
>CANHCJ010000314.1 GCA_947458025.1 Rhodospirillales bacterium | reverse complement strand
TGCGGGGCTTGGGGAGGGTGCCTTCGCGCCAGCGAAAGGCGAGCCAGTCGAGCCGGGCGACGAGGGTGTGCAGGCGTGCGCGCGCGTGATCGATCCGCCATGCGGCGGTTCGGGTGAGGGGAGTGAGGCCGTACGCGGCGGCGCGCAGCTGTTCCGCGAGGAACATCAGGCACAGGCGCAGGCTGGCTCCCAGGGTTGTGCGCGGGTCGAAGTGCATTTGGTTATCATAAGTGACGGCGTGTTCGATGGCGAGGGTTATTTCAAGTAACTGACGTCATGGCTGGGTTGCGCCGGCCGGATGGCTTGACGGCGCGGCTTGACGTTGGCGGGCATTGGCGGAAGGTAGGCCCCTTCCCAGCACTGGAACGCGACATGGCCCTTCCCACCACGATGCGCATCATCGGCGTTGCCGCGGCCGGCGGGCCGGAGGTGCTGCGGCCCGATACGGCCGAGGTTCCGGTGCCGCGGGCGGACGAGGTGCTGATCCGGGTGGAGGTGGCCGGGGTGAACCGGCCGGATGTGGCGCAGCGCAGCGGGGCCTATCCGCCGCCGCCGGGGGCGAGCCCGATCCTGGGGCTGGAGGTGGCCGGCGAGGTGGTGGCGACGGGTGCGGCAGTGGACGCGTTCCGCGTGGGCGACAAGGTGTGCGCGCTGGCCAATGGCGGCGGCTATGCCGAGTATTGCGTGGCCCCGCAGGCGCAGACGCTGCGCTGGCCGCAGGGCTTTGACGCGCTGCGGGCCGGCGCGCTGCCGGAGACGTATTTCACCGTGTGGGCCAACCTGTTCATGGCCGGGCGCCTGGCGGCGGGGGAGACGGTGCTGGTGCATGGCGGCACCTCCGGCATCGGGGTGACGGCGATCCAGCTGGCCGCGGCGTTCGGGGCGACGGCCTATGCCACGGCGGGGTCCGACGACAAGGTGGCGGCCTGCACGGGGCTGGGGGCGGCGGCGGCGATCAACTACCGCACGCAGGATTTCGGGGCGGAGATCAAGACGCTGACCGGCGGGCGCGGCGTGGACGTGATCCTGGACATGGTGGGGGCGGCATACTTCCCGCGCAACGTGCGCGCGCTGGCGCTGGACGGGCGGCTGGTGATCATCGCCTTCCTGGGCGGCAGCAAGGTGGAGGCGATGGACCTGGCACCCATCATGACGCGGCGGCTGACCGTGACGGGCTCCACCATGCGGCCGCGCACGACGGCGCAGAAGGGGGCGATCGCGGCGGAGCTGCGCGACAAGGTGTGGCCGCTGCTGGATGCCGGACGGTGCGCGCCGGTGATCCATGCGACCTTCCCGCTGGAGCAGGCCGGCGAGGCGCATGCGCTGATGGAGAGCAGCGCGCATATCGGCAAGATCATGCTGACGGTGGCGCGCTGAGCCCGATGTGAGGCGGCGATGATCCTGCACGCGACCTCGCGCGGGGACGGGCCGGTGCTGGTGCTGCTGCACGGGCTGTTCGGGCAGTCCGGCAATTTCGGCGCGGTGCAGCGGCGGCTGGCGGCGGGGGGGCGGCGGGTGGTGGCGCTGGACCTGCGCAACCACGGGGCGAGCCCGCATGCGACCGGCATGGACTACGCCACCATGGCCGAGGATGTGCACGCGACGCTGGGCGAGCTGGGCCTGCTGCCCTGCGCGGTGCTGGGGCATTCGATGGGCGGCAAGGCGGCGATGATGCTGGCGCTGCGCCATCCGCAGGCGGTGGCGCGGCTGTGCGTGGCGGATATCGCGCCGGTGCGCTACCGGCCGCAGCTGGTGACCTATGCGACGGCGATGCGCGACATGGCGCTTTCGCCGGGGCTGACGCGGGCGGCGGCGGATGCGGCGCTGGCGCCGGTGGTGGCGGATGCGGGCGAGCGGGCCTTCCTGCTGTCGAACCTGCGGCTGGGGGATGCGCCGCATTGGCGGATCGGGCTGGACGAGATCATCGCGGGGATGGACGACATCCAGGACTGGCCGGTGGCCGAGGCGGCGGCGTATGCGGGGCCGACGCTGTTCCTGGCGGGCGCGCGCTCCCGCTATGTGCGGCCGGAGCATCGGCCGGCGATCGCGGCGCTGTTTCCGGCGGCGCGGTTCGTGACCTTGCGCAATGCCGGGCATTGGCTGCACGCGGACGACCCGGAGGGGTTCCTGGCGGTGGTGGAGGCCTTCGCGCCGGTTTAGCGCGGGTGTGGGCTCCGCGACTGGCCGGCGGCGGGAACGGCTAAAGGCAGGTTCACATGGAGACGAAGAGACCGAGAGACGCCAGGGCGAGGTGTTCGTCTCTTCGACTCCTCGGCTCCATGTGGCGTGCCTTGCTTCTGAGGGCTAGAACGGCAGCCGACCTGATAAGCGGTCGGCTACCGCTCTAGCTCTTTGTTTTGGCGAGCAACTTAAGCCCATCAGACGATTCCGTCTGATGGGCTGTTGCTCTAGATGCGGCGGGACCCTTCGGAGGCGATTGCCCTTCGGTTCCACGGGGCGGGTTGCCTGCCCCGCTTGAGCCTTGACCCCTGCGCGGTTGCGGACGCGGCGAGGGGAGGTGGTCACAGACGCAAGGGTTGGCATGGAGACGGCGGACGAGAGGCGCCGGCTTTCGGCGCTGGTCCGGAGCTCCGTGTCCCCTGCCACGGATCTTGGGCGTCGAGGGCTGCCTCCTGGGAGATTATAAGTTTCGAGCAATATTAAAATCCCAACAAAAGTACGTATTCGTATTGACTCGTTTTTGTGCTGAGCCCAGGGTGTCGGTCGATACAAACAGAAACCAAGTGGAGGCGCCCGTGAGTGCTGCGGATATGTCGGACATCGATGCCGTGCTGTCTCGGCGGGCGCTGATGAAAAGCGTGCCGCCGGCCTTGCTGGCGGCGGGCGTGCTCGCGGCCTGCACGCCGCCGGAGGCCGAGCCGGTTTCGGAGATCATGAATCCGAAGATGTCGCTGGACGACATCAGGCGGCTGTCGCGGAATGTCTGTTCGGTTTTCCTGAGGGAGCCTGGCGCGGAGATGCCGACGCAGTTTGTTGACGTGTACTGGTCGCATAGCTGCGGGGACACGATGCGCTTCTATCGCGACCACCTGCGCGGCTACCTGCAGAACCTGCCGAAGGGCACCTTTGTGGCGCTGCACCACGTTGCACGGCATCCTCCTGACGTGCGGGCTTGCCTTGCGCTGCGGTCGGTTGATCGCAGCGCGTATGCGCGTGCGACGCGCGCGGTTCTGGAACTGGGGGCGGAACGAGGAAACTTCGTGCCCACCGATACCGTGATTGCGAAGGCGGCCGAGTTCCCGCGGAATGGCGACGGGTATTCAGCCGGGTTTGCGGAGAACAGCATCCGCTTCATGCAGCAGATGGTGCTGAAGGCCGGCATCGTGGAAACGCCTTGGGTCATGGTGAACGGTGCGCGGCGCATAGCAAGCCAGCTCCGGAGCTGATGCGACTGCGGGTGCCGGACGGGGTGCGGTTGTGCCGGCAGGATGTGCGCTGGTCGCAAGCAGCCGCTGCCACGCAGCAATGGCTGGACATCAATAGTGATGAGAGAGGCATGAACATGACGATGCGGTCGCTTTTGAAGCTGAGCACGGGCCTGGTGGCAGTCGGCGCGGTTCTTCTGCCGCGTATCGCCCAGGCGTGCGGGATCGGTGGTGCGGGCTCGGGTTCTATCGGGACGGCGGGTGCGCCGCTGGGGGCGCCGGTCCGGGCGATCGGCGGCCTGGACGTCACGGTCGGAGGAACTGTCGGGATGGGTTTCCTGGGCTCGGCGCTGCTGTTTGCCGGGGGGGCCTTGCTTGGTGCGAGTGTCATCGCCGGAGTAGCGGTTTTGGCGCTCGGGGTGGTTGTGACTGCGGCGGCGGTGGCGCCTGCCTTGGCGGCGTTGAGTGCGCGGTCGCAGGCCGTCGAGTGCTTCACTGCGATGGGCGTTGAGTCTCCCGACGTCTTCAGGTGAGCGTGCTGGGGGGCGTGTTGCAGGACCGCCTCCCACCCTGGCCCTTTCAATGAGGGGCAGGGCTACCGCACAGGAGTTGGCTCCGTGCGCAGTGTACCCCTGACCCAACCCTCTTGCCCAAAGGGAGAGGGCTTCTGGCGCGTCGGAGGCATTCTGGCTGCCAAGCCCGATTGCCCTGCCACAAGGCGGATGGGGTTTTCTTTTCGGGGGAAAGTCTTTTTGCTTCTTTTTCTTCAGAAAAAGAAGACTCTTACTTCCTTGCCAGGAAGGCTTCCGCGAGTTCGATGGTTTGCGCGGTGTAGGTGGGGCCGCCCTCGCGGGCCATGGGGGTTTCGCTGTGGCTGGCCATCCAGGCCATGACGAGGATTCTTCTCGCCATGATGAGGACGGGGAGCATGTGCGCGTGGTTCGGGGGGAGGGGGGCGACCTGGGCGTAGCCTTCGAGCCAGCTGGCCTGGAGGGCGGGGATGATGGGGGTGTGTTCGTGCAGCGTGATGGCGGCGGCGAAGTCGTAGAGGTGCCAGGAGAGGCCGCAATCGTCGAAGTCGATGACGTGCATGTGGGGGCCGTCGACGAGGAGGTTGGCCAGGCGCATGTCGGCGTGGACGAGGCCGAAGCGGTCTGGCGCCTGGCCGTAGGTTGCGAGGTGGTGGCGGATTTTCTCGGAGGCGCGGGTGATGATGGCGGTGCCTTCGGGGGTGAGGCCGAGGCCGGATTGCCAGGGGCCCCAGAGGCGGCGTTCGCCGAGCATGGCATCCCAGTCCCACAGCTTGCGCACGAAGCCCGGGGGGCGGGGCCAGGTGGCGGCGTGGTGGTGGAGGCGGGCGGTGATCTGGCCGAGGGTGTGGAACCAGGGGACGAGGGCGGCGTCGGCGGCGGGTTCGTGGCCGTTCAGGAACTGGAAGGCGACGGCGTGGCGGGTGGGGAGGCCGGTGGGGGAGGGCAGCGTGGCGACGGGGTCGCCGGAGGTGGTGGGGCGGATGGCGGCGGTGGAGACCTGGCCGGAGGTGCGCAGGGCCTCGATCCAGGCGAGTTCGGAGCGGATTTCTTCCAGCGTGTGGTAGCCGACGCGGTGGATGCGCAGGATGAGGGGGGCTTCGGCTTCGGGGTCTGACAGGCGCCAGGTGGCGTTCTCGGAGATGTTGAGCAGGGTGGGCTCGGTGCGCGGGGAGAGGCCCCAGAGGGGGAGGGCGGCGCGGATGGCTTCGCGCATGTCGGCCAGGACGGTGG
>CANHCJ010000313.1 GCA_947458025.1 Rhodospirillales bacterium | reverse complement strand
TCGGCGGGGAGGGGCCGTCGAGGCGGTGGAGAGACCCGGGCGGCCCCTCCCCGCCGAAGGCGGAACACTGATGCAGGGTCCAGGGACCGCTGGGTCCCTGGTGGGGTCCAGGGGCAAAGCCCCTGGCCTTTTCTGCCTTAGCCCGCGTCCAGCCGAGCGCCCGTGGCCGCGTCGAACACGTGCAGGGCTGCCGCCGGCAGGGCGACGCCCAGTGTTTCGCCGGCCGGGGCGTGGCCTGGCAGTTTCACGCTCAGCGCGTCGCCGCTTGCCAGCCTTCCGATCACCACGGTTTCCGAGCCCAGCGGCTCCACCAGGTCCACCTGCAGCGCCATTCCGGCGGGGTCGAGCACCACGTGCTCCGGCCGGATGCCGATCTGCAGCGCCCGCCCGTCCGGCCCCGGCCGGCGCCCGTCGGCGAAGCGCAGACGCGTTCCGCCGGGCAGTTCCGCCGCCGTGCCGCCCTCGGCCAGCACTGCCGGCAGCAGGTTCATCGCCGGCGTGCCGATGAAGGTCGCCACGTAGGTGTTGGCGGGGCGCTCGAACACTTCCATCGGCGTGGCCAACTGCACCGGCACGCCCAGGTGCATCACCAGCAGCCGGTCGCCCAGCGTCATCGCCTCCACCTGGTCGTGCGTCACGTACAGGCTGGTCACCCCCATGCGCCGCTGCAGCCGCTTGATCTCGCCGCGCATCGTCACCCGCAGCTTGGCATCGAGGTTGGACAGCGGTTCGTCGAACAGAAACAGCTTCGGCCGCCGCACGATCGCGCGGCCCATCGCCACGCGCTGGCGCTGCCCGCCCGAAAGCTGCCGCGGCCGCCGCGCCAGCAACTCGCCCAGGCCCAGCGTGCCGGCGGCCTCGCGCACCCGCGTGTCGATCTCGGGCTTGGCCATGCCGCGGTTGCGCAGCCCGTAGGCCATGTTGTCGTAGACCGTCATGTGCGGGTACAGCGCGTAGTTCTGGAACACCATGGCGATGTCGCGGTCCGCCGGGTCCAGCCGCGCCACGTCGCGCCCGTCCAGCTCGATCGCCCCGCCGCTCGGCTCCTCCAGCCCCGCCACCAGCCGCAGCAGGGTAGACTTGCCGCAGCCGGAGGCACCCACGATCACCAGCAGCTCGCCGGCCGCCACCTCGATGTCCACGCCGTGCAGCACGCCCACCGCGCCGAAGCTCTTGCGCAGACCGCGCAGCACCAGGGTTGCCGCCACTACTTGTCCCCTTCCGTCAGGCCCTTGACGAACCAGCGCTGCATCAGCAGCACCACCGCCACGGGCGGCAGCAGCGCCAGCAGCGCGGTTGCCATCACGCGGTTCCATTCCGTCGCCGTCTCGGTCCCGATCATCTTGACGATGCCGATCACGATCGTGTCCAGCTTCGGGTCGGTCGCCACCAGCAGCGGCCAGAGGTACTGGTTCCAGCCATACACGAACAAAATCACGAACAGCGCGGCGATGTTCGCTGCGGATACGGGCAGCAGGATGTCGCGCAGGAAGCGCCACGGCCCCGCCCCGTCCATCCGCGCCGCCTCCACCAGCTCGTCGGGGATGGAGAGGAACACCTGGCGGAACAGTAGTGTCGCCGTGGCGCTGGCGATCAGCGGCAGCACCAGCCCGGTGAAGCTGTTGATCAGCCCGAACCCGGCCATGACGGCATAGGTGGGGATGATCCGCACCTCCACCGGCAGCATCAGCGTGATGAAGATGGTCCAGAACGCCACCATGCGGAACGGGAAGCGAAAGAACGCCACCGCATAGGCCGACAGCACCGAGATGATGATCTTGCCGATGGTGATGCCCAGCGCCATCGCGAACGACAGCAGCATCATCCGCCACACCGGCCCCGCCCCCGGCGCGCCCTCGGTCAGCACCTGCGCGTACACGCCGAGCCCGGCGGGGTCCGGGATCAGCGAGACATTGCCGCGCGCAATTGCCCCGGACTCCTGCGTCGAGGCCGCGAACACCAGCCACAGCGGCAGCGCGAACAGCGCCACGCCCAGGCACAGCACGGCGTGCGCAACCCAATCGGTGCCCCGCTTCATGAGTCGCGCCTGCGCCCGAGGTAGCGGAACTGCACCGCCGTCAGCGCGATCACGCCCAGCATCAGCACCACCGACTGCGCGGAGGAGGAGCCGAGGTCGAGGTTCACGATGCCGTCGCGGTACACCTTCACCACCAGCGTCTCGGTTGCCTTGCCCGGCCCGCCGCGCGTCAGCGCCTCGATCGTGCCGAAGGTGTCGAAGGCGGCGTAGACCATGTTCACCACGATCAGGAAGAAGGTGGTCGGCGCCAGCAGTGGGAAGACGATGGTGCGGAACTGCCGCCAGCCCTTGGCGCCGTCCATCCGCGCCGCCTCCATCACCGATTTCGGGATCGACTGCAGCCCGGCCAGGAAGAAGATGAAGTTGTAGCTCACCTGCTTCCACGCGCTCACCAGCACCACCACCGTGAAGGCCTGGGCGCTGTTCAGCTTGTAGTCCCACGCGATGCCCATGGCATTCAGCATGCCGGAAATCAGGCCGATCTGCGGGTGCACCAGCAGCAGCCACAGCACCGCGGCCACGGCCGGCGCGATCGCATAGGGCCAGATCAGCAGCGTGCGGTACACGCCGCGGCCGCGGATCTCACGGTCGGCGAACACCGCCAGCAGCAGCGCCAGCGCCATGGAGATGAAGGCCACCAGCGCGCAGAAGATGATCGTGCGCCAGATCGTCTCCACGTAGAGCGGATCGGCGAAAAGCTCGGAGAAATTCTCCAGCCCCACGAACTCGGTGCGGATGCCGAAGGCGTCCTGGCGCTGCAGGCTGTAGAACAGCGCCTGCCCCGCCGGCCACAGGAAGAAGAAGAACGTCAGAAGCAGCTGCGGCAGCACGAGTGCCGCCGGCAGCGCCCATCCGGAGAATATCGTGCGGCGTTCCATGTCTGGCCGGGGCGCCCCTGCTCAGGCGCCCCGGCCGGGGCATGTGCCCGCCGGCCGGGGTGTGTCAGCCACGCGCGATCAGCCGCGCGCCGTGCGTTCGAACTCGCGCAGCACGCGGTTGCCGCGCTGCACCGCGCTGTCCAGCGCCGCCTGCGCGGTCTGCTGGCCCTGCAGGGCGCGCTCCATCTCCTCCTGGATGATGTTGCGCAGCTCCACCATGCGGCCCAGGCGGAAGCCGCGCGAGTTCTCGCTCAGCTGCCCGCGCGAAAGCTGCAGGATCGGCAGGTCGGTGCCGGGGGTCTTCTCGTAGAAGCCCTGGGTCTTCGACAGTTCGTACGCCGCCGTGGTCACCGGCACATAGCCGGTGCGCTGGTGCCATTCCGCATCCACCGCCGGCTGGCTGATATAGGCGAAGAAGTTCGCCACCGCCCGGTATTCGGCCATCGTGCGGTTCGGCGCCGTCATGGTCCAGATGCTCGCCCCGCCGATCACGGAGTTGATCGGGTTCGGGTTCACCTCGGGGTCGGTCGGCAGCATCGCCATCGCCCAGTTGAACTTGGCGTCGCGCGCAATCGCCGCCCGCCCGGCCGAGGAGGTGAACTGGATCGCCGCCTCACCGGAGACGAACAGCGGCTCGGCCGCGTTGTCGCGCCCGCCCCAGCGGAACAGGCCTTCCTTGCCCATGTCGAGCAGGCGCTGCAGGTGCTTGGCATAGGCCGGCGCGTTGATCCGCAGCTCGGTGTCCAGCCCGTCGAAGCCGTTGCCCTTGGTGGCGAAGGGCAGGTTGTGCATCGCGCCGTACTGCTCGAAATGCACCCAGGTCGGCCAGGCCGTGGTCATCGGGATCGGGGCCGCGTTGCGCGCCTTGATCGCACGGGCCGCCTCCACAACGCCCTGCCAGGTGGTGGGCGGCTTGGCGGGGTCGAGCCCGGCGCGCTGGAAGGCGTCCTTGTTGATCCACATCATCGCGGTGGAGGAGTTGAACGGCATGGAGGCCAGCCGCCCGTCGGGCAGCGAGTAGTAGCCGCGCACGCCGGGGATGTAGACCGACGGGTCGATCTTCACCCCGGTCTCCTGGGAGAGCTGCCACGTCTGCTTCATCGCCGGCCCGGCGGCCAGCATGGAGCCGGTGCCCACCTCGAACATCTGCACCATGTGCGGCGCCTGCCCGGCGCGCCAGGCGGCAATCGAGCTGGTCAGCGTCTCCACGTAGCTGCCCTTGAACACCGGCTCGATCTCGGCCTCGTTCTGCGCCGCGTTGAAGTTGCGGCACACGCGCACGACCTCCTCGCCCAGCGCGCCGCCGAGCCCGTACCAGAAGGTGATCTTGGTCTTGCCCTGCGCCCGGGCCGGCAGCGCGGGGGCGGCCAGCGCGGCGGAGGAGGCGGCGAGCAGCGTACGGCGCTTCATCATCGTTTCTTGGTTCCTGTCGTTGAACTGGCCTCTGCCGCGCCTGTCGCACGGCGGGCCGGTTCGAATCAAGTTGCAGTTCCGTGCCAGCCGGGTACAGGCGGCTTTTCCCGCGCAACCCTCCCCCCGGCCGCCGGAAGCGGCTATAGGAGGCGCCGGGCAGCGCCCACCGGCCTGCCGCCCCCGCTTGAGGACGCCGTCATGGCCAACCCGCCCCGCCGCAAGTCGAGCCTGATCAGCCACGGCGTTGCGTCGCAGAACCGCAAGGCGCGGTTCAACTACGCCATCAAGGAAACCCTCGAGGCCGGCATCGTGCTGCGCGGCCCGGAGGTGAAGTCCCTGCGTGCCGGCCGCGCCACCCTCACCGAGGCCTGGGCCGGCGAGCGCAACGGCGAGCTGTATCTGTTCAACTGCTACATCCCGGAATACCAGGGCGGGGTGCTGAGCCGGTTCGAGCCGCGCGCCCCGCGCAAGCTGCTGGTGAAGGCCAAGCAGCGCGACCAGCTGCTGGGCGCCATCAGCCGCGACGGCATGAGCCTGGTGCCGCTCGACATCCACTTCAACAGCCGCGGCATCGCCAAGGTCGAGCTGGGCCTGGGCGCCGGCAAGAACAAGGCCGACAAGCGCCACGCCGTCGCCGAGCGCGACTGGCAGCGCGACAAGGCCCGGCTGATGCGCGACCGCGGCTGAGCGCCGCATGCCCCGTGCCGTCCGATGCCTGCTCGGGATGGTGTTCCTGCTCCTGGCCGGCTGCGCCGCGGAGGCTACGCCGCCACCCAGCGCGCCCGGCCCGCTCGGCCGGCCGGAGGGCCCCTGGGCCCAGCAATCCCACGCCGTGCCGGTGG
>CANHCJ010000312.1 GCA_947458025.1 Rhodospirillales bacterium | reverse complement strand
CCGCCTCCGTGCGGGCGCTGGGGGCCACGACGCCGGGTGCGGCCACGCCCTGAGCGGACCCCTGTCCCCATCGGACCCGAGGCATGCAGCCATGGGGTCCGGTGGGGTCGATTTCCGCTTGCATCCCCCCCCCGTTTTCCCCATGTTCCGCCGCCTTGGCCCCAGGGGGCGCGTGCATGCGGCACGCAGCCCAACAGGCCGTCTGCTGGTTGACAGAGGGTCGCGCAATGAACGCACTCATGCCACTGGGGATGGTCTCGGAGTTCCCGAGCGAGAACCAGACGACTACCGCTTCCTCCGCCGGGGCTGAGGAGGAGAGGAAGGACTACTTCGTCGAGCGTGACGGCATGAAGTTCGCCGGCACGCACCTGCTGATCGACATCTGGGGCGCCACCCGCCTCGATGACCCGGCGCATATCGACGAGAAGCTGCGCGAGGCGGCGATCGCCACCGGGGCGACGATCCTGCACAGCCATTTCCACCACTTCTCGCCGAATGGCGGCGTCTCTGGCGTGGTGGTGCTGGCCGAGAGCCACATCTCCATCCACACCTGGCCGGAGCGCAACTTCGCGGCGCTCGACATCTTCGTGTGCGGCGACTGCGACCCGCACCGCGCGGTGCCGGTGATCCAGGACGCCTTCAGCCCGTCGCGAATCGACCTGGACGAACAGCGCCGCGGCCGCGTGCGCTGAGCCTTCCCGACTGACACGTTGCAGCGGCCCGGGGCGCCATTCCCGGGCCGTTCTGCTGACCACATCTTGCCGGAGAACCGCGATGGCGACCGATTCGTGGGTGAACGAGACGCTCTATGCCGAGTGGGGCCAGCGCTTCCTGGTGAAGCGGGAGCTGGCCCGGGTGCAGAGCGCGTTCCAGGACATCATGGTGTTCGAAAGCCACCTGCATGGCCGGGTGATGCTGCTGGACGGCGTGGTGCAGATCACCGAGGCGGACGAGTTCGTCTACCAGGAGATGCTGACCCATGTGCCGCTGCTGGCGCATGGCGATGCCAAGCGCGTGCTGATCATCGGCGCGGGCGATGGCGGCGTGCTGCGGCGCGTGCTGATGCACGGCAACGTGGAGCGCGCGGTGATGGTGGAGATCGACGGCGAGGTGATCCGCCTGGCCAAGGAGCACATGCCGAACATCGCCGGCGATGCCTGGACCAACCCGCGCGCCCAGGTGATCGTGGGCGACGGCATCGACTACGTGCGCACCGCGCCCGATGCCAGCTTCGACGCGATCATCGTGGACAGCACGGACCCGATCGGCGTGGGCGAAGTGCTGTTCACCGACGAGTTCTACATGAACGCGGCCCGCGTGCTCTCGGCCGGCGGGCTGATCGTGAACCAGTGTGGCGTGCCTTTCATGCAGGCCGACGAGCTGCGCGACACCAGCCTGCGGCGGCGCAAGTTCTTCGGGCACGTCGGCGCCTATGTGGCCGCGGTGCCGACCTATGTCGGCGGCTTCATGACGCTGGGCTTCGCGGCCAAGCAGGCGGGGCTGGATGCGGTGCCGGTGGAGACGATCCGCGCGCGGGCTGGGGCGGCGGGGATCACCGGGCGCTACTGGACGCCGGAGGTGCACCACGCGGCGTTCCAGCTGCCGCCGTATATCGGGATGCATCTGCCGAAGTCGTAAGGCAAACCGCCAAGGCGCCATGGGCGCCAAGCGGGCGCCAGGATGCACGCCTGGCGTCCTCTTGGCGCTCTTTGCGTTCTGGCGGTTCGCCTTCCTGGGCTGCTTCCTTCAGCCCGAAACGAAGCTCTGCACCAGGCTGCCGGAGACGAGCCGCCAGCCATCGACCAGCACGAAGAAGATCAGCTTGAACGGGAGCGAGACCACGTTCGGCGGCAGCATCATCATGCCCAGGCTCATCAGCACGCTGGCCACGACCATTTCGATGACGAGGAAGGGCAGGTAGAGCAGGAAGCCCATCTCGAAGGCGCGGCGCAGCTCGCCCACCATGAAGGCGGGCACCAGGGCGCGCCACGGGGTTTGTTCCGCCGAGGCGGGGTCGGGCAGCTTGGCGAGGTCGAGGAACAGGCGCAGGTCCTCCTGGCGCACATTGGCGGCCATGAAGGTGCGGAACGGCTCGGCGGCCAGGCGCAGCCCCTCCATCTCGCCGATGCGGCCCTCGGCCATCGGCTGCAGGCCCTGCACCCAGGACTGTTCCAGCACCGGCTGCATCACGAAGAAGGTGAGGAACAGGGCCAGCCCGATCAGCACCGAGTTGGGCGGCGTGCCCTGGGTGCCGAGCGCGCTGCGCAGCAGCGACAGCACGATGATGATGCGCGCGAAGGCGGTGACCATCACCAGCAGGCTGGGGGCCAGCGAGAGCACGGTGATGAGCGCGGTGATCTGCACCAGCCGCGCGGTGGCGCCGGGCCCCCCGGTGGCGCCGAGGTCGATGGCGACGGATTGCGCCAGCGCGGGCGTGGCGGCCAGGGCGCCGAGCACCATGCCGAAGAGCAGTCCGAGCAGCAGGCGGGTCATGGCGCGCCCTCCGCCTTGGCGGGTTCCTCGATCCAGCCCACCACCACGTCCTGCGCGCCGCCGGTGACCAGCAGCAGGTGGCGGTTGTCGCAGCGCACCAGGCACAGGCGGCGGCGCGGATCCAGCGCCACGGCCTCCACGATGGCCAGCCGGCCGGTACCGCGTGGCGCGAGCCCGCCCCAGCGCGCGGCGCGTTGCGCGAGCAGCACGAGCCCGATCACCAGGGCGAGGGCGCCGAGGGCTGCGATGATCGTGTCGAAGGTCAGGACTGGCATTTTTGCCGACGGGCCTTTTTGGCGGGAGGGCGTTCAGGGGGGCTGGGCGCGGGCGAAGCTGGCGTTCAGCGCGTCGATCTCCACCAGCAGGGCGGCCAGGTGCGGGCGCAGGGCGCGGCCTTCCTCCGGCGGCAGGTCCAGGCAGCGGGCGCAGAGGCGGCCGACCATCTGGTCCAGCCCCTCCAGCTCCACGCGGCGGCCGGCCTGCACCATGCCGCGCGCCAGGCGCAGCATGTTGGCCACCGCCTCCGCCGCCTGCTCGGCCGCGGGCTGGCGCGAGGCGGCGCAGGGCAGCTCGGCGCCGGGCAGCCCGGCGTCGGCCGAATCGGTTTGCGGGGGAAGGGGCGCGGCCTGGGTCATGCAGGCAGGACCATGCCTGCCGGAAACTGCCAGCAGGTTAACGGCGCCGCGGCTGCGTGTTTACGTTTCGTCAGTGTGCGCCGGTGCAGGATGCGTGCATGGACCCCACGCGCATTCCCCTGTTCGACCTCGCCGACCGCCGCCTGGCCTGGATCGGGCAGCGCCAGCAGGTGCTGTCGCAGAATATCGCCAACGCCAACACGCCGGGCTGGCGCACGCGCGACCTGCTGCCCTTCGAGCAGCATCTGGCGCGCGGCACCGGGCTTGCGCCGGCGCGCACCGATGCCGGCCACCTCGCGCCCACGCGCAACCCCGCCGCGCAGGGCAAGGCGCAGCCGGGAGAGCGCGCGCCGGACGGCAACTCCGTCTCGCTCGACGTGGAGCTGTCCAAGGTGGCGGATACCGAATCGGCGCACTCGCTGGTGGCCGGGCTGTACCAGAAATACCTCGCGATGTTCCGCACGGCCGCCGGCCGCTGACCCAGGAGAGACGCATGGACCTGCAGAAGGCGCTTTCGATCTCGGCCCGCGGCATGAACGTGCAGACCACGCGGCTGCGCGTGATCGCGGAGAACCTGGCCAACCAGGACACCACCGGCACCTCGCCGAACACCCAGCCCTATCGCCGCAAGACCATCACCTTCGCCAATGCGATGGACAAGTCGGTGGGTGCCGAGACGGTGCGGGTGAAGAAGGTGGATCGCGACATGGGCGACCTGCCGCTGCGCTTCGACCCCGGCCACCCGGCGGCGGACGGGCGCGGCTATGTGAAGGTGCCGAACGTGAACAGCTTCGTCGAGGTGATGGACATGAAGGAGGCGCAGCGCGCCTACAGCGCCAACCTCAACGTGCTCCAGGTGTCGCGCGGGATGCTGTCGCGCACCATCGAAATGCTCAGGTAGCACCTAGGGAATCGCGGACATGGCCATCACCCCCGTCGGCCCGCAGGCGGCGCTGCAGGCCTATCGCGCCATCGAGGGCGGCGTGCTGGAAGGCGCGGGCGGCGCGCCTGCGGCCCCCGGCGCGGATTTCTCGGGCGCGCTGCAGCGAGCGCTGGGCGCGGTGGTGGACACCTCCCGCCAGGCCGAGGTGGGCGCAATGCAGGCCATCTCCGGCCAGGGCGACATCGCCGCGGTGGTGACCGCCGTGGCCAAGGCGGAACTGGCGCTGCAGACCACCGCCGCGGTGCGCGACCGGGTGGTGCAGGCCTACCAGGACATCATGCGCATGCCGATCTGAGCGCGCACGCGCCGGGTCGGACCTTCGGCAAAACGCCAAGGCAGGAAGGCAGGACAGCCGATGCAGGAAAGCGACGTCGCGGGATTGCTGCGCGAGGGAATGCTGGTCACGCTTTATGTCGGCGGGCCGCCGCTGCTGGCCGCGCTGGCGGTGGGCATGGTGATCTCGCTGCTGCAGGCGGCCACGCAGATCAACGAGCAGACCCTGGCCTTCGTGCCCAAGGTGGCGGTGATCGGCGTGACGCTGGTGGTGCTCGGCTCCTTCATGATGGCCACGCTCACCAGCTTCACCCACACGCTGTTCGACCGGCTGGTGGCCGTGGGCGGGCAATGACGGAGCAGGACGCGGCCCTGCTGGCGGCGCTGCCCGGCTGGGCCTGGGCCTTCATGCTGGTGCTGGCGCGGGTGGGTTCGGCGGTGATGCTGCTGCCCGGCTTCGGCGAGGCGGAGGTGCCGATGCCGGTGCGCGCGGCGCTGGCGGTGGCGCTGACGCTGGTGATGCTGCCGGTGGTGGCACCGCATCTGCCGCCGGAACCGGCCGACGGGCTGCGCGCGCTGCTGGCGGTGGTCACGGAGGTGATCGCCGGGCTGTGGCTGGGCTGGCTCGCGCGGCTGCTGGTGCTGGCGCTGCCGATGGCGGCCCAGATCGCGGCGGGCATGATCGGGCTGGCCAACGTGCTGCAGCCCGATCCCGTGCTCGGGCCGCAAAGCTCCGCGCTGGCGCGGCTGTTCGCCCTGGCCGCGCCGGTGGCGATCATGGCCGCCGGGCTGCACGCCCTGCCGCTGGCCGCGCTGGAGGGCAGCTACCACGTGATCCCGCCCGGCCT
>CANHCJ010000311.1 GCA_947458025.1 Rhodospirillales bacterium | reverse complement strand
GAGCCCCAGGTGCGCGAGGCGCTGGCCGAGGCGCTGGCCGATCTCGGCTGGCAGGTGCAGCAGGCCGCCAGCGGGGCGGAAGGGCTGGAGGCGCTGCGCGCCGGCCCGGCGCCGGACATACTGGTGGCCGATATCGGCCTGCCCGGCGGCATGAACGGCCGCCAGCTGGCCGAGGCCGCCCGGGCGCTTTATCCCGCCCTGCCGGTCCTGCTCATCACCGGCTATGCCGGCAGCGCGCTGGGGCCGGGCGCGCCGCTGCCGGAGGGGGCGCAGCTGCTGCACAAGCCGTTCACGCTGGGCGTGCTGGCCGGGCGGGTGCAGGCGCTGGTGCCCGGGAGGTAGGAAGGAAGGATTCTTCTTTTTCTGAAGAAAAAGAAGCCAAAAGACTTTTCCCCCTTGGCGCCCGCGCCAGATCGGAAAAGTTTTTTGGTTCTTTTTTTCAAAAAAGAACACCTTGCTTGCTTAACAGCCTTTGAAGACCTTCTCCGCTGCCATCCAGCAGAACCTCTCCCCCGGAAGCGCGGCACGCCCCGGCTTGCCGTCCTGCTGGCGGGTGCCCGTCACCTCGATGCGGGTGCCGTCGGGGGCGAAGCGCCAGGCGAAGCGTTCCTCGAAGCCCAGGCCGCGCTGGGCGCTGTCGCGGGTGAGGGAGACGTGTTCCCACAGCACCTTCGGCTCCCGTTCCACCAGGGCCACCAGGCGGGCGGTGTCCTCGCGGTAGCCGGTGCCGGTGCCGGTGGTGGCTTCCAGCAGCACGGTGGGGCCGATGCCCGGCACGGCGGGGCCGGGCTTCAGGGAGCGCAGGTAGCCGGATTCGATCGCGCCCAGCGGCGTGCCGGCGCAATCCAGCGCGTGCAGCCGCCCGTTCATCGGGCCGAACCAGCTGGCGCCGAGCCATTGCACCCGGGCGGGGCCCTGGCCCTGCACCAGGGTTTGCGCCTTCAGCTCCGGATAGACGTAGCCGGGCCCGCCGGGCAGCAGGCTGCGCGCCGGCGGGGCGGTACAGGGCTTGTCCTGGGCGAAGGCCGGCGCGGCGGCCAGCAGCCCCAGCAGGGCGAAGGCGATGGTCTTCACGTGCAGCAACAGCTCCCGGCCTGCGGTTCCGCGTAGCGGTCATGGTGCCGCACCCAGGCCATCGGCTGCGGCCCGCTTTCGTTGCGCCCCAGCGGCGCGATGTCCAGCAGCATGTAGGTGCCGGCCACCTCCTCCGCCCCACGTGCATAGGTGGAATAGGTGTGGAACACCGCCCCCTCGGCGTCGCGGTAGAAGCTGCTGTTGCCCGGCAGCTCGCCGGCCGACTGCACCGGCCGCCAGTTGTATTCCGCCCCCGAAGCCACGTCCGCATCGGTGAAGGTCACGCCGAAATCGCGGTTGAAGTCGCTGCCCAGCGACGACACCCAGTCGAACGTCCAGCCCATGCGCGCGCGGAACGCCAGCAGCCGGTCCAGCGGCGCGCGCGAGACGGCCACGTAGGTGATGTCCTTCGCCGCCAGGTGCGGCAGCGTGGCGCTGACGTGGTCCGCCCACAGCGAGCAGCCCACGCAGCCCTCGGTCCAGTCCGGCCCGAACATGAAGTGCTGCACCAGCAGCTGGCTGCGCCCGCGGAACAGGTCTTCGAGGGTCTCCGGCCCGCGCGCCGTTTCGAAGGCGTAGGGCTTCTCCACCTTCACCCAGGGCAGCGCCGCGCGTGCCGCGTTCACCGCATCGCGCGCCCGGGTCAGCGCCTTCTCCTGCTCCAGCAGCGCCAGCCGCGCCGCCCGCCACTCCTCGCGGCCCACGATCCGGTTCATCACAGCCTCCCCTCTGAAAGACCTTGGGCAAGTTCGGCCAGCTGGTCGGCTGCGATGCCCCAGCCCTGGTGGAAGCCCATCGCCTCGTGCCGGGCCAGGTCCTGCGCGTTCCAGTGCCCCACCACCGCGTCGTACTGCGTGCCGCCGGGCGCATCCGCCAGCAGGATGGTGCCCACCATGAACGGCTTCTCCGAAGGCACCCAGGCGGTGGTGAAGGCATCGGTGAACACCAGCCGCTCGCCCGGCACCACGTCCAGGTAGATGCCGCGGTTCGGCATCTCCTGCCCCTCCGGCCCGCGCATCACGATCAGGCTGCCGCCGCCCGGCCGCACGTCCAGCTCCGCATGGGACACGCCCCAGGGCTTCGGGCAGAACCACTGCTTCAGCAGGTCCGGCTCCGTCCAGCAGCGCCAGATCGCCCGGCGCGGCGCCGCGATCACGCGCGCGAGCGTCAGCGCATGTGCGCCGCCGATGGGATGGTCACTCATCATGTTGCTCCCTGGCCAAGCCCGTCTCACGCGGCGGTCAGCGCCGGGCGTGCGGGGGCGCGGAAGGTGGTGGCGATGGCGAGCGCGCCCAGCCCGATCGCCGCGGAGGCCGCGTACATCCACAGGTAGTCGCCGCCGAGGCCGCGCAGCCAGCCGCCGATCACCGGCCCGGCGGCCATGCCGAAGGTCGCCGCCATGCTCACCGCGCCGAAGGCCGTGCCCATCACCGCCGGGCCGAACCAGTTGCGCACCAGCACGGCATAGAGCGGCATCACCGCGCCGTAGGACAGGCCGAACACCATGCCCAGCACGAGGAACTGCGTGGGCGCGCTGATCACCACATAGGCGGCGATCGCGCTGGCCTGCAGCAGCAGGGCGATCAGGATGGTGGGCTTCTCACCCAGCCGGTCCGCCACCATCCCGCCGCCGATTCGCCCGGCCACGCCGGCCAATCCCTGCGCGCCCAGCAGGGTGGCCGCCGTCATCGGCGCGATGCCGCAATCCACGGCGTAGCTGACCATGTGGAAGATCGGCCCGGAATGGGCGGCGCAGCAGCAGAAATAGGTGAAGGCCACGGCGAGCAGCGCGGGCGAGCGCAGCGCTTCCCCTGCCGTCATCCCGCCGCCGGCGGTCCCGGCCGGGGCCACCGCGGGCGGCGCGCGGAGCAGCAGCGCCACCGGCAGCACCACCACCCACACCAGCAGCCCCAGCACGGTGAAGGCCATGCGCCAGCCATGCGCGGCGATCAGCCAGGTGGCCAGCGGGGCCGTGACCAGCGTGCCCATGCCCATGCCGGCGGTCACCAGCGCCACGGCCAGGCCCCGGTTGCGCTCGAACCAGCGCGAGGCCGAGGAGGTCAGCGGCGCCATGTAGGCCCCGGCCCCAATCCCGCCCAGCACGCCGAAGGCCAGCTGCAGCTCCAGCACCGTCCCGGCCCGGCCGGCCAGCACCAGGCCCAGCCCCTGGATCGCGCCGCCGGCCAGCACCACCACGCGCGTGCCCCAGCGGTCCGACAGCGCGCCCCAGCCGAAGCCCGCCACGCCCATCGAGAGGAAGGCGAACATCGTGGCCACCGCCACCTGGGTGCGCGACCAGCCCTCGGCCGCCTCCAGCGGTGCCACGAACACGCCCAGCGCGAGCGTGGTGCCCATGCCCATCAGGGTGATCGCGATGCCGGCGGCCACGATCACCCAGCCGTAGCGCGGGTCGGTCATGGGGTTTGTCCCAAGAAAGAATCTTCTTTTTCTGAAGAAAAAGAAGCAAAAAGACTTTTCTCCTTTGGCGCCATGGACCTCCCGCGCCAGGTTGGAAAAGTTTTTTGGTTCTTTTTTTCAAAAAAGAACATGCTTACTTTCTCCCTAGCAGCATCGCCACATACCGCCGCAAATGCGCCACCTGCCCGCGCGCGGTTTCCACCGTTCCAGTGGCCTTGGCCAGCACGAAGGCCCCCTGCAGCACCGTCTGCGTGAACAGCGCCAGGCTCGCCGCATCCCAGTCGGCGTCCGCCGGCCGGGCGGCCGCGATATCGGCCTCCAGCGTGGCGGCATGCGCCGTGATGGCGTCGCCGCAGGCCTCGCGCATCGCCGGGCTGGAGGCCCAGGTTTCCTGCACCAGCGTGCCGGCGAAGCAGGTGCAGGCGGCGAGGTCCTCGGCGAGCAGCGCGGCGCGGAAGTCGATGTAGGCCAGCACGCGCGCCGCGGGATCGGCGGGCGCATGGTAGGGGGCGGCCGCGAACATCGCGGCGGTGCTCTCCCCCCAGTACGCGGCGGCGGCCACGCCCAGGGCTTCCTTGGTCTTGAAGTGGTGGAAGAAGCTGCCCTTGGTGATCCCGGCGGCGAGGCACAGCTCGTCCACCGAGGTGGCCGCCCAGCCCTTCATCCGCACCAGCCGCAAGGCACCCTGCAGCAGGCGGGTGCGGGCATCGGGTGGGGGCGTGCCATCCATGGCGGACTCCATACCAACCGGTTGGTATGGAGTCCAGCGCATTCCCTATTGGAAGACCGACTCCGTGGCCGCGTCGATCAGCAGCGGGCCGTCGCCGGTGAGGCCCTTCTTCAGCGCGGCGATGAAGGCCGGGATCGTCTCCACCCGCTCCGCCGCCACGCCCATGGAGCGGGCGAGGTCGGTGAAGTCGATGGCGGGGTCCGACAGCTCCATGCCGACGTAGCGGCCGCGCTGGGCGGCGGTGCCCTTGGTGGCCGAGAGCCGCTGCTTGAGGATGCGGTAGGAGCGGTTGTTGAGGATCACGAAGACCATCGGCAGCTTCTCGTGCGCGGCGGTCCAGAGCGCCTGGATGGAATACATGGCACTTCCGTCGCCGATCACGGCGACCACGCGGCGCTGCGGCAGGGCGAGCTGCACGCCGACGGCGCCGGGCAGGCCCCAGCCGATGCCGCCGCCGCGGTTGCCGTAGAGGCTGCCGGGCGGGGCGTTGCGCAGGAACTGGAACATGCCGGCGCCGGAGGAGATGCTTTCGTCCACCAGCACCGCTTCCGGCGGCAGGGTGTCGCCGAGGGCCTTCATCAGGGCGAGCGGGGCGATGGGGGAGCGGTCCATCAGCGCCTCGGCCTGGGCCGTCAGCTTGGCGAGGTCGGCGGCGACCGCGGCGGCCACCTCGGCGCGGCGGGCCTGGGCGCGGGCGATGCCTTGGGCGCCGAGGGCTTCGTTCAGCTTGGTGGTCAGCGCCGGCAGGGTGGGCAGCGGGTCGCCGAACAGGGCGGCGTCGGCGGGGAAGTTCTTGGCGAGCTCCCAGGGGTTGGTGTCCATGTGGATCACCTTGATGCCCTCCGGCAGCGGCTCGATGTCGGGCGGGAGGGAGAGGGTGAACATGTCCGCGCCGACCGAGAGCAGCAGGTCGTGCGGGCTGAGCATATTGTTGATCCAGCGGCCGAGGCGGGTGATGGGGCCGCGGAACAGGGGG
>CANHCJ010000310.1 GCA_947458025.1 Rhodospirillales bacterium | reverse complement strand
GGCCGCGCGCGGCGGCCTCAAGGTGGGCGACGTGGTCACGGAGGTGGAGGGCCGCCCGGTGCGCGGCCCGCGCGACCTCGCCGGCGCGATCGGCGACAGCAAGCCCGGCGCCACCGTGGCCATGACGGTAAGCCGCGACGGCAAGCCGGTGCAGCAGCGCATCGCGCTGGGCGAGGCGCCCGACCGCAAGGCCAGCGCCACCGCCCAGGAGCGGCAGGAGCAGGCCAGCCGAACCGCCACGCTCGGCCTCGCCCTGCGCCCGAACCCGGAAGGCGATGGCGCGGCGGTGGTGCAGGTCGCCCCCGGCAGCATCGCCGAGGCGCGCGGCCTTCAGCCCGGCGACATCATCCTGCGGGCCGGCGACAGGGAGGCGAACACCCAAGCCGACATCGCCGCCGCGGTGGAAGCCGCCCGCAAGGCCGGCCGCCCGGCGGTGGCCCTCCAGATCCAGCGCGGGGAGGCCCGCACCTTCATCGCCCTGCCGCTCGACGGCGAGCGCGAGCCCGGCTAATCGGCCGCGGAAAGCCGCGCCGGCCCGGCCAGGCGCGCGCGCACCGCCTCGCCGAACACCATGAAGATCTGGCGCGAGATCTCGTCACGCTCCCAGTCGTATTCCGGGTGCCACTGCACGCCCACCGCGAAGCCCGGCCCGGTGGCGTGCACCGCCTCCACCGTCCCGTCCGGCGCGGTGGCATCCACCACCAGCCCCGGCGCCAGCCGGTCCACGCCCTGGTTGTGCAGCGAGTTCACCGGAATCTCGCCCCGCCCGCAGATGCGGTGCAGCCACGACCCCGGCGCCACCCGCACCGCATGGGACTTGCCGGTGCGCACGCGCGGATGCGGCGACATCGGCGTGGAATGGTCGATCCGGTCCGGCAGGTCCTGCAGCCGCTGGTGCAGGCTGCCGCCCAGCGCCACGTTCATCTCCTGCATGCCGCGGCAGATCGCCAGCACCGGCACCCCGGCCGCCACCGCCGCCCGGATCAGCGGCAGCGTGACGCCGTCGCGGTCATGGTCCTCCGGCGTGCCCTCGGCATGCGGCGGCCCGTCGTAGTTGGTGGGCGCCACGTTGCTGCGGCTGCCGGTCAGGATCAGCCCGTCCAGCCGCGCCACCAGCGTGGGGATGTCGGCCAGCGCCCCGTTCGCCGGCACCAGCACCGGCACGCCGCCCACCACGTTGTCGGTGGCATGGATATAGGTGTTGGAGGCGGCGTGGTTCGCGGTGCCGAACACGCCGAACTGCTTGACGCAGCAGGAAATGCCGATGAGCGGTTTCATGGGCCTCGAACAACTCTGCAGGGCTGGAACATGGCGCGGGATCGTGGCGGCAAGATGAACACAATCCCGGCTGGTGCAACAGCTATTCCCGCGGCCGCGGGTCCGCCGTGTCGAACAGCTTCGGGTCGAAGGTCGCGCCCAGCGACACGTTGAACAGCGAAACGGTGGTCTCGCGCTGCTGCGGGTCGGTGATCATCCACTGCCGCAGCGACAGCGGCCCGTCGGCGAACACCAGCGTCAGCGTGCCGTCGCCGGCCGAGGCGGTGCGATAGAGCACCACATGGATCTGCCCCGGCAGCCGCTCCACCGCGCTCACGGTCACGTCGCCGGACAGGCGCATATTGTCCGACAGCAGGATGCCCAGCGGCGTGGAGCTGAGCGGGAAATAGCTCACCTGGTTCAGCGCCTTGTCGAAGAACAACCCCTGGCCGCTGCCCGCCACCAGCAGCAGCGGCGAGGGCGGGTCGTATTCGAAGCGCATCCGCCCGGGCCGCTGGATCCAGGCATTGCCCTCCGTCACCTGCCCGTCCGGCGCCACCTGCAGGAAGCGCGAGCGCATCGTGCGCAGCCCGTTCAGGTAGGCCTCGATGCGCGTGATATCCGCCCGGTCCTGCGCCGAAAGCGTGGCCGGCCGCAGCGCCGGCGCCGCTGGCGGGCGCGGCTGGGCCAGGGCAGGCAGGGAGGGCAGCAGGCCAAGGGCCAGCAGGGCGCGACGCTTCATGCCCGCAACATGGCGCCGGCCGGCGGCAAATCCAAGGCAGCTACTCCGCCGCCTGCGGCACGCCCCCGCGCGGCGCCGCCTGCGCCCACAGCTCCGGGTTCAGCTCCTCGCGCCGGTTCGGGAAGAACCAGGCGCAGCACAGCGTGATCACCGCGAACCCCGCCAGCACCGCAAGGCACGCCGCCTGGCTGCCGGTGCGCCCGTACAGGAAGGCGATCAGCGGCGCGCTGGCCGCGCTGCCCAGGAAGCCGATGAAGAACCGCACGGAATACATCCGCGTGCGCAACGCCGGCGAGATGTAGCGCGCCGTCATCGTCTCGTTCACCGTCACCTGCCCGAACAGCACCGCGGCCACCACCCCGGCCACCGGCACCGCCAGCCACCCGTCCACGAAGGCCAGCGCGGCCAGCGCCGGCACCAGCACCACGGCCATCGGCAGGAACATCTGCCGCAGCGTGGTCCGGTCGATGTACCGCCCCACCGTCAGCTGCGTCACCGCCCCGCACAGCGTGGCCACCGTCGCCGCCACGCCGGCCAGCGGCAGCAGCCCGGGATCGCCCGCCAGCCGCTCCTGCATCAGCTTGGGCAGCAGCAGGGTGAAGGCGTTGAACACCAGGCCGGAAACCGCGGCCACCATCAGCAGCACGATCATCGCCCGGCGCACCAGATGCGGCGGAATCTCCGGGAACGGCTTGCCCGCGCGCTTGGCCGCATGGTCGAACACCGGCTCGCGCATCCAGGCCAGCCCCGCCAGCATGCACAGCACCCCGGGCAGGATGAACGCCCAGTGCCAGCCCCAGCGGAACGCCACGAAGGCGGTGATCATCGGCGCCATCGCCACGCCGACATTGCCGAACACGCCGTTGAGCCCGATCGCCTGCCCCGGCTGCTCGCCCGCCACGTCCACCAGCAGCGCGGTGCCGATCGGGTGGTAGATCGCCGCGAACGCCCCCGTCGCCGCCAGCGCCACCCCCAGCCACAGCGGCGAGGGCGCCAGCCCCGTCCCGATCATCGAAACCCCGGCGCCGAGGAAGAACGCCGTCATCAGGTTGTGCCGCCCGAACCGCGCCGCCAGCCACCCCTGCGGCAGCGAAAGCAGCCCGTAGAGCACGAACCCCCCGGTCGCCAGCGGCAGGATCAGCTCGTAGTCGTCCCCGAACGGGCCGCTCGGCATCAGCACCATCGCCAGCACCGCGGTGGGCAGGATCAGCAGGCAGTAATGGGTGAACCCGTGGGCCAGGTTGATGAACGCCATCTGCCGCGCGGCCGGGGACATGGGGCTCTCCCGAAAATCAAGCCGTTCAAGGCTGCGCCGGCCCTTGCCGCCGGTCAACCTTGCCGGAATTTCACATGCGAGCCGGCGCTGATATCCTAGATAGGCAACGACCCGATGGAGGTGACGCCGATGCTCCGCACAGCCCTGCTCGCCCTGTCCCTGGCCACCGCCACCCTGGCGCCCCCCGCCGCCCAGGCTGCCACCATCACCTTCGGCACCAGCTTCACCTTCCTCGGCGCCGGCTTCAGCTACAGCGAATCCGGCTACACCTTCACCGGCCTCGGCGGCAGCCACTTCGCCATCGAGGAATTCGGCAACCCCATCGCCAGCCTCATCGTCGGCCTCAACGAGCCGATCACCCCCGCCGACATCCTCTCCATCACCCGCGACGACGGCGGCGCCTTCACGCTCGACAGCTTCGACTACGCCTCCACCGACCTCAACCTCTCCGATGCCGTGACCTTCCTGTTCTTCCTGGACAATGTGCAGGTCGGCTCGATCGCCGATTTCTTCGCCACTACCAACGTCTGGACCGTCGGCCACGCGCCCGCCTTTTTCGGCACGGTCGACGAGATCCGCCTCGTCGGCGCCGCCCCCGGGGACACCGCCATGCTGATCGACAACATGGTCCTCACCCCCATCCCCGCCCCGCCCGCCGCCGCCCTGCTACCCCTGGCCCTCGCCGGCCTCGCCCTCGCCCGCCGCCGCGGCTGAGCCCAACCCAGCCAGGAACGCCGCCGCATCCCGCGCAATGGCGGCTTTCCGCTCCGCCGGCAGCGCGTCGTAGGTCCGCCACACCGGCCCCAGGCGCGGATTGTTCCCCAGCACCGCCCGGTTGCGCGCCAGGAAATCCCAGTAGAGGAAATTGAACGGGCACGCCGTGGGGCCGTTCTTCGCCTTCACGTCGAACCGGCACCCGCCGCAATAGTCGCTCATCCGGTCGATATACGCCCCGCTCGCCGCATAGGGCTTGCTGGCCAGCAGCCCGCCATCGGCGAACTGGCTCATCCCCAGCGTGTTCGGCAGCTCCACCCACTCATAGGCATCGGCGTACACCGCCAGGTACCACTCATGCACCTGCCGCGGCTCCACCCCCGCCAGCAGCGCGAAATTCCCCGTCACCATCAGCCGCTGGATGTGGTGGGCATAGGCCTCCCGCCGCGTATGCCCCACCACCGCCGCTACGCACGCCATCCCCGTCTCGCCGGACCAGTAGAACCCCGGCAGGTCCCGCCCCGCCCCCAGCGCGTTCTCCTGCGCGTACCCCGGCATCCGCAGCCAGTAGATCCCGCGCACATACTCCCGCCAGCCCAGCACCTGGCGCACGAACCCCTCCACGGAGGCCAACGGCGCCCGCCCCGCGCGCCATTCCGCCTCCGCCGCCCGGCACACCGCCAGCGGGTCCAGCAGCCCGCAGTTCAGGTACTGCGCGATCACCGCATGGAACAGGAACGCCTCCCCGCGCAGCATCGCGTCCTGGTAATCCCCGAAGCTCGGCAACCCCAGCCGCAGGAACCGCGCGAACGCCGCCTCCGCCCCCGCCCGCGTCACCGCGAACGAGAACGGGCGCAGGTCGCCGAACCGCCCCGGAAACCGCCGCTCCACCAGCGCCAGCACCGCCTCCGTCACCCCACCCGGCACGAACCGCACCGGCTCCGGCACCGCCATGCCCCGCTTCGGCGGCTTGCGGTTCTCGGCGTCGAAGTTCCACCGCCCGCCGGCGGGCCCCTCCCCCTCCATCAGCAGCCCGGTCGCGCGGCGCATCTCGCGGTAGAAGAACTCCATCCGCAGCGCCTTCTTCCCCCCCGCCCAGGCGGCGAACCGCGCCGCGGAGCACAGGAACCGGCCGTCCTCCAGCAGCACCACCTCCACGCCCAGCGCCGCCTGCCAGCCGCGCATCGCCTCCAGCAGCCGCCACTCCCCCGGCCGCGTCG
>CANHCJ010000309.1 GCA_947458025.1 Rhodospirillales bacterium | reverse complement strand
GGGCGCGGTCACGCGGTCGATGGCGGCGCGGATGCGCGCACGGGCGCGGTGCAGCATCACGCGCTGGTTCTCCGGCGTGATCTGCAGCAGGGCGCAGATCTCCTCGCCGGGCATGCCCTCCATGTCGCGCATCACCAGCACCGCCTTCTGGCCGGCGGGCAGCGTCTCGATCGCCTCCTGCACGTGCTCCCACAGCTGGCGCCCGCCCACCACGCGCTCGGGGTCGATCTCATCCCACAGCCGCGGCGCCTCCGCCCAGTGGCCGTCGTCGCGGAAGGCGCTGGCCGGCAGCGCGCTCTCCTCGCCCTGCGATCCGTCCAGCACCGCGGGCAGCCCCACCAGCCGGCCCTCCTTGCCGATGCGGGTGCGGGCGCGGTTCAGCACGATGGTGTAGATCCAGGAGGCGAGCGAGGAGCGGCCCTCGAACCTCGCGATCCCGCCATGCACCGCCAGCCAGCTGTCCTGCACCACCTCCTCCGCCTGGGCGCGGCTGCCGATGATGCCGGCGGCCACCCCTACCAGCACCGCGTGGAAGCGGCGCACCAGGCGGCGATAGGCGGCCTCCTCGCCGGCGCGCAGGCGGGAGAGGAACTCGGGCTGGTCGAACTCGCGGTCGTCCATGGAATCCCCGTGCCTGACCTGGAATGAAGTGTAACGGATGCTGGTGTATACGCGTCGAGAGACGATGACGTTACAGCCACGCCGGAGGCCGGGATGCTGCGCTGCCGCGACCTGACCGAGGATGCCTCCCGCCTGATGGATGGCGAGGTGGCGCTGCCGCGCCGGCTGCGGCTGCGGCTGCATCTCGCGCTGTGCGCCATGTGCCGCACCTACATGGACCAGATGCGCAAGACCCGGACGCTGGTGGCCGCCCGGCCCCTGGCGCCGCCGGACCGGGCGCAGGAGGATGCGCTGATCGCGCGCATCACCGGTGCGGCGCCGCGGGACTAGCCGCCCCCCCTTGCATCCCGCCCGCGCATGGCGGATCGATGGCGAAACGCGCCAGAGGAACCCCCATGCAGTTCGGCATCGCCATCCCCACCGATTCGGATTCCTGGAAGGTCGCCGCCGCGGCGGAGGAGCTGGGCTTCGCCTCGGCCTGGTTCTACGACACCCAGATGCTGAGCGCCGACTGCTTCGTGGCGATGGGGGCGGCGGCGGTGAAGACCAGCCGCATCCGGCTCGGCACCGGGGTGCTGGTGCCCTCCAACCGCATCGCCGCGGTCACGGCCAATGCCTTCGCCTCCCTGAACAAGCTCGCCCCCGGGCGGATCGATTTCGGCATCGGCACCGGCTTCACCGCGCGCCGCGCGATGGGCCTCGGCGCGGTGCCGATGAAGGAGATGGAAGACTACATCCGCGTAGTGCAGGCGCTGCTGCGGCGCGAGACGGTGGAGACGGTGATCGAGGGGGAGGCACGCAAGATCCGCTTCCTCAACCCGGAGCTGGGGCTGATCAACACCACCGATCCCGTTCCGCTGCACATCTCTGCCTACGGGCCGCGCGGCCAGGCGCTGACGGCGAAGCTGGGCGCCGGCTGGATGGCCTTCGTGGGCGACGAGGCCAGCACGATCGGCTGGCTGGGCGGCATGCACGAGACCTGGGCGAAGCACGGGCGGGCGCGGGCGGACCTGGTTGCCACCGGCTTCGCGCTGGGCTGCGTGCTGGGCGAGGGCGAGGGCTTCGATTCGCCGCGGGCGCTGGCCCAGGCGGGGCCGCGGGCGGCGGTGCTGCTGCACCGGGCGGCGGATGCCGCACTGGCCGGGCTGCCGAACACCTCGCCGGTGCCGCCGTCGGTCGCCGATGCGGTGGCGGGCTACGTGGAGCTGGCGAAGGGCTTCGAGCCGGCGGATGCGAAATACCTGGAGAACCACACCGGCCACCTGATGGTGGTGAAGGACAGCGAGCGGCGCTTCGTGACCGGGGACCTCATTCGCGAGATGACCTTCACCGGCACCGAGGCGCAGCTGACGGAGCGGATCGCGAACATGCGCGACGCGGGCTACACCGAGTTCGCCATCCAGGTGGTGCCGGGCCAGGAGCACGCGATCGCGGACTGGGCGCGGATCATGAAGCGGCTGGGCTGAGGGAGGCGGGACGATGACGCAGGACAATACCGCAACGGCCGAGCGGCTGATCGCGCGGTTCTTCCGCTACCTGGCGGTGACCAGCCAGAGCGATGCAAAGGCAACCACGGTGCCGAGCACCCCGGGCCAGTGGGACATGGTGCGGCTGCTGCAGCAGGAGCTGGCGGCGCTGGGGATCGCGGAGATCCACCTGGACGAGCATGCCTGCCTCACCGCGCGAATTCCCGGCAACGCGCCGGGTGCGCCGCGGATGGGGTTCTGCGCGCATGTGGATACGGTGGATGTGGGGCTCTCGCCCGATATCAAGCCGCAGCGGGTGCGGTGGAACGGCGGCGACATCTGCCTGAACGCGGCGCAGGACATCTGGATGCGCGAGGCGGAGCATCCGGAATACCTGCCGTACAAGGGCCAGGAGCTGCTGGTGACCGACGGCACCTCCGTGCTGGGGGCGGACAACAAGGCGGCGGTGACGATCCTGATGGACCTGGCGCACCGGCTGGTGGCGGAGAAGCCGCGGCACGGCGACATCGTGCTGGCCTTCGTGCCCGACGAGGAGATCGGGCTGCGCGGGGCCAAGGTGATGGACCTGAAGCGCTTCCCGGTCGATTTCGCCTACACGATCGACAGCTGCGAGGTGGGCGAGTTCATCTTCGAGACCTTCAACGCCGCCGCGGCGACGGTGGAGATCGAAGGGGTCACGGCGCACCCGATCAACGCCAAGGGCATCATGGTGAACCCGTTGCTGGTGGCCGCCGACCTGATCACCCGCTTCGACCCGCTCGATACGCCGGAGCATACCGAGGGGCGGGAGGGCTATTGCTACGTCACCTCCATGGCCAACAACTCCGCCACCGCGACGGTGAAGATCAACCTGCGCGATTTCGACCGCGCGGGGCTGGAGGCGCGCAAGGAGAAGGTGCGCGCCCATGTGGCGGCGACGCAGGCGAAGTTCCCGCGCGCGAAGCTGAAGGTGGAGATCGAGGAGGTGTACGCCAACATCGCCGAGAGCCTGGGCAATGACCGGCGCTGCCTGGAGCTGATGGAGCGCGGGTTCAAGGAACTGCAGATCACGCCGCGCATCTTCCCGCTGCGCGGCGGGACGGACGGCTCCGCACTTTCGGCGCGCGGGGTGCCGACGCCGAACTACTTCACCGGCGGGTTCAACTTCCACTCGCGGCACGAGTGCCTGCCGGTGGAGGGGTTCCTGACCGCCTACCGGCTGACGGAACGGCTGATCGGGCTGGCGGCGGAGTAGGGTGCGCGGGGTGGCGGGCTGAAGCCCGCCCTACGGCGACGGAGGGCTGAAACGAAACCGGGGCGCCCTTGCTGGCGCCCCGGCCGTGATCCTCGAGAGATCGGGTCGTCAGGCCGGTTCGAAGCAGGGAACCTTGTTGGCGTCCGTCTGGACGAACACCACCTTCACCTTGCCGCCGATCTTGAGCTGGTCGGGGTCGGCCTTGACGATGTTGGTCATCATCGTCGGGCCCTCCTTCAGCGTGACATAGGCCATGGTGAAGTTGGAGCGCAGCATGGTCGAGAAGCTGTAGATCGTGCCCTCGCCCGAGGCTTCCTCCCACTCGGTCTTGCCGAAGCAGAAGGGGCAGACGGCGCGCGGATACCAGTGCGCCTTCTTGCAGGAGGTGCAGCGCCGGATCATGAACTTGCCCTGCTCGGCGGCCGCGTAGAACGGGTCGCTTTCCGGGTTGGTGCAGTTCGGCGGCATCTTGCGGTCTTCCATGATACCCATGGCGGTTTACTCCCTCTCGAGGATCAGGGTGGAGGAGCCGTGGCGGCTGCCGAGCAGGCCACCGGTGCCGTGGGCGAGCGCGATGTCGCAGTTCGCCACCTGGACCTTCGGGTGCGCTTCGCCACGCAGCTGGCGCACGGCCTCGATCACCTTGGTGATGCCGCCGCGGTTGGCCGGGTGGTTGTTGCAGAGCCCGCCGCCATCGGTGTTGAAGGGCAGCTTGCCGACGCCGGAGATCAGGTTGCCGTCGGAGACGAACTTGCCGCCCTGGCCCTTCTCGCAGAAGCCGAGATCCTCCAGCTGCATCAGCACGGTGATGGTGAAGCTGTCGTAGATCGAGGCGTACTTGATGTCGGCATGCTTCACGCCGGACTCGGCGAAGGCGGCCGCACCGGACCAGCGGGCGCCGGAGTAGGTGAGGTCGACGTCGCCGCCGAACTGGCCCTTCCAGCTTTCGCCGTGGCCGAGCACCTTCACCAGCGGGCGCTTCAGCGACTTGGCGATCTCAGGCCGGGTGACGATCAGGGCGCCGCCGCCATCGGAGATGACGCAGCAGTCGAGGCGGTGCAGCGGGGTGGAGACCATGGGGGAGTTCACGACCTCCTCCACGGTGACCACGTTGCGCAGCATGGCGTGCTCGTTCCACTGGGCGTGGTGGGAGGCGGCCACCTTGATCCAGGCGAGCTGTTCGCTGGTGGTGCCGTATTCGTACATGTGGCGGGCGGCGGCCATGCCGTAGACGTTGGTGGTGGCCGGGGAGAAGTGGGATTCCCACGGGCTGTCGGCGACCTGCGGGTTGCCGGCGCGCTGGCCGGTGCCGGTCTGCACGCCTTCGGAGCGCGGACGGCCGCCGAGCGTGATCAGGGCGACGTTGCACTTGCCGGCCATGATGGCGGCGGTGGCGTGGCCGACGGCGCCGATATACGAGGTGCCGCCCACGTCGGTGCTGTCGAGCCAGCTGAGGCGCAGGTTCATGTAGTCGACGACCGAGATCGGGCCCATGCCGGCGGCGTCGCCGGCGCAGAAGTAGCCGTCGATGTCGTCCTTGGTGAGGCCCGCGTCAGCGAGGGCCCCGGCGGCGCTTTCGGCGTGAATCTGCGCGACCGACAAATCCGGGGCCTTGCGCGTGGGATGCTCGAAAGCCCCCACGATGTACCCTTGTCCCTTGATGCTCATCCTGTTTCCACACCCATGTTCATGTTGCGTTGTCGTGGGCAACCTTGGTGGAGTGGCCCGACGCGCGGGGGGCAGTTTGCGCGCAGTTTCGGGCCGGGACAACCCTGCGCGGTGGGCGGGGGGATTTTTATTACGTTATCGTAACATTATGGGCATGCGGATGCGATGCGGCCGGGCGGCGGTTTCGGCACAAGGGTGCG
>CANHCJ010000308.1 GCA_947458025.1 Rhodospirillales bacterium | reverse complement strand
GTATGCGCGCGAGGTGCCGCCCTTCGGCGGGGATACGATCTTCGCCGGCATGTTCGCGGCCTATGACGCGCTGTCGGACGGGTTGAAGCGCACGCTGGAAGGGCTGCGGGCGGTGCATTCCAGCCGGCACGTGTTCGGCGCGCAGGCCAGGCGAGGCGACGAGATGAAGGACCGGCTGGGCAACGCCGAGGCCGCGACGCAGGACGCGGTGCACCCGATGGTGATCACCCACCCGATCAGCGGCAAGAAGGCGCTATATGTGAACCGCGGCTTCACCACGCATATCGATGGCTGGACGGTGGAGGAATCGAAGCCGCTGCTGGAATACCTCTACCAGCACGGGGCGCGGCCGGAGTTCTCCTGCCGGTTCACCTGGGCGCAGGGGTCGATGGCGTTCTGGGACAACCGGGCGACCTGGCACCTGGCGGTGAACGACTATCATGGGCATCGGCGGCTGATGCACCGGATTACGCTGGAGGGCGTGGCGATCAAGTAAGGAAGCGGTTCTTTTTTGAAAAAAAGAACCAAAAAACTTTTGCCCGTTTGCGCGGGGGGATAGCCCCGGCGCAAATGGGTAAAGTCTTTTTTGCTTCTTTGTTCTTCAGAAAAAAGAAGACTCTTCCTTACCCGACTTCCATCGGCAGCGAAGGATCCTTCACCCACTCGCTGAGCGAGGCGTCGTACAGCTTCACGTCCTTGTGCCCGAGCATGGTGAGGATCAGCGCGTCCGCGCTCGCCGCGATGCCGCCGCCGCAATAGGTGATGACGCGGCGGTTCATGGCGCCCACGGCCTCGAACTTCGCGCGCAGCACCTCGGCGGGGAGGAAGGCGTTGGTGGCGGGGTCGACCAGGTTCGAGGCGGCGACGTTGACGCTGCCGGCGATGCGGCCGGGGCGGCCATACTGCACGCCGCCGGTGCCGGTGTGCTGCTCCGGGCGCAAGGCGTTGATGGTGCAGACGGCGCCGTTGTTGATGGCGGCCAGCACCTCATGCTTGTCGGCCATCAGCGGGCGCGGCGGGCGGGCGGTGAAGTGGGCGGGGGCGCGGGGCGTGCCGGGGCCGGTTTCGACGGGGCGGTGCTCCGCGCTCCATTTCTGGAAGCCGCCATCGAGCACGGCGGCGTTGTCGTGGCCGAAGACGCGCAGCAGCCACCAGACGCGGCTGGCCCACCAGGCGTTGGCGGTGCTGTAGAGGATGACGCGGGTGGCATCGCCCACGCCGAGGCGGGCCATGCTGGCGGCGAAGCGCTCCGCACTGGGGAGCATGAAGCGGAGCTGGTGGCCGGGTTCGGAGAGGTCGGCCTGGAGGTCCACGAACTGGGCGCCGGGGATCTGGCCCTTCTCGAAATCGGCGCGGCCAGGGAGCACGGAATAGCCGGCGCCGGGCTCCGGGATCAGGTGGGTGGTGGCATCGAGCACCACCACGCCGGGGTCGTTCAGATGGGCGGCGAGCCAGGCGGTGTCGACGAGGTATTCGGGGTGGACGTAGCCGGGCATGGGGGCCTCCTGCGGAAGGGGGGATGGTCCGCGTTCGCGGGGCGGGACGCAATGGGGCGGCGCGGGCGGGTTTTGTGACCGGAGCGGGCCGGAGGGCACGTTTGCGGGTGTCGGCGGAGTTTACACGGGGCGATTGAAATGGATCGCAACACGAGATGGGCTCGGCTTTTTTATCAATACGTTAGGACTTGCGCATGGGCGCATTTGAAAGGCTTCGTCACGCCGGCGGGTCGCGGCACCTGACACACCGGGCGGGGGTGTTTGGTAACGCGTTGCCATGGAATGGTTTTTCGGGTGGCACGCGGCTTGCGTTGCAGGGTTCGATTGCATGTCCCAAGCCGGGCCATGCGCTGGCAGGTGGCTCGTCGGGCTGCCCTGGCGTGCGGTGCGGGCCGGACCACGCGGGAGACTCCATTCATGTTTCGTTCCTTGCTTCTGTCGGCCTCGATCCTCGCCATGGCGAGCGCGGCGCAGGCGCAGCTCTATATCGTGCCGAACAGCGGCATCGTGGATACGGCGGGGCTGGAGGTGCAGACCGCCGGCGGGCCGGGCTTCCCGCTGGGGCTGTTCGGCTACCAGCACAATGCGGCGCTGTACGTGGCCTCCACCAACACCTATCGCTTCACCTACCTGGGCTCGGGCAACTCGGTGGATACCAACACATTCCAGCTCGGCGGCGGGCCGTTTGCCGCGGCGCTGCTGGCCGGGGACAATCCCGCGGCCAACGGCTTCCTGACCATCGGCACCGGGGGTGCCAACCCCGCCTCGACGCCGATCTACGCCTCGTTCGACGTGACGTTGACGGCGGGCACGCTGGTGCCGTTCACCTACACCAACCAGTCCTCCGAGTGCAGCATCTCCAACGGCGGCAACGCCTTCCCGCCCGATCCCGGATGCCACTATCTTCTGGCCCTGATCGACTCGCCGGGCCCCGTGCCGGCCACCGGGCTGAACCCGCTGGGCGGGGATGCGCCGCAATGGGCGGCCTATATCGGCCTTTCGGACCGGCATGGCTCCGAGCAGGTGCATACCGGCGACCACGACTTCCAGGACCTGACGGTGCGCGTGTCGGCGGTGCCGGAGCCGGCCTCGATGGGGTTGCTGGCGGCGGTGCTCGGCCTGCTGGGCTGGGCGCGGCGCCGGCGCGGCTGACAGGGCTTCATCTCACGAAAAACCCCGCGCCGGGCGACCGGCGCGGGGTTTTTTGGTTGGTCGGGGCGGGGTGCCTCAGCCGGCGGCGCCGAGCGCCCAGGCGAGCACGCCCTTCTGCGCGTGCAGGCGGTTCTCGGCCTCGTCGAACACCACGCTCTGCGGGCCGTCGATCACCTCCTCTGTCACTTCCTCGCCGCGATGAGCGGGCAGGCAGTGCATGAAGATGGCGTCCGGCGCGGCCTGGGCCATCAGCGCGCCGGTGACGCGGTAGGGGGCGAGCTGGTTGTGGCGGGCGGAGTTGGGGTCGTCGCCCATGCTCACCCAGGTGTCGGTGACGACGCAGCGGGCGCCGCGCACGGCTTCCGCGGGGTCGTCCGTCAGTTCGATCCGTGCCCCCTGGGCCAGGGCCCATTCCACCACCTCGGCGGGGGGCTGGAGTTCCTTGGGCGTGGCCAGGCGCAGGGTGAAGCCGAAGCGCGCGGCGCTTTCGATCCAGGTGCGCGCGACGTTGTTGCCATCCCCGCACCAGGCGACGACCTGGCCGGCGATGGGGCCGCGGTGCTCCTCGAAGGTCATCACGTCGGCCATCAGCTGCACGGAGTGGCTGCTGTCGGTGAGGCCGTTGATCACCGGCACGGTGGCGTGCTGGGCGAATTCCTTGAGCCGCGCATGGCCGAAGGTGCGCAGCATCACCGCATCAACGTAGCGCGAGAGCACGCGGGCGGTGTCGGCGATGGTCTCTCCGCGGCCGAGCTGCATGTCGGCGGAGGTGAGGTGGATCACCTCGCCGCCGAGTTGGCGCATGCCGACCTCGAAGCTGACGCGGGTGCGGGTGGAGGGCTTCTCGAAGATCAGCGCCAGGACCTTGCCGGCGAGCGGCTTGGGCGTGACGGCGCCGGATTTCAGCGCGCGCTTGTAGCCGGAGGCGACCTCCAGCATGCGGCGCAGCGTGGCGCCGTCGTGGTCGCGGATGTCGATGAAGTGGCGGGGAGAATTGCCCTCCCCGCCCTCCATGGAGGACTCGCGCCGCAATGCGGCGCCGCTCACGATGCCCGCCCCGTTACTGGGCCGCGGCCTTGGGGGCCGAGGCGAGGTCGGAGGCGGCGCGGCGCATCATGCCGATCGCCTCGGCGATGTCGGCCTCGGTGACCACCAGCGGCGGCACGAGGCGGACCACGTTCTCGCCGGCGGTGACGGTCATCAGCCCGGCGCCGGTGAAGGCGGCCTGCACCTGGCCGGCCGGGATCACGCACTTGATGCCCTGCATCAGCCCGCGGCCACGGCTTTCGGCGAAGATGCCGGGGAACTCGGCGATCAGCTTCTGCACGCCCGCCGTCATCGCCTCGCCCTTGGCGATGACGCCATCGAGGAAGCCGGGGGCGAGCAGCACATCCAGCACCGCATTGCCGGCGGTGCAGGCGAGCGGGTTGCCGCCGTAGGTGGTGCCGTGGGTGCCGGGGACGAGGTGCTTGCCCACCCATTCCTTGGCCAGCACGGCGCCGAGCGGGAAGCCGCCGCCGATGCCCTTGGCGGCCGAGATCACGTCCGGCTCGATGCCGGCCCATTCATGGGCGAACAGCTTGCCGGTACGGCCCATGCCGCACTGCACCTCGTCCAGCGCCATGATCAGGCCGAACTCGTCGCACATGGCGCGCAGGTCGCGCATGAACTGGATGTCGGCCGAGCGCATGCCGCCCTCGCCCTGCACCGGCTCCACCATCACGGCCGCCGTGTTGCCGTCGATGGCGTCGCGCACGGCGTTCATGTTGTTGAGCGGGACGTGCTTGAAGCCCTCCACCTTCGGGCCGAAGCCTTCCAGGTAGTGGGCGTTGCCGGTGGCGGCGAGCGTGGCCAGGGTGCGGCCGTGGAAGGCGCCCTCGAAGCAGATGATGCCGTATTTCTCCGGCTTGCCGGTGCTGGCCATGGTCTTGCGGATCATCTTGATCATGCCCTCGTTCGCCTCGGCGCCCGAGTTGCAGAAGAAGACGGTGTCCGCGAAGGTGGCTGCCACCAGGCGGGCGGCGAGCTGCTCGGCCTGCGGGATGCGGTAGAGGTTGGAGACGTGCATCACCTTGTGGGCCTGCGCGGAGATCGCGTCGGCCAGGTGCTTGTTGCCGTGCCCGAGGGAGGCGGTGGCGATGCCCGACCCGAAATCGAGGAATCGTCGGCCGTCTGTCGTCCACAGCCAGGCGCCCTCGCCCCGCTCGAAGGCGAGGTCGGCGCGGTTGTAGTTCGGCAGAAGGGCGGAAATCATATCCGGGTGACCCTCGTTGGTCCCTCTGGTGGGGGACGTTGATTCCCACGGGCTTGCGGCCACCGGCACCCTGTGCGCCGGCGGTTCCGGGGAAGCGGGAAGAATGACGGCCGGGCGGCGCCGGAGTCAAATGGTCGGGAGGTTGCGCATGGCGCCCATGCGCGGGGCGTGGCAGGAATCGGGCCATGGCTCGTGCCCCCGGTCCCCCTGGTCCTGCGCCCGACGAAGCCGCGCTGCGCGAGGCGGCGCTGGCGCATCTGGCGCGCTATGCCGCCACGCGGGCCGGGCTGGTGGCGGTGCTGGACCGGCGCATCCTGCGCTGGCTGCGCGCCTCGGAGGG
>CANHCJ010000307.1 GCA_947458025.1 Rhodospirillales bacterium | reverse complement strand
GCGGGCGCGGGCGGCGATGGCGGCGCGGGGGGTGAAGAAGAGGGCCGCATAGAGTCCGGGCGTGAGGAGGATGCGGCGCGCGGCGCGGGGGAGGCGGGGGCGGATTGCGCGCTTGTGGGCGCGGGACGGGTGGCGGGGAGGGGGGGAGAGCTCGCCGCGGGCGTGGGCGGCGATGAGGTCTTCCAGCTCGCGCAGGGCCTGGGCGATCTGCTGGTTCGCCTTCGTGCCGGGCTGGCCGAGGAGGCCGGCGAGGTTGAGCAGGAAGGCGAGGAATCCCTGCAGCCATGAACCCACCTCCGGCGCGTGGTCGCGCGCGGGGGGGCCTGCCCGGGTGGGGGCGGCCATGGGTGACGGGGATGTGTTCATGTTTTGTTCTTGGTTGATCGGTGGGAGGGTGGCAAGGAAAAAATTGTGGATTAGGAGAATGTTTTCTGGAGGCTTTGGTGGCGGGGATGGCGCTATGCGGCCAAGCCGAGTCTTGGGTCGACCCCTTACCCCACCCTCTCCCCCAAGGGGAGAGGGCTTTTTTTGGGCGGGTGGCGCCGTCTATCCTCGGCGCAAGCGGGGAAAGTCTTTTTTGCTTCTTTTTTCTTCAGAAAAAAGAAGACCCTTACTTCGCCTTTTCCTTCAGTTCCGCCAGTTGCTGCTTGGCGGCGGACATCAGGCAGGAGAGGTCGGAGGTGACCATCACCATGTCGAAGCCGCGCTTCAGGGCGCCGGCGGCGAAATCCGCGCCGGCGCAGTGCATGACGCACTTGATGCCGTGCTTGTGGGCGGTTTCGCGGATCTTGTCGCAGGTGGCCATGTGCAGCGGGTGCGGGTTGTCGCCGCGCGGTTCCAGGCCCAGGGCGAAGGAGAGGTCGGCGGGGCCGATATAGACGGCATCGAGGCCGGGGGTGGCGCAGATGGCGTCGAGGTTGGCCAGGCCCTCCTTGGTTTCGATCATGGCGAAGACCAGGATTTCGTTGTTGGCGTTGGCCACGTAGTCCGCCCCGCCGTACTGCACGGCGCGGACGGGGCCCGAGGAGCGGAAGCCGACGGGGGGGTAGCGGCAGGCGGCGACGGCCTTTGCGGCTTCCTCGGCGGTGTTCACCAGGGGCACGATGATGCCGTAGGCGCCGAGATCGAGCGCGCGCATGATGGCGGCGGGTTCGTTCCACTTCACGCGCACGAAGGGGGTGGTATCGGTTTGCGAGATGGCGGCGAGCAGGGGGCCGACATCGGTCATTTCGTTGAGGCCGTGCTGGAGGTCGACGCAGAGCGCATCGAAGCCGGTGCGGGCCATCACCTCGGCGGTGAACCAGTTGTTGATGGAGACCCAGGCCAGGTTGGGCTGCTTTCCGTCGCGCCACATCTCCTTGATCTTGTTCGGCCGCATGGTCGTTTCCTCCGGTTCCGTTGCTTGCGCGCGGGATCGTGGCGGCGGGGCGGGAGGCCGTCAAATCCGGGGCGGGCGGAGGGTGCCCGCCGGCTTCAGGCGGCGGCGGGGAGGGCGGCGGCGAGCGCCTCCACGCGGCGGTTGACCGTGGCGGATTCGGCGAAGGTGACGGCGGTGAGGCCCTCGTCGTGGCGGGCGACGCGCACGGTGACGGGGTCGTCCTGGCCGATGGCGAGGGTGAAGGTAGCGCCGACCGCGACCGCGATGGGCGGGGAGAGGTGGGCGCCGTTGCGCGAGAGTTCCGTGACCGTCACCTCGTGCGCCTGGTCGTCGGCGCGCAGGGCGCGGGCGGGGAAGCGGCACGGGTGGCGTTCGAAGCTGCGCTGCTCCGCGGCGTTGGCCATGGCCTGGAGGAAGGCGTCCACTTCCGAGCGCAGATCGGCAGAGCGGGTGGCGAGCTCGTCGGCGACGGCCTGCACCGTGGTGGCATCGCGCGAGACCTGGACGGAGCGTTCGGCGACCTCCTCCACGGCGGCGGCGCTTTCGCCGGTGCCGGCGCTGGCGAACTGGATGTTGCGCACGATCTCCTGCACCGCGACGGCCTGTTCGTCGATGGCGCGGGCGATGGTTTCGGCGATGCGGTCCACGCTGGAGACGACCTGGCCGACCGAGGCGACGGCGGTGACGGCGGCGCCGGTGGTGTCCTGGATGGTGCGGACGCGCCCGGCGATCTCGGTGGTGGCGCGCGCGGTCTGGGCGGCGAGGGCCTTGACCTCGCTGGCGACGACGGCGAAGCCCTTGCCGGCCTCGTCGGCGCGGGCGGCCTCGATGGTGGCGTTGAGCGCGAGAAGGTTGGTCTGGCCGGCGATCTGGTCGATGAGCTGCACGACCGCGCCGATCTGCTGGGCGGCGCCGCCGAGGCTGTCGACGAGGCCGCTGGCGTTGCCGCTGGCCTGCACCGCATCCGACGAGACGGTGGCGGCCTGGCCGACCTGGTTGCGGATCTCCTGGATGGAGGCGACCATCTGTTCGGCGGAGGCGGCGACGGCGGCGAGGCCGTTGGCGGAGGCGGAGGTGGCGTGGCGCACCTGGTGCATGCGCTCCACGGTCTGGTGGGCGGAGGCATCGACCGATTCGGCGGCGCTGCGCATGCCGTTGGCGGACTGGGCCAGCGCCCCGAGCACGCCGGAGACGGCGCTGCTGAAATCGGCGGTGTAGCTTTTCATGGCGGCGGCCTGGCGTTCCCGCCGGGCGGCGGCGGTGCGTTCGGCCTCGGTGAGGGCGCGGACGTGCAGCATGTTGTCGCGGAAGACATCGACGGCGCGGGCCATGCGGCCGATCTCGTCGCGGCGGGCGCGGCCTTCGGGCTCGGCGGTGGTGTCGCCCTCGGCGAGGCGGCCCATGACGGCGGTGATGCGGCCGATGGGGCGGGAGACGCCGGCGATGAGGCTCCAGGCGACGCCGGCGAGGATGAGCAGGGCGGCGCCGGAGAGGACGACGAGCAGGACGGTGGTGCGCTGGGCCGCCTGAATGTCTTCGCCGAGGCGGGCGTGGATGTGGGCGTCGAGCTGTTTCGTGGCCTGCTGGGAGAGCTTGCGCAGGGCGGCGGCGATTTTCAGCCAGGAGTCGAAGACGGTGTCGAGCGGGCGGGCGGCGCGCAGCGTGGCTTCCATGGCGGGGCCGAGGGTGGCGAGGGCGGCGATGGCGGCCTCGGCCTCCGGCCAGGCATCGGGGCGTTCGGCGGCAGGGAGGAGGGTGGCGAGGGCCTGCCAGTCGGATTGCAGGGCGCTGGCCAGGCTGCGGGCGCGGTCGGCGGTGCCGGGGCTGGAGTAGACCTTGGCCATGACGCCGAGCAGCCGCATGTTGAGCTGCTCGGCATTGGCGGTGAGGCGGGAGATGGCCTCGCGCTGGCGCAGGTCGCGCGTGGCGAGGTCCTCCAGGAAGGCCATGCTGCTGCGGCTGCCGAGATGGGCGACGGTGGAGACGGCCAGGAGCATGGCGGCGACGATGGCCATGAGGGCCGGGATGCGGACCGCGATGCTGCTGAGGCGTGCGGGCAGGACGGGGCCGCGCAGGCGGGCGGGCCGCGGCATGGGCCTTACTGCTCCACCGGCAGGCCGGCGGCGGACCATTCGACCCAGCCGCCGCGCATCCAGTGGACGTTGCGGTAGCCGGCGGCGACGGCGGCCTTCACCGCCTCCACCGCGGACCAGCCGTCGCTGCCGTGGCCGTAGATGAGGAGGGTTGCGTCCTTGCTGGGGCCGAAGGCGGCGGGTTCGAAGCTGTTGCTGGCGGCGTTGCGGGCGAGGCCCTTGGCGCGGGGGACGCGGCCGTCGAGAAAGGCGGCGCGGCGACGGACATCGAACACGGCGGCGCCCTTTTCGAGCAGGGCGCGGGCCTCGGCGGCGGAGACGGTGCGCGCGCCATCGAGCGCGGGTGGGGTTTCGCCGGTGTTGGCGGTGGCGGTGCCGATGCCGGCCAGGACGAGCACGGCGGCGATGAGCATCCTGATGGTCCGCATGGGTCCTCGCATGGATGAAACGAAACGGGGCCGGGGAATGTTCCCCGGCCCCATCCATGATGCCGTCGCAAGGTTTCGATACGGTGAATCCCGCGGGAGGGCCCGCGGGATTCGGAGTAGATCAGCGCTTGCTGAACTGGAAGCTGCGGCGGGCCTTGGCGCGGCCGTACTTCTTGCGTTCGACGGCGCGGCTGTCGCGGGTGAGGAAGCCGGCGATCTTGAGGATGCTGCGCAGCTCCGGCTCGTAGAGGGTGAGCGCGCGGCTGATGCCGTGGCGCAGCGCGCCGGCCTGGCCGGAGAGGCCGCCGCCCTTGACGGTGCAGTAGACGTCGAACTGGTTGTAGCGGTCGGCGACCAGGAAGGGCTGGGTGATCAGCATGCGCAGCACGGGGCGGGCGAAGTACTGGCCGACCTTCTTGCCGTTGACCTGGATTTCGCCCTTGCCGGGCTTGATCCACACGCGGGCCTGGGCGTTCTTGCGCCGGCCGGTGGCGTAGCTGCGGCCGAACTGGTCGCGCTTCGGCTCACGCTTCGGCGCATCGGTGGCGGCGGCGACGACCTGGGAGACCGCGAGGTCCTTGAGGTCGGCGAGGGTACGGGTGGTGGCGGACATGCGCTCAGCCCCTCTTGTTCTTCGGATTCAGGGCGGCGACATCGAGCGGCGTGGGCTGCTGGCCCGCGTGCGGGTGCTCCGGTCCGCCGTAGATGTGCAGGTGCTTCATCTGGCGGCGCTGCAGCGGGCCGCGCGTGATCATGCGCTCCACGGCCTTTTCCAGCACGCGCTCCGGATGGGCGGAGGCGAGGCGCTGGCCCTGGGTGCGGCCCTTGATGCCGCCGGGGTAGCCGGTGTGGTAGTAGAACACCGACTGTTCGGCCTTCTTGCCGGTGATCTTCACACGGGCGGCGTTGATGACGACGATGTTGTCGCCGCAATCGACATGCGGGGTGAAGGTGGGCTTGTGCTTGCCGCGCAGGCGGTTGGCGATGATCGCGGCGAGGCGGCCGAGCACGAGGCCCTCCGCGTCGATCAGCAGCCAATCCTTCTTGACCTCCGCGGGCTTGAGCGAGAGGGTGGTCTTGAGCATGGGGGTCCCCTTGAAGAGGCGCGCGTTATGGCGCTGGAGGCGTGCTGCGTCAAGGGGTTGCGTGTGTGGTAACGGGTTACCACATGATTGCGGCGGGCCGGGCCGGCCCCTATCGTGCGGCGTGTGAGCCAGGTTCATGTGATCGGCGCCTCGGGGCGTTCCGGCGAGGCGCTGTGCCGGGCGCTGCTGGCGCGCGGGGTGGCGGTGGTGCCGGTGGTGCGCGAGCCCGGCCGGCTGCGCGATGCGGGGCTGCGGGCGG
>CANHCJ010000306.1 GCA_947458025.1 Rhodospirillales bacterium | reverse complement strand
GACGCTGCGGCAGGGGCCGACGCGGGCGCCGCTGATCCTGGCGGTGGGCAGTTCCACCGGCGGGCCGCAGGCGCTGTTCACGCTGATGCAGGGGCTGGGCAAGGCGGTGCCGGTGCCGGTGCCGGTGGTGCTGACGCAGCACATGCCGGCGGCGTTCACGCCGATCCTGGCCGACCACCTGAACCGGCTGGGCGGGCTGCCCTGCGCGGAGGCGCGCGACGGCGAGGCGCTGGAGCCTGGCCGGGCGTACCTGGCGCCCGGGGACCGGCATTTGCTGGTGGAGGGCGCGCCGGGGGCGCTGCGGGCGCGGCTTTCGGACGGGCCGCCCGAGAATTTCTGTCGTCCCTCGGTGGACCCGATGCTGCGCAGCGCCACGACGGCCTGCGGCGGGCGGGTGCTGGTGGCGATGCTGACCGGCATGGGACATGACGGGCTTGCCGGATCGCGCCAGGTGGTGGCGGGCGGCGGCGGGGTTGTGGCCCAGGACGAGGCGACCAGCGTGGTGTGGGGCATGCCGGGCGCCGTCGCCCAGGCAGGGCTGTGCTGCCATGTGCTGCCGATCGCGAACATCGCCGCCAAGCTCGGCGACATGATGAGGAGCCTGCGCGCATGAAGCCCCGCAGTTTCGACGTGCTTTCCGCCCTGCTGTACCGCGGCTCCGGCCTGGTGATCGGACCGGAGAAGCAATACCTGCTGGAAACGCGGCTCAGCGGGATCATGCGCGAGGTGGGCGTGCGCGACCTGGACGAGTTGGCCGACCGGCTGCAGGCGCCCTCGGCCGGGAGTGCCGCGATCGAGCGGCAGGTGATCGAGGCGATGACCACCAACGAAAGCTTCTTCTTCCGCGACGAGAAGCCGTTCACGCATGTGCGCGCCACGGCGCTGCCGGGGCTGCACGCGGCGCGGCCGGCGGGGGCGAAGATCCGCATCTGGTCGGCGGCCTCCAGCTCTGGCCAGGAGGCGTATTCGCTGGCGATGATCGTGGCCGAGCTGCGCCCGGTGCTGGGCGGGCGGACGGTGGAGATCGTGGGCACCGACCTCTCGCGCGAGCAGGTGCAGCGCGCGCAGGAGGGGGTGTACACGCAGTTCGAGGTGCAGCGCGGCCTGCCGATGACGCACCTGGTGAAGTATTTCCGCAAGGACGGGCTGAACTGGCGGCTGAACGACGCCATCCGCTCCATGGTGACGTTCCGCGAGTGGAACCTGCTCGCCGATCCGCGGCCGCTGGGCGAGTTCGACATCGTGTTCTGCCGCAACGTGCTGATCTACTTCGACCGGCCGACCAAGACGCGGGTGCTGGACATGATCGCCAAGCAGATGCCGGCGGACGGGCTGCTGTACCTCGGCGGGGCGGAAACGGTGCTGGGGATCAGCGACAAGTTCGAGATCCTGCCCGACAACCGCGGCGTGTACGAGAAGACGCGCGCGGGGGCGGCTCGGCCGGTTTTGGCGAAGGCCTAGAAGAAAAGGATTCTTCTTTTTCTGAAGAAAAAGAAGCAAAAAGACTTTCCACCTTGGGCGCGTGCCGGTCGATCGGTGCGCGTCCTTGCCTCTCCCCGTCGCGCGCGGTAGCCGATGCGCCTGGCGGAGGGAGCGGCGCATGGACCTGCAGGCGGAATACGACAACGGCGCGAAGGTGCCGACCTATCCGGCGATCGCCGAGCGCTGGATGGCCGAGGCCGCCGCGTTCCGCGAACGGCATCCGCATGGCGAGCTGGGCATCGCCTATGGGCCGACGGAACGGCAGGCGCTGGACCTGTTCTGGCCCGATGCCGCGCGGCAGGGGCCGGTGGCGGTGTTCATCCACGGCGGATACTGGCAACGCTCCCACCGGCATGCGTTCAGCCACCTGGCGCAGGGGCTGCTGGCGCATGGGGTGGCGGTGGCCATGCCCTCCTACGATCTGTGCCCGGGCGTGACGCTTTCGGCGCTGGTGGAGCAGGTGCGCGACAGCGTGGCGTTCCTGCACCGGCGGCTGGGGCGGCGCTTCCTGGTGACGGGACATTCGGCGGGCGGGCACCTGACGGCGATGCTGATGGCGACCGACTGGGCCGCGCGCGGGGTGCCGGCGGGGATCGCGGCGGCGGGGATGCCGATCAGCGGGCTGTTCGACCTTGCGCCGCTGATCCACACCACGGTGAACAGCGCGCTGGGGCTGGACGAGGCCGAGGCGCGGCGGCTTTCGCCGCTGCTGATGAAGGCGCCGGGCGGGCCGATCCATGCCTATGTCGGCGGCGAGGAAGGGGTGGAATACACCCGCCAGTCACGCTCCATCGCCGAGGCCTGGGGCGGGGGCTGGGAGAGCCTGGCGGAGCTGCACCATTTCTCCATCGTGGAGGAGCTGCAGAACCCGGGTTCGGCGATGGTGGCCAAGGCGGTGGAGTTGATCCCGGCGGGGTGAGTGTGCGGGGGGGTGTGCGGGGGTGGCGGGTCCGCTTCGCGACCCGCCCTACGAGGGCGTGAGTCGTCGCCGCGGGACGCGGGGTTTTGGCGACGGATTCGGGGTGATTTTGGGTGTGCGCCGGCTATGGCGGGGCGCGGGCGGAGTGCGGGGGGCGGAGTGCGGGCGCGCGGTGGCCGGAGAGAGTCATGCCGCGGTTGCGGGTGCCGCGCATGAGCCAGCCGATCATGGCGCGGAGCTGGAGGAGGCGGCGGAGGGTGTACGGATTCCGGGCGGAGTCCAGGTCTTCGGCGAGGTCGGCGTGGGTGGAGAAGAGCCAGTCCTGGCGCAGGGCGCGGATGGCGCGGCCGGAGGTGTCCGCCTTCGAGAAGGCGGCGAGCAGGGCCAGCAGCAGGAGCTTGAGGGCGGCCGGAATCCGGGCGTGCAGGATGGACCGCGCCCAAGGGCGCGGTGCGTCGGCTTCGACCGGTGCGGCGGTTGATGTGGTCATCACCGGTTAGTTTGCTGGACGCAACACCGGTGGGCAAGGAAAAAATGTTAGTTCAGATGAGAAATTTGTTAGTTTAGGATGGCGGAGGGGTGGCGGGTCCGCTTCGCGACCCGCCCTACTGGGGCACCCAAGCCTCCAGGGAGGCATGGGTGCAATCGGCGAAAAGTTTTTTGGTTCTTTTTTTCAAAAAAGAACCGCTTCCTTGCTTCACGGCACCAGGACGGTGCTGCCCGTGGTCTGCCGGGCCTCGAGCGCCGTGTGGGCCGCGGCGGCGTCGGCCAGCTTGAAGGTTTGGTTGACGCGGATCTTCACTGCGCCCTGGCGCACCACGTTGAACAGGTCGTTGGCGGTGGCGACCAGGTCGGCGCGCTTGGCGGTGTAGGTGTTCAGCGTGGGGCGGGTGAGGAAGAGGCTGCCCTTGGCGGCGAGCACGCCGATATCGACTGGCGGGACCGGGCCGGAGGCGTTGCCGTAGCTGACCATGAGGCCGAGCGAGGCCAGGCAATCCAGGCTGGTGGTGAAGGTGTCGCGGCCGACGCTGTCGTAGACCACGGGGACCATGGCGCCGCCGGTGATGCGCTTCACCTGGGCCGGCAGGTCCGCGTGGCCGACCACGGCGTGGGCGGCGCCGTGGGCCAGGGCGAGCTGGGCCTTGGCTTCGGTGGAGACCACGGCGATGACGTTGGCGCCGAGGTGCTTGGCCCACTGGCACATGATGAGGCCGACGCCGCCGGCCGCGGCGTGGACCACGATGGTGTCGCCGGGCTGCACCTTGTAGGTGCGGCGCAGCAGGTATTGCGCGGTCATGCCCTGGAGCATCATCGCCGCCCCGGTGGTGGCGTCGATATCGTCCGGCAGGACCACGAGGCGGTCGGCGGCGATGGCGCGTTCGGTGGCGTAGGCGCCGATCGGGCCGCCGGCGTAGGCGACGCGGTCGCCGGGCTTCACCTCGGTGACGCCGGCGCCGATGGCGAGCACGGTGCCGGCGCCTTCCATGCCCGGGGTGGCGGGCAGCGGGGCCTTGTAGAGGCCGGTGCGGAAGTAGACGTCGATGTAGTTGAGGCCGACGGCCTCGTGGCGGACCAGGGCCTCGCCGGGGCCGGGCTCGGGCGTGGGCACGTCCTCCCAGTGCATCACCTCGGGGCCGCCGTTGGCGTGGATGCGAATGGCCTGGGTCATCGGGCTTCCATGAGGGTGAGAGGAGGGGGGGTGGTCAGGCGCGGGCGAAGAGGTCGCCGGCGGTATCGGCGGGCGGCAGGCCGGCCTGTTCCAGCGCGAGCAGGAAGCGCTTGGTGGGCAGGCCGTCGCCGCCGGAGTAGCCGCCGATGCCGGTGGTGGCGACGACGCGGTGGCAGGGGATGACGATGGGGATCGGGTTGCGCCCGTTGGCCCCGCCCACGGCGCGCGGGCTGCCGCCGGCGCTGCGGGCGATATCGGCATAGGTGCGGGTGGTGCCGGGCGGGATCTCGCACAGCGCCTGCCAGACGCGGCGCTGGTAGGCGGTGCCGGCGGGGGCGAGGGGGAGGCTGAAGGTGAGGCGCTCGCCATCGAAGTAGGATTGGAGCTGGGTGCGGGCCTCGGTGAGCAGGGGGGTGGTTTCCTGTGCTTCCACCCAGCCCCAGTCGAGGGCCACGATCGCCCCTTCCTCCTCGGTGAGGGTGAGGTCGCCTACGGGGGAGTGCAGGGACAGCTGGGGCAAGGATATGGTTCCGGCGGCGCGCGACGGGAGCGATGGCACCGCGTGCTCCGCGCTGTCAAGCGGCGTGACGAGCGGGGGGTGCGGGGGGGCGGGCGCGCCGGTGGGCGGCGAGCGGGTTGGGGGCCCGGCGCATTGCTTGTTCTTGCATGTCGGCACGGGTTCGCGGATAGGAAGGCGCAGAAACGGGGGCCGCGCGCGATGGCTCCCGGCCAGCATGCCCGCCTTGGCGGTATCGCACCGCGGGGCGGCCCTCCGGAGACCCATCATGGACCAGACTGCCGCGCCGGCAGACCCGCCGCCGTTCTATGACGCGCATGTGTTCGTGTGCTGCAACCGGCGCCAGGAGGGGCATCCGCGCGGGAGTTGCGCGGCTTCGGGGTCGGAGGCGCTGCGCGACTACATGAAGCGGCGGGCCAAGCAGCTGGGGCTGGGGAAGGTGCGGGTGAACCTGGCGGGGTGCCTGGACCGGTGCGAGCTGGGGCCGTGCCTGGTGATCTATCCCGAGGGCGTCTGGTACAAGGTGACGACGGAGGCGGAGGTGGACGCGGTGCTGGAGCGCCATGTGCGCGACGGCGGGCGGGTGCCGGAGCTGATGCTGCCGGCGGGATAGCGCCGGACCAGCGATGGCAGGGGTGCTGGGCGGCGAGACGATCTTCGCGGTGGCCTCGGG
>CANHCJ010000305.1 GCA_947458025.1 Rhodospirillales bacterium | reverse complement strand
GCGCCGGCCAGGCCTGCGCACGGGCGCTGCCGATCGCGGGCAGGGCCAGGGCCGTGCCCAGCAGCGTGCGGCGGGCGAGCTTGGTCGGGTCGGGTCGCATCGTCGTGTTTCCTCCTGGTGGCGTTGGCCCGCTGGCGGCGCCGGTCGGGCGGCGTCGGCCGGACGGCGTCGGGGCCGCGCCTCTATCACGCACACGCCGCAGGTTCAAACGGCCGGCCGCGCGCGGCGAATTGAACATCGGCCCCGGTCCAACCATATCCGCCCCACACGGCGGCCGCGCCATGTCGAAGCGCGGCGCCAGCAACAGGGAGGATGGGCGTGAACGCAGGGCGTACAACGCGGCGGAAACTGGGCCTTGGGCTTCTGGCGGCAGCTTCGGTGCTGCCGGCGCGGAAAGCGGAGGCACAGGCGAACTTCCCCAACCGGCCGGTGACGTTGATCGTCCCCTGGCCCGCCGGCGGCGCCACCGACCGCCACCTGCGCGTGCTGGCGGAAGCCACCAGCAAGCATCTCGGCCAGCAGATCGTCATCGACAACAAGCCCGGCGCCTCCGGCACGCTCGGCGGCGCCACCATGGCCGCCACCGCCCGGCCCGACGGCTACACCCTGGCGCAGCTGCCCATCACCATCTTCCGCCTGCCCTACATGCAGCGCGTGTCGTTCGACCCCAAGACGGATTTCTCCTTCGTCATCCACGTCACCGGCTACACCTTCGGCACCGCCGTGAAGGCCGACTCGCGCTGGAAGACCTGGCAGGAATTCCTGGCCTACGCCAAGGCCAACCCCGGCAAGATCCGCTACGCCACCCCCGGCGCCGGCACCACGCTGCACATCACCATGGAGCAGGTGGCGCTGCAGGAAGGCATCAAGTGGACCCAGGTCCCCTTCCGCGGGGAGGCCGAGGCCACCGCCGCCCTCCTCGGCGGCCACGTGGAAGCCTCCGCCTCCGGCGCCGGCCTCGGCCCGCTCGTCGATGCCGGCGAGGTGCGCATGCTGGTGATGTGGACGCCGGAACGCTCGCCGCGCTTCCCCACCGTGCCCACGCTGGTGGAAACCGGCCAGCGCATCATCTCCACCTCGCCCTACGGCATCGCCGGGCCGAAGGGGATCAACCCCGGGGTGATGAAGATCCTGCACGACGCCTTCAAGAAGGGCATGGAGGAGCCGATCCACCGCAAGGTGCTGGAAGACCTCTCGCAGCCCTACATGTACATGAACAGCGAAGACTACCGTAAGTTCGCCATGGAGCAGATCGCCGAGCAGCAGGACCTGATCCAGAAGCTGGGCCTTGGCACGCGGCCGTCGTAAGTAAGAAAGCGGTTCTTTTTTGAAAAAAAGAACCAAAAAACTTTTGTCCCTTTGCACCGTTCTCTCCCAGGAGAGCACGGTGCAAAGTCGTAAAGTCTTTTTTGCTTCTTTTTTCTTCAGAAAAAAGAAGATTCTTCCTTCCCTTTTCGCACTTCGGAACCGGCAGCACGGCGCCGGCGGCACATCTTCGCCTCGAGTACGTACGGGATAATTTACCTTGCCCACCCGGGTTGAATGTGCAAATTTTCCGGATGATGCCACATCAAGCCGCCGCTCCGGTCGAAGCCGACGCCCTGCGCCCCCTGGCGCGGGCGATCACGCACGCCCAGGTGCCGGCCGCCCTGAAGCTCCTGCTGCTGGCCCTCCTGGCCGCCTTCTCCCTGGCGAACCCGGCCCGCCGCGCGCGCAGGCCCTGGCATCCCTCCCCCGACAGCGAAACCATCGCGGACCCGGACTCCGCCCTGCACTCGCGCGCCCTGCACGCCATCCTGCGCCTGCGCGCCTGGATCGGCTGGCTCATGTGCCGTGCGCGCGCCCGCGGCATGTCCCTGTCCGGCCAGCGTGCGCTCGCGCCCTGCCCGAGCCAGGTCGCCCGCGCGCCCCCGTGGCGGGCACGCGCCCGCCATCACCATGAATCCGTCGCCAAAACCCCGCACCCCGCGGCGACGACTCATGCCCAAAGCCCATCCCGGGGACCGGACGTCCCTGTGCTCTGCGGGACCTCTTCGGCTCCGCTCAGCCCGCCGGCGGATCGCGATGCTTCAGCACCGCCTTGGTCAGCAGATGCGCGCTGACCGGGGCGGTGATGAACAGGAACAGCGAGATCGCAAGCTCGCTCAACCCCATCGTGCCCGCCGCCGCCGACTGCACCAGCCCGGCCGCCACGATGCCGCCCACCCCCAGCGTCGTCGCCTTCGTCGGCGCATGCAGCCGGGTGAAGAAATCCGGCAGCCGCACCAGCCCCACCGAGCCCACCAGCGTGAAGGCGCCGCCCAGCAGCACCAGCACCGAGGCGACGATCTCGATCAGCATCGCCCGCCCCCCCTAGCCGATCATGTCGCCGCGCAGCAGGTACCTGCACAGCGCCGCGGTGGAAACAAAGCCGGTCATGGCAATCAGCAGCGCCGCCTCGAACAGCACGGTGCCCGACAGCAACATCCCCCCCAGCAGCAGCAGCGCGATCGCGTTGATCGACAGCGTGTCCAGCGCCAGGATCCGGTCCGCCGCATCGGGCCCGCGCAACAGCCGGTAGACGGTCAGCGCCATCGCCACCACCACCATCGCCAGCGCCGCATGCAGGGCCACGCTCAGCATCCGAAAATCTCCCGAAGCGGCGCCTCGTAGCGGCGCTTGATGGTGTCGATGGCGGCGGGAACGTCGGTCACGTCCAGCGCATGCACCAGCAGCACGCGCCGCTCGCGGTCGATGTCCACCGAAAGCGTGCCCGGCGTCAGCGTGATGATGCTGGCCAGCAGCGTCGCCACGAACGGGTCGTCGATCTCCAGCGGCAGCTCGATGAACTTGGGGTGCAGCCGGTCGGAGGGCCCCAGCACCAGCCACGCCACCTCCACGTTGGCGACAACGATGTCCCACATCACCCGCAGGAACAGCATCACCGCCGCAACCGGCCGCACCAGCCGCGGCGGGTCCGGCCAGAACGGATGCGTGAACCACGGGATCGCCACCGCGATCGCGCTGCCCAGCACGAACTGCCCCAGGCTCGGCGCGGGCGCGATCGCGATCCACAGCGCCAGGATCATCAGCGAAACCAGGGGCTGGGGCAGCACGCGCCTCATGGCCGCGTCTCCCGCTGCACCGCCGGCCGCGCACCCAGCACCGCCTCCACATAGGGCTGGCGGGCATGCAGCTGCTCGGCCGCGGCGCGGGCATAGCTGGCCACCGGGGCGGCCGCCAACGCCAGCACCGGTCCCGCCGCGGCCAGCAGCAGCAGCGCGAACATCATGCGCCGCGGCTCGGGGGCAGCCGGCGCGGCGGCATCGCCGACCTCCCAGAAGAAGGCGCTCGCCGCGCGGGCCAGCACCAGCGCCATCACCAGGCCCGACACCAGCATCCCCGCCCACAGCCACGGCCCCAGCGCCGTGCCGCCCAGCGCCTGCATCACCATCACCTTGGCCAGGAAGCCCGACAGCGGCGGCACCCCGGAAGCGGCCACGCCCAGCACCAGGAACGCCCCGCCCAGCAACAGCGCGCCCGGCACCCGCGGCCCATTGTCGATCGTGTCCCCCAGCGCCCCGCGCGCCCGCGCCAGGTGCCCGGCCAGCAGGAACATCCCGCCCGTCACCAGCGTGGTGTGCGGCAGGTAGTACAGCGCCGCCGCCGTCGCCGTCGCCCCGCCCGCCGCCACCGCGGCCAAAAGTGTGCCGGTCGAGATCAGCACCTGGTTGGCCGCCACCAGCGCCAGCCGCCGCGCCGCCAGCGCCCCGATCGTCCCGGCCGCGATGGTCAGCAGCGCCAGCACCGGCAGCCACGGCTGCAGCAGCCCCGCCGTCGCCGGCGCGCCGGCAAGGCCGATCGCCTCCACCCGCAGCAGCGCATACACGCCCACCTTGGTCATCACCGCGAACAGCGCCGCCACCGGCACCCCCGCCGCGGCATAGACATGCGGCAGCCAGAACGACAGCGGCAGCAGCGCCGCCTTCAGCAGGAACACCGCCACCATCAGCGCCGCCGCGCTGCGCACCAGCGCCTGGTCCGCCGCCGGCACGCCGGGCAGCACGATCGCGATATCGGCCAGGTTCAGCGTGCCGAGCGTGCCATACACAAGGCCCAGCGAGATCAGGAACAGCGCCGAGCCCACCAGGTTCAGCACCACGTAGCCGATGCCCGCCCGCGCCCGCGCCGCCCCGCCGCCATGCATCAGCAACCCGTAGGAGGCGAGCAGCAGGATCTCGAAGAACACGAACAGGTTGAACACGTCGCCGGTCAGGAACGCGCCGTTCAGCCCGGCCAGCTGCAGCTGGAACAGCGGATGGAAATGCCGCCCCTCCCGGTCGCTGCCGCCGATCGCGTGCAGCAGGGCGGCCAGGCCCAGCACCGCCGTCACCGCCACCATCATCGCCGCCAGCCGGTCGAGCACCAGCACGATGCCGTACGGCGCCGGCCAGTCGCCCAGGAGGTACACCCGCACCGCATCGTCCCCGGCCAGCCCCAGCAGCAGCGCCGCCAGCACCACCTGCGCCGCCAGCGAAACCACCGCCAGCGGCCGGGCCAGCGCCGGGCGCAGCAGCATCGCCACCGCCATCATCATCGGCAGCAGGATCGGCAGGATCGGGGCGTGGCTCACCGCCGGTCCTCCCCCGGTTCAGCGCCGTCCACATGGTCGCTCCCGGTCTCCGCCCGCGCGCGCAGCGCCAGCGCCACCAGATACGCCGTCATGCCGAAGCCGATCACGATCGCCGTCAGCACCAGCGCCTGCGGCAGCGGGTCGGCCAGCCCGCGCGCCCCCGGCAGGGCCAGCGGCGCCGCCGTCGCACCCAGCCGCCCGCCCAGGAAGATGAGCGCGTTCACCGCGTAGGACAGCAGCGTCAGCCCCAGGATCACGCTGAACACCCGCGGCCGCAGCAGCAGGTAGATCCCGCAGGCCGCCAGCAGCCCCACCGCGATCGAGACAAGCAGCGCCATCGCCTAGCCCTCCGCCCGGCCGGGGCGCGCGGCGGAATTCTCGCGCCGGCTCACCGCGCCCAGCTCGGTCAGGCACAGCAGCACCACGCCCACCACCACCAGGTACACCCCGAGGTCGAAGGCCATCGCGGAGGCCAGCTCGAACTTCTCCAGCAGCGGCGGGTCCACATAGCCATGCGTGCTGGTCAGGAACGGCCGCCCGAACACCCAGCTGCCCAGCCCGGTCGCCACCGCCACGCCCAGCCCCGCGCCCAGCACCCGCACATAGTTCAGCCGCAGCCGCGGCTGCGCGAAGGCGAAGCCGCCGGCCACGTATTGCAGCATCAGCGCAAT
>CANHCJ010000304.1 GCA_947458025.1 Rhodospirillales bacterium | reverse complement strand
TCTGTGCCCCTCCGCCTACGGCTGCGGGGCACAGACCAGCGCGGGCACAACGCGCATCAAGTGGGGTCCCTTTTGGACGCCGATGAGGGGGCACTTTTGCGTGCCGATTGACACTGAAGGTCCCCGAGGCCGCCGAGCACCTGCGGGTTTCGACCCGTACCGTCCGCCGCCTGATCAAGTCCGGGAAGCTGCCGGTGCACCGCGTCGAGAGCCTGGTGCGCATCAGCCAGGTGGCCCTACGTCACTATCTGATGGGTCAGAAGTAGACGGCATTGCCTGTCACAAACTGTCAACTCATGACCTCAGTGATCGGGAAGCACGTGACAACGGGGTCCGTGTAATCAGGATCGTTATACGAAGGGCGGTATCACGAATGTCATCTCGTGACGCCACCCTTCACTCGGAGAGCAACCATGTCCACTCATGACACTGCCGCCCAATTCCGGCAGACTACCACTCCCATCACCTTCGCGGAACTCAAGACCCGCATCATGACCCACGAGGCACTGTCCCTGACCCGCCGGCGCGACATGGTCTCCGCCCTGGCCACCATGGCCAAGGCGATGGGCCTGCCGCCCGAGTTCCTGGCCGCGGAGCCCGTCACGCTGCGCCCGCGGCTGGCCACCATGACGGCCGCCAAGGCCGGCGTGAGGCCTGGCCGCTGGCGCAACGTGATGTCCCTGGTCGCCAGCGCCATGGCCCTCGAGGGGATCGTACGCATCCAGGGCCGCACGCGCGAGCCGCTGGCGCCGGCATGGGCGGCCTTGCTCGCGCCGCTCGACACCACGCCGGGCGCCCACTTTCACATCTGGCGCTTCGCCCGCTTCTGCGGCGGCAAGGGCATCACCCCGGAGGGCGTCACCGACGCCATCCTGGCCGACTACCTGCACGACCTGACCCATTTCAGCCTGGCCAGCGAACCGGACCGCGGGGCACGGGAGGTGGCCCGCGCCTGGAACACCCTGGCCGACAACCAGTCGGGCTGGCCGGGGCAGAAGCTCACCGTTCCGGACAACCGGTCGACCTACTCGCTGCCGTGGGAGGCCCTGCCGGCGAACCTGGTGCAGGACGTGGACGAGTGGCTCGCCGCTCTGGCCGACCCCGACCCGTTCAGCGAGAGGGCGCTGCCGACGCGGCGCGAGCTGCGCCCCAGGTCCCTGGCCACCCGCAAGCAGCAGGTGCGCCTGTTGATTGGCGCGCTGGTGCAAAAGGGCGTACCGGTGAACGAGTTGGCGAGCCTCGCCGACGTGGTGCGCCTGGACCGCACCCGGCTCGCGCTGTCCTTCTTCTGGGAGAGGGCCGAGTGCAAGCCGACCCTGCATGCCGGCCAATTGGCGGACGTGGTCCTGATGATCGCCCGCCACTGGGTCGCCACCAGTCCCACGGATATCGCCAAGTTGGAGAGGATGGCCGAGCGGCTGCGCCCGCGCCCGAGTGGCATGGCCGATCGCAACGTGGAGCGGCTGCGCCAGTTGGAGCATCCGGGCCGGCAGAAGGCCTTGCTGACGTTGCCGGCCCGGATGCTGGAGGCGGCTCGCAAGGTCGGCCGTCCCACCCTCCGCCTCGCCCAACAGGTTCAGATCGCGGCGGCGATCGAGCTGCTCCTGCATATCCCGCTGCGGATCAGCAATCTCATTACGCTGCAACTCGGGCGGGACCTGCGCCTCGACAGCGATGGCAGCTACGTCCTGCGCATCGTGTTCCGCCGGGTCAAGAACCGCGTCGCCATCGAGGGGCGGCTTCAGGGAGAGGCGGCCCGGCTCATGAAACTCTATCTCGAAAGGTATCGCCCGCTGCTGGAGAGAGAGCCCTCTGCCTGGCTCTTCCCCGGTGCCAACCCTGGCACGCACAAGACCGAAGACGGCTTGCGCTCGGCCATCGAGAAAGCGGTCGCGGTCAACACGGGAATGGACATCCACCCGCACCTGTTCCGCCACATCGCGGCGTGGCTGATCCTGCGCCAGAACCCGGGCAACCACGGCATGGTGCAGCGGCTGCTGGGCCATGCCTCGCTGGCCACCACCATGAAGTACTACTCCGCCCTCGAGGCTGCGATCGCGGTGGAGCGGTACGACGCCCTGATCGTCTCCCTGAGGGAGGTGAGTGACGACAGCGGGCCGGGCTGCCGCCCACCGCGCCGCCCGCGCGGGTCTTGACGGGGAACCGGTCGTGACGACGAACCTCGAGACGAGTCGCACTCATCAGGCCATGCCCCTTGGGGCATGGCCGCAGCCGGATCAGGCTGCCTGGAACTCCGCCATCCGGATGCCGGCGTTCCCGGAGCCGCTCACGCCGGGGGCCGCATGGCGCCCAGCCTCGCGCCGCAGTGCGATGGGGGCCTACGGGCGCCTCCTGGCCTGGATGGCCGGCCAGGGGATCGACCTGGATACAGAAGCCCCTGCGGTCCGGATCACCCGCGACCGCCTGCGGAGCTACGTGGCCTTCCTGGAGGCGAATGGCTGTGCGCCGATGACCGTGGCCAGCTATCTCGGCGTGCTGTGCATGGCGGTGAAGGCGATGTTCCCGGACATCGACTGGACCTGGCTGGTGACGGCGCAGAAGCGATTGCAGGTCCGTGCGGTCCCGTCCCGCGCCAAGCACGAGACGCTGGTGCCGGCGGACCAACTCGTTGCCTTTGCCCTGGAGCTGATCGCGGCCGCGGGCATGAAGCTGGACAACGGCGCCGATGATGGCCCTCCCAGCCGCGCGCGCGTGGCGGCGGCGCGCGACTTCCGTGATGGGCTGATCATCGGGCTCCTGGCGTTGCGCGCGCCGCGCGAGGCGAACCTGCTGGGCATCGAGATCGGGCAGCAGTTGCAATGGCAGGGTGGGCGCCCCCTCCTGCGCTTCCCGGGCAGCGAGACCAAGAACCACCGTGCCCTCCTGTCATCCTGGCCGGCGGAACTCGTGCCGGCACTGGACCGCTACCTGCAGCAGGTGCGCACCATCCTGCTGGCCGCTCCGGTGCGCCCCGACCCACGCCGTGCCCCCTGCCCTCCAGGGCAGAGGCTGTGGCTGGCGCAGGGGGGCACGCCGCTCACCCCCGGCGGCCTGGCGAAGCTGTTGAAGCGGCACATCCCGGCCCGCTTCGGCATCAGGTTGAGCACGCACCGCTTCCGTGATTGCTCGGCCACCACCATTGCCGGCGGCGATGCCGGCCAGGTCGCAGCGGCGTCGGGGCTCCTCGGGCACCAATCACCCCACGCCACCAGCCGGTACATCGCTGCCTCATCCGCCCAGGCGGCGGAACACCACCAGACGCTCATCGCCTCCCTGCGCAAGGAGGCCAGGCGCGAGCAGCGCATGGCCGCCGCGAAGACGGCCCGCACCGCCGCCAAGACGATGCCCCCGGGCGCCAGCAACAAGTCTATCCCCTTGACCCGGAGAAGGTCGTGACGCCCATGCGAGTCGCTCTCTACGCCCGCTATTCCTCGGATGCGCAGCGCGAAGCCTCGATCGAGGACCAGCTGCGGCTGTGCCATCAGAGGGTCCAGCGGGAGGGCTGGGTCATCGCGGAGACCTTCTCCGACGCCGCCCTCTCCGGTGCCACCACCCTGCGCCCGGGCTACCAGTCCTTGCTGGCGCGCCTGCGCCAGGGCGGGATCGATCTCGTGCTGGCCGAGAGCCTGGACCGGTTCTCGCGCGACCAGGAGCACATCGCCGCCTTCTACAAGCTGTGCAGCTTCGCCGACGTGCGTATCGTCACCCTGGCCGAGGGGGAAATCTCCGAACTCCACATCGGCCTCAAGGGCACCATGGGGGCACTGTACCTGAAGGACCTGGCCGACAAGACGCGTCGCGGCGAGGCGGGGCGCATCCTGCAGGGCCGCAGCATCAGCCGGCCGTCCTACGGCTACCGGGTGGTCATCCGTCTCCTGGCGGATGGCGAGCGCGACCGCGGACTACGCGAGATCGACCCGGCTCAGGCCGTGGTCGTGCGTCGGATCTTCAGGGATTACGCGGCGGGCGCCAGCCCCCGAGCCATCGCCCGCGCCCTGAACCAGGAGGGCATCCCTGGTCCCTCCCGCGGACTGTGGTACGACGCCTCCATCCGGGGCCGGTCGATCCGCAGCGACGGCATCCTGCGCAACTGGCTCTATGCGGGGACACTCGTCTGGAACCGCCGGCGCTCGGTGAAGGACCCGCAGACGGGTCAGCGCGTGCGCCGCATCAACGCCGCGGAGGACCTGATCAAGGTCGATGTCCCCCATCTGCGCATCGTGGAGCAGGCGCTATGGGATGCCGTGCAACTGCGGCTCGCCGCCGAAGTCGCCCCCGTGCATGCCACGTCGCCGGAGAGCTGGTCGGAGAGCCCGCCCGCCTTTTGGGACCGGCGTCGGCCGAAGCACCTGCTGAGCGGCAAGGTCATCTGCGGCCATTGCCGCGGTCCCTTCATCAGCAGGGGCAAGGATTACCTGACATGCCAAGCTGCCAGGCACGGCACCTGCCTGAACCGCCGATCGATCCGCCGAGGACGGCTGGACAGCCGGGTGCTGGCGTCCCTGCGCGGTGACCTGATGGACCCCGATCTGGTGCCGGACTTCATCGAGGCCTTCAACGAGGACTGGCAGCACGAGGTCCGCGAGGTCGGTGCGACCCAGGAGGTGGCACGACGGGACCTGGCCCAGGCCGAGCGCAAGCTGTCCAACCTGGTCGACGCCATTGCCGACGGCCTGCGCCACCAAAGTCTCCGGCGCCAACTCGATGAACTCGAGGCCAGGTGCGAACAGCTGCGGTCGCAGGTCGACCGTGCTCCTCCGATCCAGCCGCTTCTCCCGGCGAACCTCAGCCACGTCTATCGCCAGCGTGTGGCCCAGTTGGAGCAGGCAATGATCAGCCGGCGCACGCCGGAGGTTCTCGAGGCGGCACGGACCCTGATTGATCAGGTTGTGGTCCACCCGCCCAAGGACCCCGACGGCGAGCACATCATCGAGATCATTGGCGCATTCGGCGCAATGCTGGAGGCAGGCGGCGCACAGCCGGAACCGGCACAGGGGCGCTCAACTCGTCTCAGTGCCGATCGCTGTTTGTTCGAGCGTTCGGTGAAGGAGGCACAAGGGGGGAGGACCCAGCCATCCTGGGCGCCGCGGTAGATGGGGCGGGCGGGGGCGGCCAGGGCCGGGGCGGCGGACGCAATGAGGGCGCGCACGTACTGCACAAGCTGCGATACGAGGGCGGTGAAGGGATGCATGGTTAGAGAGGTAGTGGAATGTTAGTTTGGGTGCAAGGGGGTTGGGGGAATTTTTTCGGGGGTGGGTTGGTGAGGGGACGCCCCCCTCTGGCTCCCCCC